>DASXPG010000045.1:0-8655 GCA_036493755.1 Gemmatimonadales bacterium
CAGTCCCGCCTGCGCGCCTTCGAGGGTGAGAAATTCGAAGAGCGTCCGGTCGTCGTGAACCGGCTTGCCCCATTCCTCGTCGTGATAGGCGATGTCGAGCGGAGTTCTGGGCCAGGCGCAGCGGTCCCGGTCCCTGGTCAAGCGGAGACCTCGGTCGGCGCCGCCCTTCTCAACTCGCCGATCAGCTCCTCGAGATGGCTCCAGCGGGTGAGGTAGCTGATGACCATCACCCGGATCGCGCGCGTGCCGACGGTGGTCGTGGCGGAAATCCAGTGTTTTCTGGAGGCAAGGACGCGCTGAACGATCCGGTCCTGTGCCGAGTCCAGGCGCCTTTCATTGACGGCGCCCCAGTCGGGCGCGATGCCGACGTACCGCACGCAGGCGATCGCGGTCTCGACCGGCGTCACCGCGACCCAGTCGCCGTTTTTCGTCAGCTCCTTCACGAAGCGCTCGGTCAGCGCGATCTGCTCTTCGGCCATCGCGCCGTAGGCTCTTCGGCCGACCAGTTTCATCGCCATCCACAGCTTGAGCGCACTGAAGGGCCGCGAGCCCTGGAGGCCATGGTGGCGAAACTCGATCGAGCGGCCGGTGTCGGGGATGTAGACGTCGCTGGCCGAGAAAGCGCGCAGGCCCGCCTCGGGATCCCTGGTCAGCGTGGCGCCGCAGGGATAGGGCATGTACCACCACTTGTGGGGATCCATGGTGATCGAGTCGGCGCGCTCGATTCCCTTGAGGCGCGGCGCGAGCTTCTCGCTCATCAGGCCGCCGGCGCCGTAGGCCCCGTCCACGTGATACCAGAGCCCGGCCTCCTTCGCGACGTCGGCGATCTCATCCAGCGGATCGATGACGCCGGTGCTCGTGACCCCGGCGATGCCGACGACGCAGAAGGGCTCGAGCTTCGCGGCGCGGTCGGACGCGATCATCGAGCGCAGCGCCCCGACCTCCAGCTTGCCCTGGCGGTTCACCGGTACGGCGCGCACCCCCTTGTCGCCGCCGATGCCGATGATGTTGGCGCTCTTCTCGATCGAGAAGTGCGCTTCGGCCGATGCGTAGAGCACCGGCCGGCGCGGCAGTCCCCAGATACCGGCGCGGGTGCTGGCGGGAATCCTGTTGGCCAGCGCGATCTTGAGCGCGGTGGTGTTGGCCAGCGAGCCGCCGCTGGTAAGGCTGCCTAACGAGGCCTTGGGATAGCCGGCCAGATCGCAGAGCCAGCGGATCACCTGGCGCTCGACGGCGGTGCCCGAAGGGCTATGGTGCCAGGCCCCCAGGTTCTGGTTGAGGGCCGCGGCCAGCGCGTCGGCGAAGACGGCGATCGGCAGCGGCGTCGGATTCATCAGCCCGAAATAGCGCGGGCTCGGCAGGTGGAGCGAGTTGGGGACGACGTCGTTCTTGAAACGCTCGAGCAGCGCGCGCCAGTCGCCTCCGCCGTCCGGCACCGGCTCGTCGAAGAGCGCAAAGGTGGCGGGGGGCGTGGTGTCGGGAATGACCGGCAGCTCGCGCAGGGCTTCGTAGTGCCGGGCGATCCACTCGGCGGTTTCGCGGCCCATGGCGCGGACTTCGTCGGCGGACGGGTCGAAGGGGGTGGGATTTTCCGGGGGCATGACGGGAGCAATCTAATCGACGCTCCTCAGTCAGCCCGCAGCGCGTCCATCGGATCCGCGGTGGCCGCGCGCCGGGCCGGCATCAGCGCCGCGGCGAGCGCCACGATCAGCAGCGAGGCCAGCACCGGCGCCACGACCGATGCATCCAGCAGCCCGACGTGAAAGAGCAGCGGCTGCAGCCAGTGGGACGACGACCAGGTGACCACCAGCCCCGCCGCCGCGCCGGTGGCGACGACCGCAAGCCCGCGGCCCAGCACCGGTGCCACGATCTGTCCGGTGCGCGCGCCCAGTGCCCGGCGGATGGCGAAGTCGGGCCGCCGCTCGGCGACCAGCCGCGACATGATGCTGAAGAGGCCCAGGATCGCGACCGTGGCGGCCACGCCGCCCAGGGCGGTGAAGGCCATCGCGCCCAGCCGCCACGGCGCGAGCTGCGGATCGAGCTGGTCCTGCATCAGGTGAACGTCGGCGGCGGGAAGGCCGGCGCGGGCGCTTTGCACGATCCGCCGGATGATCGGCACCATCTCCGTTGGTTCACCGGCGACACGAATGAAGAGCCGGATCCCGAATCCGTACGGCGCCGACTGCGCCAGCGGCAGGTAGTAAAAGGGAATCGCCGGATCATCGAGCCCGCCGCTGAAGCGGATGTCGCGCACCACACCGACGATCTCGCGGCAGGCCGGCACTTCGCCGACCTGGATGCAGCGGCCGACGACGTTCCGTGCGTCGGGCCAGTAGAGCCGGGCCAGCGACTCGGAGATGATCATCACCGGCGCCGAACCCGAAGCGTCGCTCGGCAGAATCCAGCGTCCGGCGCTCAGGTGCAGCTTCATCGTCGCCAGGTAGTCAGGCGTTACGGCGTCGAAGGCCGGGCTGCCGAAATGCGGCACCAGCGGCAGCGTATCGCGGCCCGGCACGCGCAGCATCTCGTTGCGATTGTAGAACCAGGGATTCATGTAGCCGAGGCTGACGTTGGTGATGCCGGGGACCGTGCGCAGCCGCTCCTGGAGGCCCCGGTAGAAGGCCAGCTGGCCCGCCTGCGTCGTGTCGATGGCATCGAGATTCGGCACCTCGGCGAACACCATCCCGTTGATGTCGAAGCCGAGGCTGGAGCTTGCCGCCGTGCGGAAGCTCCGGATGAAGCCGGCGGATGCGACCAGCAGCGCCACCGACAGCGCCGCCTGCACGCCGACCATTGCCATGCGGGCGCGCTGGCTGCCGCGGGTCGCGGTCGAGCGGACACCGCCCGCCGAATTCAGCAGCGCGGCGGGATCGACCGATGTCGCATAGAGCGCGGTGATCGCGGCGATGACGCCGCCGGCGACCAGGCTGAGTCCCATGGCCAGGATGACGATGCGTGACGTGAGCGGTCCGTCGGCGAAGGAGATGCCGGGAAAGAGCGCCGACCGCGCGACCGGCCCCGCCCAGGCGACCACGACCAGCGACGCCGCGCCGGCCAGCCCCGACAGCATCAGGCACTCGAGCAGGTAGTGGCGAAAGAGCCTGCCGCGGCTGCCGCCTAACGCCAATCGGATGGCCGTCTCGCGGATGCGTCCCAGGTTCCGCGCAACCAGCAGGTTCACCAGGTTCGCCGCCACCAGCAGCAGCAGCGCGACGGCGCCGCCGACGAGCCAGCGGTCCAGCCGCAGGCGCTGGCTTCCCTGGCCGGACGCGTTGCCGAGGAGGCGGTCGGCGGCCATCCCGCCTTTGAGAGCGGGATCGCGGCGGGTCCGCGCGGTGTTCGTCCGGTAGGCGCGCGTAGCGTCCTGGTTGATCTCGGCGATCGTCGCGCCCGGCCTGGCCCGCGCGATCAACCGCATCCAGTGGCTGCCGTCGCTGGTCCACAGCTCGCCGTCTCCCTGCGATGCTTCGGCGCCGGCGCGCAGCGGGATGTAGAGGTCCACCGGCGTGAAGCCGGCGCCGTTGAAACCCTTCGGCGCGACCCCGACGATCCGGCAGCTCAGCCGTCCCACCAGCACCGATGTGCCTAACGCCTCGACGTTGCCGCCCAGCTCGGTGCGCCAGAAGCGGTCGCTGGCGACGCAGGGGACGACCGACGCCGTCGCCGCATCCTCGTCGGCGCTGTACAGCCGGCCGATCTGGGGCCGCACGCCGAGCAGCGGGAAGTAGGACGCCGTCGCGAGCATGACCGGGATGCTGCGCGCATCCTCGCCCCGGCCCAGGCTCTGCCGGCCGCTGAGGTATCCGGCGATCCCCGTCAGCGTGGTGCTGTGCCGCACCAGCGCCTCGTAGTCCATCCACGCGACGCTGACATTTCCGATGGCGAAGGGATCGGGTTGTTCGGGCGTCGTCACCGCGAGGCGGAGCAACGCGCCGGGTGCGCTGACGCCCGGCGGCGGACGGAAGAGCACCTGGTCGATGATCGAGTAGAACGCCGCGCCGGCACCCAGCCCCAGCGCGAGCGGGAGCACGAATGCGGCGGCGAAGCGCCAGTTCCGGCCCAGGCTCTGGACCGTCGCGCGCGCGTCGTTGAGCAGCTCCAGCATCGATCCTCCGAAACGGTTGGCGGCGGGCCGTCCGGCGCGCCGGCGCAGCGATCCGATCGCCCGTGATGTGGCGATACTCACCCGCACCAGGGTCCGCCGTGCTCCCGCGGCCGCGGCATCGAGCTCGGCGGCAAATTCGACCGGCGTCTGAGGCCGGCGATCGCGATTGGTCGCCATCGCGCGCCCGATGGCGCGGGTCACGCCGGGGGGAAGCTCCGGGGCGTACTGGGCCAGGGGCGGCGGCGGCTCGAAGAAGCGCCGGGCCACGACGGCGTCGGTGGTCGCCCCTTCGAAGGGGGCGCGGCCGGCGAGCATTTCCCAGACGACGCAGCCTAACGAGTAAACGTCGCTCCGGCCGTCGAGATCGGGGTCGCCGTTGGCCTGCTCGGGGCTGACGTAGGCCGGCGTCCCCGCCGATACGTCGATCCCTTCGCGCACCCGCCATTGCGACACCTCGGCGTGCAGGATGCGGCTGATGCCGAAGTCGGCCACCCAGGCATGCGCCTCGTGCAGCAGGATGTTCTCGGGCTTCACGTCGCAGTGCAGCACCTGCTCGCCATGGGCGTGCTGCAGCGCCGCGGCGATGCCGCGGGTCAGCGCCACCGCGAGTGGCAGCGCCAGACGGGTTTGGCGGCGCAGCAGATCGCGCAGGGAGCCGCCGCGGACCAGCGGCATCACGTAGAAGGGCCGGTCGCCGGTGGAGCCGGCGTCGAAGAGCGGCAGGATGTTGGGATGCTGGAGCCGGGAGATGAGCGAAATCTCGCGCAGGAAGGAAGTGACGCCGACCCCGGCCACGGCTTCGGGCGAGAGCATCTTGAGCGCCACCAGCCGGCCCCGGGCGATGTCGCGCGCCACGAATACGTGCCCCATTGCTCCCTGGCCCAGCTCGCGGTCGATCAGGTATCGGTCGCTGAGGCCGGCCCCCTCGTCACCGCTCCAGCTCTCGGCGCCCGCTTCGACGGTGAAGAGCTCATTCTGCGGCACCGCCAGCACTTCCACCATTCGCTGGCGGGTCCTGGCACTGGGGTAGGGATACTTCCCGTTGACGATCTCTGACCAGTGACCGCGCGACACGCCCACGCGGATGGCCCAGTGATTCTGGCTGAGGCCGCTGGAGGCGAGCAGCTCCTGGAGTCGTTTGACGTTGAGGCGAACGCGCATGTGCCTTTGACGACTATGATGTCGCCATGGTTTCCTCGAAGCGAGGGTTCAGCGCGACAAAGTGTTCGGAATCGTTCGGTGCGCGCTCGCCCAGGGGCAGCGGTTGACCAGCGGACACTCTTCGCAGCGCGGAGCGGACAGGCGGCAGAGCGTCTGGCCGTGCTGCTGGAGCAGGAGATGCGCCTCTTTCAATGATGAAATCGTCGACCGGAGCTGGGCAGCAGCGCTGCGGGCGTTCGCGTAGGTGCGGGCGTACGATTTCTCTTCCTTGATGAAGCCGAGCCGGGCAAGGACCCGCAGCGCGTTGGAATCGGGAGCCAGAAACGGCTCCAGCCCGGCGAAGAGCAGGATCTTCTCGGCGCCCGGTTCACCGATGCCGGGAAATTTTCGCAGCGCCTTTTTGGCGGCGGTCAGGGAGCCCTTCAGCGCGCCGCCCAGGTCGCCGCCGTATGCGTCGATTGCGATCTGCGCGCATTCGCGCAGCTTGTCGGCGAATTTCGCTTTCAGGATTCCGTGGGCGGCCACGGCTTCGAGCAGATCCCGTTTGGCCCTGAGGATGGCTGGCGGACTGAGGCCCACGGTTTTTTCGAGCATGGCGAAGGCGGCGGAGCGCTGCCCCGGCTTGGGTAGATAGGCGACGTTTTCCCAGAGGACCAGCTCGAAGGGGTTCCTTGTAGGAGGAGCGGCCGGCGGCCCGTATAGCCGGCGCAGGGCCCGGACGGCTTCCTGAAGGGTGAAGGGCTTCTTCGGCACGCAAAGAATGTATCGCGGCGCCGCTGCTGGCATGTTCGCACCCGATGGCCGTAACCCGTTGTGTTGCTGCGGGGTGTCCCCTTGTCTGGGTGCGGTGTTGCGGCTAGCTTTGAAAGTCTGTAGCCGAACTTTTTGGAGCTTATGCCGACGATCAATCAGCTGGTTCGCGCCGGACGGCGCGATGTCGAGAAGAAAGAGAAGGCTCCGGCGCTGCGCGGTAATCCGCAGAAGCGCGGGGTCTGCACGCGGGTCTACACCACGACGCCCAAGAAGCCGAACTCGGCGCTGCGGAAGGTCGCGCGCGTGCGGCTCACCAATGGTTTCGAGGTCACGGCGTATATCCCGGGCGAAGGTCACAACCTCCAGGAACACTCGATCGTGCTCATCCGGGGCGGCCGCGTGAAAGACCTGCCGGGCGTCCGGTATCACATCATCCGCGGCACGCTGGACGCCGCGGGCGTGGGCGAGCGGAAGCAGGGCCGCTCGAAGTACGGGGCCAAGCGTCCCAAGGCGGCGAAGTGAGCCGCCGGCCGCGCAACGTCAAGCGGTCGGTTCCGCCGGATCCGCGCTATGACAGCCAGACGGTGACGAAGTTCATCAACAACCTGATGAAGGAAGGCAAGAAGTCCACCGCCGAAGGCATTTTCTACGGTGCCATGGACATCATCGAGCAGCGCACCGGCCAGCCGGGCGTGAACGTGTTCAAGCAGGCGCTCTCGAATGCCAAGCCCGTCGTCGAGGTGAAGAGCCGCCGCGTCGGCGGCGCCACCTACCAGGTGCCGGTCGAAGTGCGGCCCGATCGCCGCACCGCGCTGGCGATGCGCTGGCTGCTGCAGTATGGCCGGGCGCGCGGCGAGAAGTCGATGAAGGATCGCCTTGCCAACGAGCTGATCTCGGCCAGCAAGGGCGAGGGCAACACGATCAAGAAGAAGGAAGACACGCACAAGATGGCCGAAGCCAATAAGGCGTTCGCGCATTATCGCTGGTAGTACTGTTGACGGTCGACTGTCGACAGCAAACCTTTAGACGGACAACTTGAAGGTCGCTGCTGCAAGCGGCCTCGTCCTGGCAAGAAGGCAGCCGGACGACACGCGGAGCGAGACCTGCGGGCGAATGCCCGTGCACGGTCGCCCCGCATTTTTGCTGAATAAAGGACGCAATGCCAAGAACAACGGCGCTCGACCGTTATCGGAACATCGGCATCATGGCCCACATCGATGCCGGGAAGACGACTACGACCGAGCGTATCCTCTACTATACGGGCCGCTCGTACAAGCTCGGTGAAGTCCACGACGGCACCGCCGTCATGGACTGGATGGAGCAGGAGCAGGAACGGGGCATCACCATCACCTCCGCGGCCACCACGGCCGAGTGGGTGAGGAACAAGATCCCCTACCGCGTCAACATCATCGACACGCCCGGGCACGTGGACTTCACCGTCGAAGTGGAGCGCTCGCTGCGCGTCCTCGACGGCGCGGTCGCGGTCTTCTGCGCGGTCGGCGGCGTCGAGCCGCAGTCGGAGACGGTCTGGCGCCAGGCCGACAAGTACGGCGTGCCCCGCGTCGCCTTCGTCAACAAGATGGACCGCGTCGGCGCCGACTTCGAGACGGTGGTGAAGGAAATCCGCGAGAAGCTGGGCGCCAAGGCCCACCCGGTGCAGTACCCGCTGGGCCTGGGCGAGCTCTTCACCGGCGTGATCGACATCATCCGCCGCGTCGAGATCGTCTACAACGACGAGGCCCAGGGCAAGACGTGGACCGAGGGCCCGGTGCCCGAGGCGCTGAAGGCGCGCGTCGAGGAGCTGCGGCACGAGCTGATCGAGGCGTCGGTCGAGTTCGACGATGCGCTGCTCGAGAAGTACCTCAACACCCACGAGCTGACCGAAGACGAAATCCGCACCTGCGTGCGCAAGGCGACCATCAAACTGGGCATCGTCCCGATCACCTGCGGCGCGGCCTTCAAGAACAAGGGCGTCCAGCAGCTGCTCGACGCCGTGGTGGATTTCCTGCCCAGCCCGCTGGAGATCCCGGCGATGGTGGGCCACTCGCCCGAGCACGGCGAGGAGCACATCGAGCGCTGCGCCAGCGACGATGAGCCGTTCGCCGCCCTCGCGTTCAAGATCATGACCGACCCCTTCGTGGGCCGGCTGACCTTCATCCGCGTCTACTCGGGCGTGCTGAATTCGGGCTCGTACGTCTACAACTCGACCAAGGACAAGCGCGAGCGCGTCGGCCGCCTGGTCCAGATGCACGCCAACAAGCGCGAAGAAATCGACGAAGTGCGCGCCGGCGACATCGCCGCCGTCATCGGCCTCAAGGACACCAAGACCGGCGACACGCTCTCGAATGAAGACAAGGCGATCATCCTCGAGGCGATGAAGTTCCCGAACCCGGTGATCGACGTCGCCATCGAGCCGAAGACGAAGGCCGACCAGGACAAGCTCGGCGTCGCGCTGCAGAAGCTGTCGGAAGAAGACCCGACCTTCCGGGTGCACACCGATCCGGAGACCTCACAGACCATCATCTCCGGCATGGGCGAGCTGCATCTGGAAATCATCGTCGATCGCATGATGCGCGAGTTCAAGGTCGACGCCAACATCGGCCGGCCCCAGGTCGCCTATCGCGAGACCATCCGCA
>DASXPG010000046.1:0-2446 GCA_036493755.1 Gemmatimonadales bacterium
AATAGATGGGATGACCACCTGCATCGCCCTGATTCGCGGGATCAATCTCGCCGGCGCGCGCCGGATGAGCATGGCTGACCTCAAGGCCATGCTCGTATCGCTCAAGCTCAAGGAGCCGCGCACCCTGCTCCAGAGCGGCAACCTGGTTTTCATCGATCCGACGCGCACTCCCGAACAGCTCGAGTCGTTGCTGGAGAAGGAAACCGAGAAGCGACTCGGCATGAAGAGCGAGTACTTCGTGCGTACCGCTGAGGAGTGGAAGGAGATGGTGGCGAAGAATCCGTTCACCGACGAGGCGAAGAGGGATCCGGGACATCTCATTCTGCACGTTCTGAAGGGCCCGGTGACCGTGGCCCAGGTGAAGACGCTTCAAGGCGCGATCGCGGGCCGCGAGGTCGCAAAGCATGGCTCGCGGCACGTGTACCTCACCTATCCGGACGGCGCCGGCTCCTCCAAGCTCACATCCGTCATCCTCGACCGGCACCTTGGCCGCGGCACGGCGCGGAACTGGAATACGGTACTCAAACTCCTGGCGATGACGGCCTGACAGTCGCCGCGACTGGCCTTACCAGTGGTGGTTGGACAGGGTGATGATCCCGATCGTCGTGGTGACCAGGATTCCCAGGAGCCGCAGGTTGTCGGTGAAAAGACCCGTCGCCTTCTTGGGAATGTCGAGCTGATCGCCATCCCGCACTCCGGACTCATCGAGCGATTGTCCGTTCGCCATGGCGATCTGCACCGCGCCCTTGTCGAGAACCCGGTGGCCATTCCGCTCGACCTGGGCTTTGGAGAAGTTCGCGGCCGGTGTCGTTCCACCCGCCGCCATCAGCGCATCCGACAGGTCACCGTCCACCGGCACCGTGTAGTAGCCCGGATGCTGGACCTCACCCTGAATAGCGATGCGGATCAGCGGCCGCGCCCGCACGTCGGGATTCCGCACGAAGCGGGCGACGTACGCCGAGACCTTGTCCTGAAGCTCCGAGCGCAACGTGCCGCGGAGCGAGAGATTCCCCACCGTCGGTGAAGGCAGATGCAGCGAGAGGTCGGGCCAGACATTGAAGGTCTTGCTCAACCCGCTGTCGCCCTGGGTGACGATGTCGATCCGGTCACCGGGATGGAAGTCGCCCTCGGTGAGCCGGGCGCGGGCCTGCCCGAGAAGCGCCGGGTCGCCGCCATTGGCTTCGAGACGGTCCGCGATTTCCTGGAGATCCGCGCGGGTCGCCATGGCGCGGCCGACGGTAATGTCGTCGAGCTGCGGATTGGCGCCCGAAGCAGTTGCCATCGGCGCCGGTGCGGCTGCCGGAGGAACCGGGGCCGCCGCCGAAGCGGTAGCCCGGGGAGTAGCCGACGTCTGTTGCGCGGCGAGGGGGGCGGCGGCCAGGGCCAGCACCGCGAGCGTGAAGGCGGCGGCGCGCGGGTGGTCAGTCATCGGAGGACGCTCCTTGAAGAATGCGGGGACCGTCGCGTCCGGTTGTGGCGGTGCCGCCGATGGCCGCGACGTAATCCTCGTAGGTGTAGTGGCGGAAGGCGCCGCCGTCGCGCACGTCGTTCAGCACCGCGCCGATGATCCGGAGCGGCAAGGCGTTCATCGCCTCGAGCTTGGCCGAAGCGAGTGACAGCTCGGAGCGGCCGGACCGCAACACCAGCATGAGATTCCTGGTGATGGTGCCGAGGACGACGGGATCGACGCCGGCGGCGAGCGGCGGACTGTCGACGATGATCACGTCATACGAACCCTTCACCTCGTCGACCGCTTCGCGCAGCCGCTGCGACAGCAGCAGCTCGGGGGCGCGATGCATCCGCGTCCCGGCGCTGACGAAGGCGAGGCCGGCGTGCTGGGTGTCCTTCACGACGTCCTTCATGTTCGCCGTACCGGCGAGCACATCGGTGAGACCGGGACGGGCGTCGGTGCCCATGATGATGTTGAGCGCACCGCGCCGCAGATCGCCGTCGATGAGCAGGGTGCGATAGCCGGCGTCGGCGAACGACAGTGCCAGGTTCGAGGAGAGGAACGACTTCCCTTCGCCCATCGCCGGACTGGTGATGGTGAGCATCGTCGGGCCGGCATTGCTCTGGCCGCTGTGCAGAACGCGCAGCCGCAGGGCGCGCAGCGCCTCGACGATCGGGGCGGCGGCGTCGCCGCTGAAGGTGCGCGAGCCCACATGGGGAATCGCGCCCAGAATCTGAAGATGCATCCCGCGGGTCACCTGCTCGGGGTAGCGCACCTTGGCGTCCGTGCCTTCACGAACCACCACGAATGCGATCGCCATGCCGAGGCTGGTGAGAAAGGCCAGGGCGACGAGGATCGGCGCGAGGCTGACCGCTGGCTTGTGGGGCACCACGGCGCCGTCGAGGATGCGCACATCGGGAAAGCTGCTGACCAGTCCGAGCCGCGCGGCTTCGTAGCGCTGGCGTACGTTGGTCGCCAGCTCCTCGGCGCCCGTGA
>DASXPG010000047.1:0-1616 GCA_036493755.1 Gemmatimonadales bacterium
GAGGACGAATTTGCCGAGCACGCAGCCTTGGGCGAAGGTGGCGACGAGCGATCCCCAGAAGAAGGCGGCTTCCCAGCGCTTGCGGCTGGTCATGGCGGTGGCACGGAACTCGAAGGCGACGCCGCGGAAGATGAGCCCCAGCAGCATCGCCAGCACCGGGAAGTAGAGCGCTGGAAAGATGATGGCGAAGGCGAGCGGAAAGGCGACCAGCATGCCGATCCCGCCCATGACGAGCCAGGTTTCGTTGCCGTCCCAGATCGGGGCAATGGATGCCATCATGGTGTCGCGCGCCTGGTCGCCTGGCGCGAACGGAAAGAGGATGCCGACGCCGAGGTCGAAGCCGTCGAGCAGGACGTACATGAACACGCTGAGCGCGAGGATCACGGTCCAGATCGGAACGAGGTCGAGGCTCATAGGTCGGCCGCCCCGGAAAACGGGCGTGCGGGGCGCGCGTCGGGCCGCCCTTCGGGCAGGTCCTCCGGCATGCCGCGCTGGACCATCCGCCACAGGTAATAGGCGCCGGCGCCGAAGATGACCGCGTACACGATGACGTAGAGGGCGAGAGAGATCCCGACGTCGGCGCCGCTCAGGTTCGGCGACACCGCGTTGGCGGTGCGTAGGTGCGCGTAGACCACCCAGGGCTGCCGCCCGACCTCCGCGGTGGTCCATCCGGCGGTGACCGCGACATAGCCGGCGGGGATCGACACGATGGCGGCGCGCAGGAAAGCGGGCGAATCGTAGCGCCTGCCACGCACCATCCATGCCCAGATCGTGACGGCGACCATGACGAGCCACATCCCGACCATGACCCGGAACGCGAAAAACGGCAGCGCGACTGGCGGGCGCTCGTCGTTCGGGAAGTCCTTGAGGCCCTTGACATGGCCGTCCCACGAGTGCGTGAGATACAGGCTGGCGAGCTTGGGGATGCCGATCTCGGCGTGGTTCTTTTCCAGCCGCTCGTCGGGGATCGCAAAGAGGATCGCCGGCTGCCCCGGCCCGCTTTGCCAGATTCCCTCGATCGCCGCGAGCTTCTGCGGCTGGTACTGGAGCGTGTTCACGCCGTGGAGGTCGCCCACCAGGATCTGCAGCGGCAGCAGCACGGTCGCCAGCAGCATCCCCATCGCGATCATCAGGCGCGACTCCTCGACATGACGGCCGCGCCTCAGGTACCACGCCGCGACGCCGACCACGGTGAACGCCGTGGTGAGATACACGGCCAGCACGGTGTGCGCGAGACGGTACGGAAACGACGGGTTGAAGATTGCCTGCAGCCAGTCGACGGGCACGAAGCGACCGTCGACCACGGAGAAGCCGGCCGGGGTCTGCATCCAGCTGTTGGCCGAGATGATCCAGAAGGCCGAGAACAGCGTACCCGCGGCCACGATGATGGCGGAGGCGAAGTGCGCCCACGGAGGCACGAGCTTGCGGCCGAAGAGAAGCACGCCGAGGAACGCTGCCTCCAGGAAGAACGCGGTCAGAGCCTCGTAGCCCATGAGCGGCCCGACGATCGCCGCGGTCAGCTCCGCATAGCGACTCCAGTTGGTGCCGATCTGGAACGGCATCACGATGCCCGAGACCACCCCCATCCCGAAAGACACGGCGAAGATGCGCACCCA
>DASXPG010000048.1:0-20157 GCA_036493755.1 Gemmatimonadales bacterium
CTCACCAATCGTAGCCATCACCACCCGGCGCGGCCCGAAAAAAAATGGCATGATTTCGGATGGCGCGATCCGTGCTTCCATCGTTCCGGACGTCCCTCGGCTCGGCGTTTTCATCCACAAGTTCAACTTCACGCACGACCTGCTCTACGAAACCGGACACTTTGCCCTGCATGTCCTTCACACGGGACAGGTCGAGCTGGTTCACAGCCTGGGATTCCGCAGCGGCCGCGAACATGACAAGATCGCCGCGGTCCCGCACCGCGACGCATTGAAGACCGGGGTGCCGATTCTGAAGGACTGCTACTGCTGGTTCGAGTGCCTGGTCTGCAACGTCATGGATACCGGCTCGTCGACATTCTTCATGGGCGATGTGGTCGACGCCGGACGCGGCCCGGGGAAGGAAGTGCTGGAGCCCGCCTACCTGCGCGAACATCTCACGCCCGAGATGAGCGCGGCGTACAAAGCAAACCTGGGGCATGCGCAGGATGAGGCACGCGAAGCCTCGAAGAGCATGAAGAGCATCTACAAGGTCTGAGCGGTCTTTCGAACCAGCTCCCACGCGTTGGCGACGTGTTCGCGGCGGGTGCGCGCGTTGCCGATCGCCAGGCGGATCACGATTTTGTCGCCCAGCTTCGTCTGCACCATGAACACCGGCCCTGCCGCGTTCACCGCGTTGACGAGCCGCTCGTTGAAAGCGTTCTGCTCCTCCAGATTGTCTGGAGGAGTGGCGCGGAAGCAGACGGTGCTGAACGGCACCGGCGCGCAGACCTCGAATCCCGGCTCCTGCTCCACCCATCCGGCGAATTCGCGCGCCATCGCGCAGTGCGACCGGATGATCGCCCGCAGTCCCTCGACGCCGAAGCTGCGAATCACGAACCAGAGCTTGAGCGAACGGAACCGCCGGCCCAGCTGAGGGCCGAGATCCATGAGGTTGGTGACGCCCGTCTCGGCGCTCTTGAGATACTCCGGGGTCAGCGTAAACGCCTCGCGCAGCACCGATGGATCCTTCAGGAAGAGCACGGAGCAGTCCACCGGCGTGAGCAGCCACTTGTGCGGGTTCACCACGATCGAATCGGCGAGCTCGAGGCCATCCATGAGCGCGCGGAATTCCGGACAGATCGCCGCGGAGCCGGCGTAGGCGGTATCGGCGTGCAGCCAGAGCTCCTCGCGCCGCGCGATCTCGGCGCAGGCGCGCATCGGATCGACCGCGGTCGCCGAGGTCGTGCCGCCGGTCGCGACGATGGCGATCGGCATGTGCCCGGTATGCCGGTCCTGCGCGATCAACGCGCTCAACGCGTCGGGCTTGAGGCGGAAATTCTCATCGACCGGCACGCGGCGCAGATGCGCCTGGCCGATGCCGAGCGCGATGCAGGCCTTGTCGACCGAGGAATGCACCTGGTCGCTGGCGTACACCGTCATCGGCGCGGAGCCGGCAAGGCCATAGGCGCGCGAGCGTCCCTTCGACGCGCGATGCCGGGCCGCGGCGATTCCCAGCATGGTGGACATCGAGGCGGTGTCGTTGATGTGGCCTTTGAAGGCGGGCGGCAGGTCGATCATCTGCCGGAGCCAATCGGTGACCGTTTCTTCCAGCTCCGTCGGCGCCGGCCCGCTCTTCCACAGCATGTGATTGACGTTGAGTCCCGCGGCGAGCACCTCGCCCAGGATTCCAGGACCCGAGCCGGTAATGCCGAAGTAGGCGAAGAAGCCGGGGTGCTGCCAGTGCGTGACGTTGGGCTCGATCAGCCGCTGGTAGTCGGCGAGGAGCGCGTCCACCGGCTCGCCCGTCGCCGGCGGCGAAGCAGGAAGCTGCGCGCGCACGTCGCCGGGTTTGACCCGAGGAAGCACCGGATACTCGCCGACGCGCTCGAGGTAATCCGCGACCAGGTCCGCGGCACGATGCATCGCCGCCCGGAATTCGGCAGGGGCGAGATCGGTCCGCGGAGCCTCATCCGCCGTCCTGGAATCAGCGCGCAACATCGATCGCCTTGCGCAGGCCGGTGAGGATGGCGTTGGGCGCGCCATCGGCCCAGAAGTGGATGAAGTAGACTCGCGGCTCCTCGTTGATCATATGGGTGTGAACGGCGGTCGCGCCGATGCCGTTGCCGGCGAGGGTCTGGAGGACGGCCTGGACTTTGACGGCCGGAATCGCCAGGTCACCCAGCGCGATCAATCGCTCCGGCGACAACATCTGGATTCCGATCGGGCTGGCGTAGGCCAGCGAAGGAATCATCGTCCGGCCATGCATCGTCACCGCCTCCTGCACCAGCATGAATGTCAACGAGGCGAAGGCGCCCTGGGCGCGACCCGACTGGCCGAGCGTGCCGAACACCAGCGCCGTGTCGATGGTCAGCGGCGGCGGCATCCCCGCTTCGACGGGGCGCGGCACGGCGGTGCGGGAAAGGACCTGGTCCAGCTTCTGCGCGAGAGCCACCGCCGGGCCGTGGGCATGCACGTGCACGTAGGTCACCGCCGGGATTTCACCGCTGAGGTGATTATGTACGGCGAGAACGTCGATCCCCTGCTTCGCACACTCGGCGAGCACCGCCGCGGTTTCGCCGCGTACCGTGACGAGGTCGCCCATGACCTCGGCGTCCGCGGGCTCGCCGCCGAAGCCGAGCCAGCTCGTCACGGCACCGGTGGGCACCAAGGTTCCGGCGATGCGCACGCTGAGATCGCGGCGGGGGAAATTGTAGCGCACGTATTCCGGCAGCCGGTTAGACGGGGTCTGCAGAACGCGAGCGATGCTGTCCCACGGCGCGGTGTTCTGGGCCTGGAGGGGGAACGCGATGGTGAGGGAGGCGACGAAGATGACAGCGCGCACGAATTTTCTCCGGCGAGGGCTAGGTCGGTAAGGTAGCCGACACCCTTCCCACTCGCATCGCCAGCGGCCAGAAAAGGCGGCGGCGCTCGCCGGCCGGCCAGACTGCCGCGAGCCGCTGCTCGAATGGGACGACCGGGTCACCGCCCAGCTTCGCCACATAGGCCTGGTATGCCGACCAGGTGCGCATATAGCCGGCCAGCTCCTCCAGCAGCGGATGCATCTCCAGCTCCATCGCGGGCGCAGCGATTTCATCGAACGGAAAATCGATGGTGCGGTAGCCGGTCTCGACCAGCACGCGCTCCGGCGGCCACCAGGGATCCATCAGCAGCAGGTATTCGTCGAAGATGGGGCCGGCCCGGGGGTCGTCCACCGACGGACGCGCATAGGTCCACGCGGCAACGGCGCCGCCGGGCTTCAGGACCCGCTTCGCTTCCTTGAAGAAGGCGGCGGCGTCGAACCAGTGAAGCGCCTGGGCCACGGTCACCAGATCGCAGGAATGATCGGGGAGACCGCTCTCATTTTCGCGACCGACGCGGTAGGTGACCCGCTGATGCGGAACGCCCGCGGCGATCTGCGAGCCGCTGGCATCGCTGGCGATCACCCGCGCGTAATGGCCGGCCAGCGACACCGCGGCCTGGCCGTTGCCGGTGCCGGCATCCCAGGCCAGGTCGTGTCCCGGCGTCAGCGACGCCAACCAGGAAAACAGCGCGTCGGGATAGCGCGGACGAAATGCCGCATAGCCCGGCGACTGCTTCGAGAAATGATCCTTGAACCCGGCCGCCATGCGGCGAAGATCGCGCGGACACCAGCGCGGCGCCAGCGTGCTTGACAGCGCTCCCACCCGAGCCAACTTCCCCCGCTCGCCTACACTCCGAGGAGCCTTGATGCGCCGCGTTGTCGCTCTCGTCGCCGCCGCCGTTGTCGTTCCGATCGCCAGCGCCGCCGCGCAGGTCAACGCGCGCATGCTCCGCTACCCCGACGTCTCGGCGACGCAGATCGTCTTCGTCTATGCCGGTGACATCTGGCTCGTCCCCAAGACCGGTGGCGCCGCGTCGCGCCTGAGCTCCCCGGCCGGCGAAGAGACCTTCCCGCGATTCTCACCCGACGGCGGCCAGATCGCCTACAGCGCCAACTACGACGGCAACCAGGACGTCTACGTCGTGCCGGCGACGGGCGGACCGGCAACCCGCATCACCCACCATCCCGGCGTGGACCGGCTGATCGACTGGTATCCCGACGGCCGTTCGCTGCTCTATGCCACGACGATGACCAGCGGCACCCAGCGCTTCGACCAGTTCTGGAAGGTGAGCGCCACGGGCGGGATGCCCGAGCGGCTGGCGATTCCCTATGGCGAGTTCGCCGCCTTCTCGCCCGACGGACGCCAGGTGGCCTACATGCCGATGTCGCAGGACTTCCGCACCTGGAAGCGGTATCGCGGCGGCTGGTCGCCGGATATCTGGCTCTTCGATCTCACCACCATGTCGTCGGAGAACCTGACCAACAACGACGCCAACGACGCGCAGCCGATGTGGCATGGCCGTAAGCTCTACTTCCTCTCCGACCGCGACCCGGCGCAGCGCAACAACATCTGGGTGATGGATCTCGATACCCGGCAGACGCACGAAGTCACCCATCTCACCGACTACGACATCACCTTCCCCGCGATCGGACCCGACGACATCGTCTTCCAGGCCGGCGGCCGGCTCTATCTGCTCGACCTTTCCAACGAGCAGATGCACGAGGTCACGGTCAACGTGGTGACCGATTTCTCGACGCTGCGCCCCCGCGTGGTGCACGCCGAGTCGACGATCGTCAACTACGCCATCTCGCCGCTGGGCCAGCGCGCGATTCTGGAAGCGCGCGGCGATCTCTTCACCCTGCCGGCGCGCTACGGCAACGTGACCAACCTCACCCAGTCGAGCGGGGTCGCCGAGCGGTACCCGGCGTACGCCCCCGACGGCCGGCGAGTGGCCTACTGGAGTGACCGAACCGGCGAGTACGAGCTGTACTTGCGTCCGGCCGACGATCCCGGCGCCGAGCGCAAGGTCACGTCGTACGGTCCCGGTTTCCGGTATCGCATCTTCTGGTCGCCCGACGGCCACAAGGTCGCCTTCGTCGATCAGGCCCAGTCGATCCATATCCTCGACGTAGAGAGCGGCCAGACCGCCGACATCGACCACGCGCTGCACTGGAGCGAGGGGAACCTCGAGGGCTTCGCGCCCTCCTGGTCCGGCGACAGCCGCTGGCTCGCGTGGTCCCGCGATCTCACCGCGGGAGCGGCGCAGGCCATTTTTCTCTATGACACGCACTCCTCGCGTACCACGCAGGTCACCTCGGGCTACTACAATGACCAGCAGCCCGCCTTCGACCCCGACGGCAAGTATCTCTACTTCCTCTCCAACCGGACGCTGAATCCGATTTACAGCGACCTCGATAATTCCTGGATCTACGCCAACACGACCAACCTCGTCGCCGTATCGCTGCGCCGCGATGTCCCTTCACCGCTGGCGCCACGCAACGACGCCGACTCGGCGCGCCGCGATACCACCGTCGTTGCGCCGCCCAATCACGCCGCGACGCCGGGGCGCCGCGGCCACCCCGGCCCCGACACCATCGTCACCAGGCCCAAACCGCCGACCCCCGAAGCGGTGGAGATCGACACCGCGGGCTTCGAGCAGCGGCTCACCGTGCTCCCGCCGCCTAACGGGAACTACAACAACGTGCACGCGGTATCGGGCAAGGTTCTCTACCTGCACGGACCGCTGGCGGGATCGAGCGAAGAGCACGCGACACTGATGTTCTACGACCTCAAGGACCGCGAGGAAAAGACGATCCTCGGCGACGTGGACGATTACCAGGTCTCCAACGACGGCAAGAGACTCCTGGTGCGCAAGGAGCGCGCCTACGCACTGATCGATCTCAAGGAGGGCGCGAAGTTCGAGCACCCCCTGCGCGTCGGCGAAATGCTGGCGACGGTGAATCCCCGCGCCGAGTGGCGGCAGATCTTCAACGATGTGTGGCGGATCGAGCGCGATTTCTTCTACGACAAGAACATGCACGGGGTGGACTGGAACGTGATGCGGGAGCGCTACGGCCGCCTGATCGACGACGCCACCACGCGCTGGGACGTGAACTTCATCATCGGCGAGCTGATCAGCGAGCTGAGCTCATCGCACACCTACCGCGGCGGCGGCGACATCCAGGCCGAGGCGCAGCTCAACGTCGGGCTCCTCGGTGTTGACTGGGCGCTGGAGAACGGGGCCTTCAGGATCAAGCACATCGTGGACGGCGCACCGTGGGATGCCGAAGTCCGCTCACCGCTCGCGCGCCCCGGCGTCAACGTGCACGAGGACGACTATCTGCTCGCCGTGAACGGTATTCCGGTGGATACCGCGCAGGATCCGTGGGCTGCATTCGCGGGGCTTGCCGGGCGCACCGTCGAGCTGATGGTCAACGACCGGCCAACGGTGGATGGTGCGCGCCGCGTCCTGGTCGAGACGCTGCGCAGCGAATCACGGCTGCGCAACCTCGCGTGGATTGAGATGAACCGGCATCACGTGGACTCCGCGACCGGCGGCCGCGTCGGCTACATCTACGTGCCCAGCACCGGCCTCGACGGACAGACCGAGCTGGTGCGCCAGCTCGAGGCGCAGTTTACCAAAGAGGCGCTGATCGTTGACGAACGCTTCAACTCGGGCGGCCAGATCCCGGACCGCTTCATCGAGCTGCTGAATCGACCGGCGCTGGTCTACTGGGCGACGCGCGACGGACAGCCGGGCCAATGGCCGCCGGTCGGACATTTCGGGCCGAAGGTGATGCTCATCAACGGCTGGAGCGGCTCGGGGGGCGACGCGTTTCCCTTCTACTTCAAGGAAGCGCACCTGGGCCCGCTGATCGGGACCCGGACCTGGGGCGGTTTGATCGGCATCAGCGGGAACCCGCCGCTGGTGGACGGCGGCAACGTCACCGTGCCGACGTTCAGACAGTACGACCTCCAGGGGCACTGGTTCCCCGAAGGCCACGGCGTGGATCCCGACATCCTGGTGGTGGATGATCCGACGCAGCTGGCGCGGGGCGTGGATCCACAGCTGGAGCGCGGGATTCAGGAAGTGATGCGGCTCCTCGCCGAGCACCCCTTCACGCCGCCCACGCGGCCGGCGCCGGAGAATCGCGTTCCGCGGCCCTGATCAGGCCGGGCGCTCGGCCTCCTGAAGCAGCGCGGGCACATCGAGCGGACGGGTATACATGTCGAGCGATCCGTCCGCCGTCTTCGGCCACTGGTCGCGCGGGCGGTCCCAGTACAGCTCGACGCCGTTGCCATCGGGGTCGGCGAGGTAGATCGCCTGGCTGACCCCATGGTCCGAGGATCCTTGCAGCGGGACCTTGTGCTCGATGAGCCGCTTGAGGGCCATGGCCAGGTCGCGCCGCGTGGGATAGCGGATGGCGTGATGGTAGAGCCCGGTATGTCCGTCCGGCGCCGGCGTCCCGCCTAACGATCTCCAGGTATTCAGCCCGATATGATGATGGTAGCCGCCGGCCGAGAGGAAGGCGGCCTGGTCGCCGTATCGCATGGTGACCTCGAAGCCCAGCACATCGCGGTAGAACGCAATGGCGCGGTCGAGATCGGCCACCTTGAGATGTACGTGGCCGATGTCGGTGCCGGCGGGTATGCGGTACTCGGTCATTGGGGTGCTCCCGGAGTCACTCAAAGAGTCACTCGAAAACCGCCACGACGGGCGCGTGATCGGAAGGCGACTTGCCTTTGCGCTCGTCGCGGACGACGTAGGCTTCCCGGCACCGCGCCGCGAGCGGCGAGGTGGCGAGAATGTGATCGATCCGCAGTCCGTTGCCCTTGGGAAATCCCAGCATCCGGTAGTCCCACCAGCTGTACGGTCCGTCGCCGGCATGGTGCAGGCGGATGGTGTCCACCAGCCCCCACCGGCACAGCTCGCCGAGCAGCGACCGCGCATCCGGATGGCAGAGCACCGACTCGCGCCACTCCTCGGGCCGCGCGACGTCGCGGTCCTCGGGCGCCACGTTGAAGTCGCCGCAGACCGCCAGCGGCTCGCTCTTGTCGTAGGCGGTGTCGAGGTACGCCCGGAGCCGGCGCAGCCATTCCAGCTTGTAGGGCCAGGTATCGGAGCCCACGAATTTGCCGTTAGGCACGTACGCGCTGAGCACCCGGATGCCGCCGGCCTTCGCCGCGATCAGCCGCGCCTCCTCGTCCGCCACGCCATCGGTCATCCCGATGCGCACATCCTCCGGCGGCGTTCGCGCCAGAATCGCGACGCCGTTGTAGGTCTTCTGGCCGCGCAGCGCGACATGCCACCCGGCGGCCTCCAGCTCCATCCGGGGAAAGGCCTCGTCCGTCACCTTCAATTCCTGGAGGCAGACGATGTCCGGCTGCTCGCGGCCCAGCCAGCCGAGCAGCCGCTCCAGCCGCATCCGGATCGAATTGACGTTCCAGGTGGCGAGCTTCAGAGGCGCACCTTCTGCCGCCACAACCGCGCGATCTCGGCGTGGCCCGCGGGAGTCGGATGCACGCCGTCGGCGGCCCAGTACTCCGGCGGCGCGCTGCGGCTGAGCCGTTCGAACATTCCCTGAAGCGGCACGAAGGTGGCGCGGGCGGCATCCGCCACACGCCGCGCGGCGGCGCGACGCTCGTCGAACTCCGGGAACCAGGCGCCGGTAACCGCGCCGGTGCGGAGCACGAACGGCTCCAGCACCACCAGCCGCACGCCGGGAAGCGCCGAGGACGCCTGGGAGAGAAGCGCGGCGTAGCCGCTCTCGTACTCGGCCACCGTGCCGCTCGACTGCCCCATCAGCTTGTGCCAGAGATCGTTCACGCCGATGAGCACACTCAGGACGTCGGGGCGAAGGTCGAGGGTGTCGGCCTGCCACCGCGCCGTGAGATCGGGGACGCGATTGCCGCTGATGCCGCGATTGAAAAACGCGATGTCCCGCCGAGGCTGCTCGGCGAGCACCTCCGAGGCGATGAGCAGCGGGTACCCGGTCCCCAGGGCCGCCGCGCGATTCGGCGCGGCGACGTCGCGGCTCCTGCCGCAGTCCGTGATCGAGTCACCCTGAAAAAGAACGGTCTCCTTGGCTCGAGGCTGGGCGCCAGTGGTCACCGCAGTTGTTGCGTGGCCCACTCGCGGTCCCGGACGGCCGGCCGCTCCCAGCGCCGCGAACGCCGCCGCCTGCCCGATAAAGTCCCGCCGTGACAGATGCATCCGCTCAGGCCTCGACTTTCGCCGGTTTACCCAGCTGCGCCGCGAAGGGAAGCATGGCGATGACCATGACGCCCGCGACCCAGAATGGGGTCGCCTTGCCGAAGGCATCCATCAGAATGCCGGCCGCCATGGGAAAGGCCATGCGAGTGACGCCATTGAAGGTCTGCTGCACGCCGAAATACAGCCCTCGTTGACCGCTCGGCACCAGCCGGGAAAGCATGCCGAGGATGCAGGGAAAGAGAAAGGCCGTGCCCAATGGCATCAGCGTGAGCCCCACAAAGAGCATGGGCCAGCTTCTCGCCATGGCCGATGCGCAGAGTCCAGCGGAGAGCACCACAATGCCAACGCGCGCCAGCCTCGGCTCACCGACGCGATCGACGATCCAGCCGAGAATTCCGGCGCGAACCACCACACCGATGCCACCAAGGTAGGCGAAGATGTAGCCCATCGCCTGAGCCGTGATTCCAAAGCGCTCGTGAAAGAGCAACGGCACCACGGGTCCGGTTCCATAGAAGGCGCCGACGGCGATGGCGTAAATCCAGATCAGGCGCGGCGCGGGCTCGCGCCAGCGGGTGAGGACGTGCAGCAGCGCGCCGCCGCTGCTCGTGATCGTGGGTGGAGTTGCCGCCGCTCCGCCGGGCGCTGTCGCCGGCGCCACACCGGGAATCGGTATCGGCACCGAGTGCCGCATGCTCCGCGACTCGCGCAGAAATCGCCATGCGAACAGCGCGGTCATGAGTGACAGTGCCGCGGCGCCGATGCCGGGTGCGCGCGGACCAAAGTTCACGAGCAGCGAGCCGAGCGCGGGACCACCGACGGCACCGGCCGATGTGACGGCGGTCAGCCAGCCGAGGGTCTTGGTCCGCTGCTCCGGCGGACTGGCATCGGTGACGTAGGCGTTCACTACTCCGATCGTGCCGCCACCGACTCCCTGGACGAGGCGCGACAGAAAGAGCAGTGCCAGCGAATTGGCATAGGCGAACAGCAGGTACGACACCGCGGTGATGCCGAGGCCGAGGAGGATGGCGGGCCGCCGGCCGAGCCGGTCCGACATCCGGCCCCAGCTGGGCGCGCACAGCAGCTGGGCCAGTGAAAACGCGGCGACCAGAAAGCCCACCACCGTGGCGCTGGCACCCAGGGTGGTGGCGTAGAACGGGAGCAGGGGCAGGATCATCACCGCCCCAATCATGTCCACGAAGGCGACGACGAAGAGCACGATCAGCTTGGCCATGAGGCTCCAAGTTTGCCACGGGGAACACCCGTGGCGACAGGGGGGCCGGGAACCTCGGCGGCACCGGCGGGTCGGAGGATACTCAACGGAACGGTTCGAACTGGCGTAAGCCTATCGAAGCGTTTCGCTCTCACCCAGCAGCACGGAGGCATAACGATGAAGAACCGCATTCTCACCATTGCCGCCACCCTCATGCTCGGTGCCGCGACCGCGGCATTCGCGCAGGCCCCCGGCGGCGGTAACCCCGCGCCCGGCCAGGGTATGGGCGGCGGCGGTGGCGGCCGCGCCGCGCAGCGGATGGCGGCGCTGATGCAGGGCATCACCCTGACGCCGGCCCAGCGGACCAGCGTCGATTCGATCAACACCGCCTTCCAGGGCCGCATGCCCGCCTTCACCCCCGGCCAGCGCCCCGACTCGGCGTCGATGGCATCTCGCCGCCAGATGAGCCAGGACCGCGATACCGCGATCCGCAACGTGTTGACCAGCGATCAGCAGAAGATCTGGGACAACAACATGCAGACGATGCGCGCGAACATGCCGCAGCGGCCTAACTAGCCCAAGCGGCGCGCACCTCATGGAAAAGGCCCCGCCGGATTCCCGGCGGGGCCTTTTTCAGTGCTGAAGGCGTGGAGCTAGTGCCGGACCGTCGCGTAGCCCTTCGCCGGCGACGTTACCGTCGAGTTGTCGGGCTGGCCGGGTTGATTGTCGTAGATCACGACGCCGTTGCTGTCGGTGATCTTGACCCGCATGCCGTCCTGCACTCCGCCATGATCGATGGTCACCACGAGGAAATTGAAGGTGCCGCTCCGGCCCGTGATGCTGGTAGCACCGTGGATGATCACCTGATTGCCGCTGACGACCATCCAGCCTGGACGACCGTTGGTAAAGGAGAGGGTCCGATCACCGCTGGTGAAGTTCACGTAGCCGGTGATCAACCCCGCCGTGTACCGCACGTCATCGACCAGGTGAGCCGTTTCCGGCGCACCATCGGCAAAGCGCCCGTCGGCCCAGGTGAAACCAGCCGACGGATCATATATCGCCGCATACCTCGTCGAGGTGGCGGTCGTGCTGCCGCCATCCTTGTCGGTCACGGTTACGGTCACGAAGTAGAGGCCAGCCGCCGAATACGAATGACTGGCGGCACTCGAGCCCTCCCCTGTCACGACGTCGTTCGAGCCGTCGCCCCAGGCGAAGCTGGTCTGGTGGGTGTCGTTGATACCCGCGTCGGTGAAGGTCACGGTGGCACTCACCGGTGTAGCCACCTGGTGCGGAATCGCCAGGAGGCTGATGGACGTGATCGCCGGATTGGCATTGGCGATCGTCGCCAGGGTGGTGGCGGCGGATGAGGCGCCGTACTTGTCGGTAACGGTAAGCGTGACGGTATAGCTGCCGTTGTCGGCGTAGGTGTGGGAGGGAATGGCTCCGACACCGCTCGTGCCGTCGCCGAAATCCCAGGCCCAGGTGATCACGTCGCCGGCATCGGGATCGCTGGAACCAGCTCCGTTGAATGCCACCGCGGTTCCCTCGACACCACTGTACGGGCCACCCGTAACCACGACCGGTGCATGGTCGTTGGCCTCGACCTGGTTTTCGATCTGGTCGGGGAGGGCCGCGAGGAGATCGTAGCCGGTCTGCGCCTCGATCTGATCCACGGGGGTCTGGTAGTTCTGCCACGGCGTGCTGCGATTGGCGATCGCGCCGGCGGGCCCGCCGCTGGCGGCAATCAGGTTCGGCATCATCACCGCGATGACCTGGAGATCGCTGGCGGTGTGGACATCGGCGATCGTCTGCCCCGCATTCATGATCACCGCCACCTTCCACGTGTAATCGGGAATCGCCACGTGACCCTCACTCTTCAGCGTTCCCGGACTGGCGCCGAAGACGCCGCCCGAATACACCCAGACTTCCTTGCCGCTGAGGCGTACCTGGTCGCTGAGGAAATTCTCGAACACCTCCCAGGGACCCTGGTTATTGTCCGCCGCCTGCGGCAGCACGTTCGTCAGGTAGAACGTCTGGGCGTTCTCCTGGTAGGTATCGGTGCGGATTTCCGAATTGGTCATGTGGCCGCGATCGTAGCCGCCGTTGCGGTAGTTGAAGTCCACCACGTGGTAGACGCTCGACGGCAGCAGCGGATCGGGGGAGAAACAATCGCAGCGCGGCGAGGCGCCGAAAGTCGTCGCGTTGATGTTGTAGGCGACCCAGTTCGGCCCGCCGCGGGAGGCGTTGTACGAGAGGCTGTACTGCGGCCGCGTGATCATGATGTCGTCGGCGGGATTGCCGTCCGCCGGCACGCCGAACATCACATTGTTGTGGTACTGCGCGCCGGTGGGCGCCGTAGCCGGGAGGGCGTCGAAGGTGGTCTCGCCGAAGGCGCCACCCGGCTCGGTGGCGCGGATGTTGACGGTTCCGGGTACCAGCGCGGTCACATAGCCTAACGTGTCGACCGAGGTGATCGTGCTATCGGAGCTGGTCCACATCAGCGGCGGGGTGATGACGTTGCCGCTGCCGTCGTGGACCGTCGCGAAAGCCGGCTTGACGAATCCGACCGGCGCCTGGCGCGGCAGGTTGATCGAAATCGACACCGTGGTGCCGGTCGGTGGCGCGTTCCCGGTGGCGTTGCAGGCGCCGAAAGTCTGCGTCAGCAGCGCCCAGTTGTTGAAGGCGTCGCGCTGGATCGAAATGCCCACCGGCGCGCTGTTTTCCGAGGCCACGATATCCGTCGACACCAGACCCGCGGCGGGACCATCCACCGCGGTGAAGGTCCCCTCGTAGGAGAGGAACTCGATCACATTGCCGCCGGCGTCGACCAGGGCCATACCGTCGGGGCTGCCGTTCTGGATGCCGTTGACCGCATAGTTGGTCACCATCACGCCCCGCGGCGCGCAGGTGGCCGGAATCGTCCCGCTCAACGTCGTGGTGTTGTAGACCTTGCCGCCGTTGCCGTCGTAGAGCACGATCGACCAGCCGGTCACGTCGGTTCCCGCCGTGCCTTCGATCTCGATCGCCTCGTTGGCGTCGGTGCCGACGTTGTCGTAGTGGATTTCGGAGAAGCGGGTGTCGGGGAGTCCAGGCGGCACGGCCTGCGTGACATGCAGCGAGGCGGTGCCGGCGACGTTGTTCGGCGCCGTCGCGGTGATGTGCGCATCGCCGGGCGCGACACCCGTCGCCACACCGGCGCTGACGGTGGCGGCGGCGCTGTTATCGCTCGCCCAGGTGAAGACGACTCCGGCGATCGGCTGACTGGACGCGTCGAGGGCCTGGGCCGTGAAGGTCACCTTGGCGCCCTGGCTCACGCTCGTGCTGTTGGGCGACACCGTCACGCTGGCGACGGTCGGCGGCGCCGACACGCCGCAGCTGTTGGCGGGGCTCGCCGAATTGCGCGGCGTGGGCGCACCCGTGGTGAAGTCGCTCGCCAGGTTGTTGTAGGTGCAGCCGCCGCTGCCGCGCAGCGCCGCGGTGGTGTTGCTCAACGTCGGGGTCGTGCCGGCGCCGCAATCGGTCGCGGTGCTGCCGAAGCTGATCGCGTCGACGATGCTCGACCCGGTAGGACAGGTGCCGGTCTGGGCCGTGGTGCTGGAGACCAGCAGCACTTTGCCGGCGGTCGCGCTCATCGCAATCGTCCCCGCCGCGTCCGGCGTCGGCAGTGCCGTGGTCCCGCCCGCTCCCTGCGATTCCTGGATCAGGTAGTAACCGCCGGCCGCGATGCTGACGTTGGTCAGCGTCGTCACTTGCCAGGTGCTGCCGGCGGCCGACGCGTACTGGACGCTCCAGCCGTTGACGCTCTGGGCCGATGCGCCCGGATTGAAGATCTCGATGAAGTCGTTCTTGTACGTCGCCCCCGAATTGCCGCCACCGCCATAGATCTGGCTGATGACCATCGGTGGCGCGTTGAGCGATGCGGTGCCGCCAAGGAGCTGCGTCGGCTTGGGCTGGGTCAGGTGGCTCTCGGAGCAGGCGGCGAACGCCGCGGCCGCGAGGAGCGCGAACGCACTCCGAACGTGGATCTTCATGTCGTCGTCCGAAAAAAAGGGGGGTCTGAGGTGCGCGCATCTGGGCCGACGCGCGTAGGAAGAAGCTAGAAACCGAAGTCCATTATTGGCAAGCCGCCGTGACACAATTGTGACTGCAACGCTGCACAAGAACGAAGCCCCGCCAATTTCCGGCGGGGCCTCTTTTTTCAGCCTACTGCGCTGTTACTGATGTCAGTGACCGCGAGCATCCGCGCGCAGCACGGAGATCCCCCAGCTATCGGGATCGTCCGGCGCATCGGCATTCCAGTTGCCAAAGGAATGTGAGCCATCCGACTGCCAGTGCAGCACATAGTGGCCCGCGGGCAGCTCGATGGTGCCATCGAACATCCGGTTCTTTTCGGCGCCACCGGCCCTCTCGGTCATGTGATAGCTCATTTCCCAGACGGTACGGCCGGTCTGGGCATCCTCGATCCAGCCCCAGTCGTCCATCTCGTCATTGGTCCCTTCGCCCACCGCGAGAACGTGCACCCGCTGGTCATGATCGATATCGAAGGTCCGGCGTGCCCTGACGTCATCGCGCATCCGCGTCAGCTCGGCGATCGCGCCGGTGCGGGTATTCTCGAACGGACCGATGGCGCTGCGGTCGAGCTGGCCGCTCGCGGGAAAGAGGCTGACACCGTAGTACCGCGCCTCGGCGGGCGGCGCCGAATTCCAGTGACCGAACGAATGCGAATCGTCGCTGGCGTAATAGACCGTGTAGTTGCCGGGCTCGAGATGAATGGTGCCGTCGAAGACGCGGTTCTTGGTCGCGCCGCCGGCGTGCTCGGTATCCTGGTAGCGCATCGACCAGACCCGGTGGCGCGACGACGCGTCCATGATCCAGGCGCGATCGTCCAGGTCACCATCCGGAGTGATCCCTTCGCCGATCGCGTAGATGCGCACATCCATCGCGCGTTTGAGGGAGAAGCCCTCCGAGCGCATTTCGTTATCGCCAATCCCGATCATCTGCACGATCGTCTGACCCGCCGGCACCGGCTCCCAGGCGAAGGTGTGGACGCCGGCGCGCGCCGAGGCATCGGTTACCCGCAGCGTCAGTCCGTAATCTTCGGGATCGAAGGGCGGTACGCCGTTCCAGTCGTAGGGGTCGTGACTCTCGTCGGTGACGTAGTAGGCGACATAACGACCCGCGGGGAGGTGGAGCGTCTCTTCGGCGATGCGATTCTTGCGCGTGCCACCCGCTTCACGGGTATTGCTCCAATTCATCTCCCAGACGCGGGCGTGGGTGTCGGCGTTCTGGATCCAGGCGTAGTCGAACTGATCATCGCGGCGCAGCTCGCCGATGGCCAGCAGCTGCACGTCGGTCGCCCGCGGCACCTCGAAGGCGACGCGCGAACTCGAGCCGCCGCTGTCGGGGCGGATCGTCGCGAAGGCGTCGGCTACGAAGGCGCGCTCGGCATCGTCTGCCTCGCGCTCACCGGCGGCGCGGCCCTCGCCACGAATCGTGAAACGGAAATCGTGGAAGGAGCCATCGTCGACGTACGGGCCGCTGTAGTGGATGTTGGTGCGTCGGCCACCCCGCAGAAGCGACGCAAGACTGAAGGTTCCGTTGCTGTACGTCGAGGTGGCGGGATACGAGCCGTAATAAGCGATGTACGTCCCCGCCGGAAGCTGGACGCTGCCATTGAAGGTCCGGACTCCGCGATGATCGCGCTCGGTCTCCGCGGTGCGGAGATCCCAGACCACGTGGCGGGTCCGCGCGTCGAGAATCCAGGCCGCGGCGGGCCAGACGTTGTAATTGTCATTATCGCGGAAATCGTAATCGTCGTCGGAGCGCTTGTTCTTGCCGAAGAGGCCGTTCCCGCGATCGAGCCGAGGCTCACCGCCTACGGCACTGATCGCGACCGTTTGAGGCGCGCTGAGGACAAAGACCGCTTTCCGCAGCTCGGCGGGAGCGAAATCCTCCATCCGTACCAGCGTCCCCTGTGCCGAGGCGCGGGCGAATGCGGTGGCGGAAATCGCGATGGTCAGGAAGGCGATACGGGACAGCGCACGGTCGATTCGCATGGCGGCAACTCCGAAGAGGTTCATCATCTTCGACAGATGTAGTAGTCAAACCGTTGGTCGTCTAGTCCTCCCCTTTCAGACGTCGAATTTCGCGCCGTTGTTTCTTGGTCGGCTTCCCTTCCCCAAAATCGAAGCTTTGAGCAGCTAACTTGTGTTGCTCAATCAACTTAAGTCTTCTGGCCTTGGCGGAAGGCTCTTCTACATAGAGGGTAGCCGCCTCGGCCGCAGGCCCGCGACGCACCGATAGAGCCTGAACGGTCACCAGATGTTCGAATGGCCCCAGCCGGATCCGGACCTCATCGCCGGGGCGGACATTGCGCGACGGTTTGGCCCTGGCGCCGTTGACGTCGACCTTGCCGCCCGCGATCGCGTCGGCCGCGAGGCCGCGGGTCTTGAAGAACCGCGCAGCCCAGAGCCAGCGATCGATCCGCACCCCCGCGTCGCTCACGGTCTAATGGTCGCAGGTCGAAGCACCGGAGGGCAATGCGAAGAATGAAGTCCTCGCGATAAATTATTTCCCATGAGAAACAGGCTCGCCTATCTCGTCCTGGCGCTGGCATGCGCCGGAAGCACGCGACTCGCCGCACAGGAGGTGTCCTACGACATCTCCTTCGCCAATGCCGTGCACCACGAAGCGCGCGTCGCCATGACGGTGACCGGCGTGCACGGGCGTCCGGTCATCTTCCGGATGAGCGCGTCCTCGCCGGGTCGCTACGCGCTCACCGGCTTCGGCAAGAATGTCTACGATCTGAGCGCGGTCGACGGGCACAACACTCCGCTGACGATCGTACACATCGATCCCGACGGCTGGAGCGTCGCCCCACTGGGCGGCACCATCACGCTGAGGTACACGGTATTCGGCGATCGCGGCGACGGGACGTACATGCAGGTAGACGACTCACATGCGCATCTCAACATGCCGGCGGCATTCATGTGGGCCCGCGGCTTCGAGTCTCACGCGATCCGCGTGCAGTTCCACATTCCCGACGGATCCGGCTGGCGGATCGCCACGCAGCTCTTCCCCACCAGCGACGCCACGACCTTTACCGCGCCGAACCTCAACTACTTCATGGACAGTCCGACCGAGCTCTCGGCCTTCACCGAGCGGACCTGGCAGGTCTCGAGCGGCGGGCACAATTACACTCTCCGGCTCGCGATCCATCATCTCGGCACCGAAGCGGAAGCCGACTCCTTCGCCTCGATGGCCAAGCGAGTCGTCGACCAGGAGATCGCGGTCTTCGGCGAGACGCCGGCCTACGACCCGGGTACGTACACCTTCATCGCCGACTATCTGCCCTGGGTCACCGGCGACGGGATGGAGCACCGCAACTCGACCATCCTGGCCAGCACGTCCTCGCTCGCCACCTCGGCACAGGGACTGCTGGGGACGCTGTCGCACGAGTACTTCCACTCCTGGAACATGAAGCGGATCCGTTCGCGCGCGATCGAGCCGTTCGATTTTGCGCGGGCCAACATGTCCGACGAACTGTGGGAGGGTGAAGGCTTCACGCAGTACTACGGCGTCCTGCTGCTGCGCCGTGCCGGGTTCGGCAGCGTCGGCGATTATGCCCGCGGCACGGGCGGCGTCGTCAATGCCGTCGTGAATTCGCCGGGGCGGCGATTCTTCGGCCCGGTCGGGATGAGCCAGATGTCACCCTGGGTCGATGGTGCGGCCACGCTCGACGCCACCAACACGCAGAATACTTTCATCTCCTACTACACCTGGGGCGCGGCGGTCGCGCTGGCGCTCGATCTCACGCTGCGCGAGCAGTATCCCGGCAAGACGCTCGACGGCTATATGCGGGAGCTGTGGGCCGAGTTCGGGAAGCCGGGCGTCTGGTACACCATGGATGGACTCCAGCACGCGCTTGCCGTCTACTCCGGCGACGCCACCTTCGCGCGGAATTTCTACGCGCGCTACATCATCGGCAACGACGTTCCCGACTATGCCCCGCTGCTCGCCAAAGCCGGCTTCCTTCTGCGCCGAGCCTCGCCGGACGCGGCGACGCTGGGCAACACTCGATTCAGCTTCGACGCCCGCGGCGGCACCATCCAGTTCGGCACCCAGATCGGCACGCCGCTCTACGACGCCGGGCTCGACCGCGGCGATCACATTCTTACCGTGGACGGCCGCCCATTCACCGGCGACTCGGTCTGGAGCAGCGTCCGCGCCGAGCATCATCCCGGCGACGTGATCCCCGTCGAAGTCGAGTCGCGCGGCGCCCACCGCACCGTCCGGCTCACGGCGATTCCGGATCCCCGACTCGAGGTCGTGACCAACGAGGACGCCGGCCAGCCGGTGACGCCCGAGATGCTCGCGCTGCGCCGAGCCTGGCTGGGCAGCGAGCACTAGGGGAACAAGCACCGCCGTGGCGGGTTTCTCCGGATGAGATGACTCACCCGGAGGTTGTATGTCGTACCGCAGTTTCACCGTTTCATTGATTGGCCTTGCCGTAGCGGGCACCGCGGTCGCCCAGAACATGCCCGCATCGCAGCCGCAAACCAGCCCCGCTGCCACCCAGGCGACGACCGTCACCACGGCGCCGCCGCCGCCGACGACCGGACAGGACTGGGTGCGCGCGCGGACCGATACACTGTTTCAGGGTATCCGGCTCGATTCCAACCAGCGCCGCACCGTGGACTCACTGATGAACCAGGCGATCGGTGTGCCGGTGGTCGGCAATGCCGACAGCCTCGACCAGATCGCCGCGCGTCAGCGGATGCTGGGGATGGTCACCCAGCTCGACGCCCGGATCCGCGCCGTGCTCAATGCCGGACAGCAACAGACGTGGGATCGCAATTTCGACAAATGGAAGCTGCGCCAGCCGCCCCAGTAGCTCAGTTCCAGCGCTTCCGGATCGCGACGGTCCGTTCGAGCTCATCGACGTTCTCCAGGACTTTCCGGCGCAGATCGGCCGGAAGGTCCTGCCGCTGATCCAGAAACTGCCTGACGATATCCAGCGCCTGCTGGCTGGACTGCCCGTTCATGAATGCCGCCAGCCAGCCGCCCAGAAAGAAGATGCGGCGATTGGCCTGGATGAACGGCAAGGAATCGAGCGCCGGCCGCAGATAGCGCCGCGTCAGCGCCTGGTGCTCGAGCGCATTGAAAGCACCGAGGCTGCCCGAGGCCCAATCCTCATTCAGATTCGCGTCGGCGAAATAGCGCGCGAAGTAATCGCGCTTGGCCGCCGAATCCGGCGCGGCGACGCCGGCCACGAAAGTGCGACGCCGCCCATCGGGTGTGCGATCGCGATTGCGCTGCGCGACGAGGCGCCGCTCGGCGCTCGGCCCGCCACGACTCAGCAGCTGGTCCACGATGTCCCAGCGCGTCGGATCGCGAAGCAGGTCGCCGGCCACCGAGTCGCGATCCAGTATGCTGTCGACCTGGGCGATGCCGGCCGGCGATGTGGCAAGCCCGATCGAGGCGTCGAGGTACGCCTTCCGGATTCCATAGGGATGGCGGGCATTCGCGGCTCCATCATGCAGGAACGTCTCGACCTCGCTCTGCAGCCGGGCCCGGGCAACATCGCTGAGGTACGCGCTCATCGCTCGGCGCAATCGCCCCAGCACCCGCGGCACGATCTGTTCATCTGTTTCCGTGGGCAGCTCGCTCATCGCCAGCCGGATGTAGCGCGCCGGATCCATGCGCGCGGCGCGTACTTCATCCCAGAGCGTCCCCCAGAGCATGGCCCGCAGAAAGGGATCGGCCACGCGTCCGATCGCGCCATTCTGGAGCGCCGCGAGGCTCGCGGGATCGAGTCGCACCAGTGCGTAGCCGTAGTCGTCGGCGTTGGCATAGACGAATCTCGGCGCCGGCAGGCCACGGGCGCCGGCCAC
>DASXPG010000049.1:0-22523 GCA_036493755.1 Gemmatimonadales bacterium
AAATAGTACGGAAGGGAATACTGTGGAGTGGCGCTAACGATTCTGTTGCTCAGCGACTACAAACCCGGGAAATGATAGAACTCGTTTCCGTCGTCGTCGGAGTCCATTTCGATGAAGCCGCTCACCACCATCTGATCCAGCTGCCGTTTCACTTCCTGAAAGCCGCGCCCGGTCTCCGAAACACCCTCGGCGGCGGAGAGGCGGCCGTCATGCTTCTGCGCCGCCTGAACCAGCGCGACCTGGAATTCCTCGGTGGTGCGAGGAGACCGCCTGCCGGGAAGAAGGGCCGTGGCGCCGCCGCGGCCCAGCATCGCCGGATCGCCGCCGGCGAGAGCCAGGCGATTGTTGGCATCCTCGACCATGCCGGGGATGAGAAAGAGATCGACGAACTGGCCGATGCCGCAGAGACCGAAGGTGAACATATACAACAGTCCGGTGCCGATCTTGCCGGCGTAAAGCCGCTGCAGACCGCACACGCCCATGAACATCCCGGCCCACATGATGTAGGCCATGCCCTTTTCCTTCATGCGGACAATCTAGTATTGCGGTGTGAGGTGAGTGAAGTGAAGAAGGTGACTTCCGTTACCTCCGTCACTTCCGTCACTCTACGCCTCCGAAGGTCGATCCGTCCACTTACGGAAGAGACTGAACCCGAACCAGACCAGCCCAACGACCAGAGCGATCTTGAGCATGAGGACCAGGAATCCGATGAACATGCCGATGACCGGGAGCAGCAGCAGCCAGAGCAGTTTTGTGACGATGAGTCCGACAAAACCGGCGGCGGCGACGGTAGCCAGTGGCTTCAACATGAGATGAGACCTCCTTGGGGTCGAGCGGCCCTACGAGGGGGGTCGGGGGAGGTTTCAAAAGGCGTCTAGTGGCCTCCGCCTTGATCTCCCAGCTCCTTCACCAGGTCGCCGATGACCTTCTTGGCGTCCCCGAAGAGCATCCAGGTCCGGTCCGAGAAATAGAGCTCGTTGTCGATGCCGGCGAAGCCCGGATTCTTGCTCCGCTTGATGGCAAAGACGCTCCTGGCCTTGTCGGCGTCGATGATCGGCATGCCGTAAATGGGGCTGCTCTTGTCGTAGCGGGCGACCGGATTCACCACATCGTTGGCTCCGACCACCAGGGCAACATCGCACTGCGGCATATCGGGATTGATGTCGCTCATCTCGGCCAGGTCGGTGTAGGGAATGTCGGCCTCGGCGAGCAGCACGTTCATGTGCCCCGGCATCCGCCCGGCGACCGGATGGATGGCGAACTTCACCGTGATGCCGCGCTTCCTCAGCTGATCGTACAGCTCGCGCACCTTGTGCTGGGCCTGGGCGACCGCCATCCCGTACCCCGGTATGATCACCACCAGCTCGGCCTGCTCCAGGACCTGGGCCGCCCCCTCGATGGTCTCGGACTTGTATTCCTTCCCCTCGCCGAGCTGCTTGGCGGCCTTGACCTGGCCGAAGGCGCCGAAGAGAACATTGGTGAACGACCGGTTCATCGCCTTGCACATGATGACCGAAAGAATCAGGCCGCTCGACCCGTCCAGCGCGCCGGCGGTGATCAGCAGCTTGTTGCCTAACGCGAAGCCCATGGCGACGGCGGAGAGACCGGCGTAGGCGTTGAGGATCGAGATCACCGTCGGCATGTCGGCGCCGCCGATGGGGATGATCAGCATGACCCCGAACAGCAGCGACAGGCCGATGATCACGGGGAAGAGCCGGGTGGCCCACTCCGCGCCCGGGTTCAGCACCAGTGCCACGCCGATCGCCGCGGCAAGGGCCAGCAGGCCGATATTCACGATGTTCTGGCCGGTGAAGGTCACCGGCCGCTGCGGAATCCACTTCACTTCCTGGAGCTTGCCGGCGGCCATCAAGCTGCCGGTGAAGGTCAGGAAGCCCAGGATCACTTCGATGACCAGCGCCGTCACCCGGAATGCCGTGAGGTTTTCGGGATGCTCGCTGTGCCAGAGATAGAACTCGGCCGCCCCGACGAGGCCGGCGGCGAGGCCGCCGAAGGCGTGGGACAACGCGGTCCGCTGCGGCACCGCGGTCAGCGGCACCAGCGAGAGCGGGATCCCGACGACGAAGCCGAGGACGATCGCGATGATGATCCAGCCGTGGTGCACCACGACCGGCTCGATCCAGGTGGCGCCCACGGCGAGGCTCATCCCCACCACGCCGGCGATCACCGCGTTGCGGGCCGTCTTGGGATCGTTCATCCAGTGGAGCGAGAAAACGAAAAGCGCCGCCGCGACGAGATAGGCGAGCTGGACGATCGACGCGGTCATTTCGCGTCCTCTCCGCGCGAGGTCTTGAACATCTTGAGCATGCGCTGGGTGATCAGGAAGCCGCTCACGATGTTCGTCATCGAGGCGAACAGCGCCACGGCGCCCATGAAGCGGATGGGCGCGGGGTAGTCGGAACCGGTCACGATGAGCGACCCGACCACGGCGATCGCTGAAATGGCGTTGGTGATGGACATCAGCGGCGTGTGCAGCAGCCGGGACACCCGCCGGATCACTCCAATGCCGATGAAAGTGGCGAGCAGAAAGACGAAAGCCATTGACCAGAAGTCAAGACTACTGCCGGAGGTGACGGACGTGACGGAAGTGACGGAAGGAAGACCAGTCATCTTGGGCCTGCTTTGGACAACGCGTCGCTGGTGCGGGCATGCACGATCTTGCCGCCGTGCGTGATCAGCGAGCCCTGCTGGATGTCGTCGGCGGGATCGAGCACGAACACCTTCTCTTTCGTGAACGCCTGCACGAACGCGGTGAGGTTGCGCGAGAAGAGCGTACTCGCGTGGGTCGGCATCGCCGCGGGGACGTTCAGCGGCGCCATGATCGTCACGCCACCGATCACGACGGTCTCGCCGGGCTTCGACAGCTCACAGTTGCCGCCGCCGTCGGCAGCGAGATCGACGATGATCGAGCCGGGCGTCATTCTCTCGACCGTTTCGCGCGCGATCAGCCGGGGCGCAAAAACGCCGCCGATGAGCGCGGTCGTGATGACCACATCCACGGCGGCGCACTGCTCCACGAGGAGCCGGCGCTGCTGCGCCTGGTCCTCGGGCGAAAGCTCCTTGGCGTATCCGCCCCCGGCGCCGGCCTCCTGCTTCAGCTCGATGCCGACGTACTTCGCGCCCACGCTCTCGATCTGCTCCTTCACCTCGGGCCGTACATCGGTCGCGGTGACGTTGGCGCCCAGGCGCCGGGCGGTGGCGATCGCCTGAAGGCCGGCCACGCCGGCGCCGATCACGAATACCTTCGCGGACGGGACCATACCGGCCGCGGTCATCAGCATCGGGAAATATTTGGGGAGGGCGGCGGCGGCGAGCAGCACGCCGCGGTAGCCGGCGATGTTGGCCTGGCTTGACAGCGTGTCCATTGCCTGCGCGCGCGTGGTGCGCGGAATCGCGTCGGTCGAAAAGGCCACCACGCCGCGCTCGGCGAGGGCGCGCATGACGTCGAGATTTCGCAGCGGCATCAGCGAGCCGAGAAGAATCGCGCCGGATTTCATCCGCTGGACGTCGCCGATGGGCGGCGCGGTCACACGCAGAATGAGGTCGGCACTCTCGAGGGCGCGATCGTCGGCGACCGGCGCTCCAGCCTGGCGGTAGGCGTCGTCGGAGAACCCGGCCCGCGTGCCGGCGCCCGGCTGTACGCTCACCGCGTAGCCGGCCGCCACGAGCTTCTTGACCGACTCCGGCACCAGCGCGACGCGCTGCTCGCCGGCGGCGGTTTCGATCGGAACCATGATGGTCTGAGGGGTCGTCATCGGGGCACTAGTATACGCATCGGGCTCGCGGTGCCGCCATCAGGCGCCGGTCATCGCTGCGCTGATCAGCGAAGCGACCTCCTCGCAGGCCACGGGCCGCGAGAAAAGAAAGCCCTGCACATGGGGACAGCCGAGAGCGCGCAGCTGCGCCAGCTGACCCCGCGTTTCGACCCCCTCGGCGATGACGTCGATGCCGAGATTCCGCGCCAGCGTGACGATGGTGCGCACGATTTCAGAATTCTCGCCGCGGTCACCCATCGCGCGTACGAAGTAACGGTCGATTTTCAGGGTGTCGATCTGGAAACGGTGCAGGTAGCTGAGCGACGAGTAGCCGGTGCCGAAGTCGTCCATGTGAAGCTGCACATTGAGCGCGCGCAGCCGGGCGAACATTTCCACCGCGCGCACCGCGTTCTCCACGATGACCGTCTCGGTGATTTCCAGCCGCAGCTTGCCTGGATCGAGACCGGTATCGGCCAGGATGGTGGCGACCTCGCCGGGGAGCTCGGGCCGCAGCTGCCGCCCGGAGAGATTCACGCTGATGGTGAGGTCGGCCCATTCGCCGCCGCGCGACTGCCACTGCACCACCTGCCGGCAGGCCTGCTCCAGTACCCAACGCCCGATGGGAACGATCAGGCCGGTGTCCTCGGCGAGCTCGATGAAATCGGCCGGTTGCACCAGGCCGCGCTCGGGATGCATCCAGCGGACCAGCGCCTCGAATCCGGTGGTGCGCCCGGTCGCGACGGTGATGATCGGCTGGTAGTGGACCACCAGCTCATCGCGATCGACGGCGTGACGCAGATCGGTCTCCAGCTGGAGCATCGCGACGGCATGGCTGTGCATGTGCGATTCGAAGACTTCGTGCCGGGCGCCGCCTAACTCCTTGGCACGGTACATCGCGAGGTCGGCGTCGCGGAGAAAATCCTCGGGGCGGTCGTACCCGGACGACGAAATGGCAATGCCGATGCTGGCGCTGGCGAAAACCTCCTGATGCCCGAGAATGAACGGCTGCTTCAGCTCGGCGCTGATGCGGTCGGCAACGCGCACGGCATCGCCGATGTCGCGGGTGTCGTCCAGGAAGAGCGCGAACTCGTCACCACCCAGCCGCGCCGCCGAGTCTCCGGGCCGCACGCAACGCTCCAGGCGGCGCGCGATGGCGCGCAGCAACTGGTCGCCGAGGCTGTGGCCAAGACTTTCGTTGGCGATCTTGAACCGGTCCACATCCAATACCAGCACGGCGCAATGGTAATCCTCGCGCCGCTTGCCGCGGCCGATCGAGCGGGCGATCAGATCGCGGAAGAGCGCGCGATTGGCGAGCCCGGTCAGCTCGTCGCGGATGGCGAGATGGAGTAGCTGATCTTCGGCGCGGACGCGGTCGCTGATGTCGCGATAGATCCCGTACGCCGCGAGCTGGCCCGCCGGGCCCATCACCGGCGTCGCGAGGATCGAGACGTGGACCGACCGCCCGTCCTTGCGGCGCCGCAGCGTCTCGTGGCTGAGCGTCTCGCCCTGGGTGACGCGACGGGTAATGCCGGCGGCCTCGTCACGCAGCTCCTCGGGGGCGATGAGGTCGTTGACGTAGCGGCCAAGGGCTTCATCGGAGGCGTAACCGAAGAGCCGGGTGAACTCGCGATTGATCCGCTGAACCCGATCCTGGGGATCGACCAGGACGATGGCTTCCGGGCTGTTCTCGACCAGCTGGTCCAGGTACATGCGATCCCGTTCAAGGGCCACGCCCGAGCGGCGGAAGACCTGGAGGCGGCTGGCGAGAATGGCGCAGCCGACCAGCGCGGCCACCAGGGCCGCCATTGTCACCAGCAGGGCTATCGTCATGGGAACGTGTGCTACGGTAAGGACTTAGAAGGGCACGTCAAGACTTGCAGCGATATATCACGCTTTCACTTTACATTGCAAAGCACTTGACGCTTCAACGTTCCACCGCTAGGTTCGGTTCGTGACCGCGCCGCTTCGCCGTCCCGACGACGCACCGGATCTTTCGGTCCGCGCGATGGACAATCTCAAGTTCATCCGCGAGACGATGGAGCATGCCGGATCGTTCACGGCGGTGCCCGGGTGGGGCGGCGTGGCGATGGGCGTCAGCGCCATCGGCGCGGCGGCGATCGCGGCCGTGCAGCCTAACGACGGACTCTGGCTCCGGGTATGGCTCGCCGAAGCGATCGTCGGCGCCACCATCGGCACGCTGACCATGTTACAGAAGGCTCGCCGCGGTCAGACCTCCCTGCTCTCGGCGCCGGGACGAAAGTTCGCCCTGGCCTACGCGCCGCCCGTGGTCGTGGGCGCGCTGTTGACGCTGGCGCTGTTGCACACTACGGCGTTTCACCTGCTCCCCGCCGTGTGGCTGCTCTGTTACGGCGCCGCGGTGCTGACCGGCGGTGCACTGTCGGTACCGGCGGTTCCGGTCATGGGTCTCTGCTTCCTCGCCATTGGCGCGGCGGCGCTCTGGACCCCGGTCGCCTGGCGCGATCCGCTGCTGGCCGTGGGCTTCGGCGGGTGTCACATCATCTTCGGCGTGATCATCGCCCGGAGGCACGGTGGGTAAGAGCAACGCCAGTCCTGAACGGCATCCCCGCGGCGCGGAGTCGCGGCCGCAGCTGGCCGAGAAGGGTACGGCGGCGTCCAACGCCAGCCTCGCCCTCGACCGGCTGATCCACGAGCGCGTGCGGCTGGGCATCCTGAGCGCGCTGGCGGTCAACGAATCGCTGGCCTTCAACGACCTGAAGCGGCTGATGAAGACCACCGACGGCAACCTCAGCGTGCATGCCCGCAAGCTCGAGGAGGCCGACTACGTGCAGTGTGCCAAGTCCTTCGACGGCCGCCTTCCCAAGACCGAGTATCGGCTGACGGCGGCGGGGCGGAAGGCGCTGGAGCGCTATCTCGATCATATGGAAGCGCTGATTCGGGCGACGAGAAACGGTTAACGGCTGACCGTCAACGGTTGACGGTCACTCTTTTTTTTGAGGTTTAACTTTATGCTGCAAAGCCCTTTTCATGTCGCGATCATCATGGACGGCAACGGCCGCTGGGCCACCAGCCGCGGCCGGGTCCGTTACGCCGGCCACCGGGCGGGCGCCGAGGCGGTCCGCCGCATCGTGACCGGCGCGCAACCGCTGGGCATCGACGTGCTGACGCTCTACGCCTTCTCGAGCGATAACTGGGAGCGGCCGATCACCGAAACGAGCGCACTGATGCGCCTTTTCAGCCACTACCTGCGGCGCGAGACGGCGACCTTCGCCGAAAAGGGAATCAAGCTCAGCATCATCGGACAGCGGACGCGTCTGCCTAACGAGGTGCGCCAGGCCATTGATGTGGCCGAGTCGGCGACGGCCGAGGGCACCGCGCTGCGGCTGCGCATCGCCATCGACTACAGCGCCCGGGACGCGATCGTCATCGCCGCACACAAGGCCCGCCAGCAGCCGGGGATGCCGCTCGACCGCGACCGCTTCGCCTGGCTCATCGGCGAGGCGATGAACGCCGGCGCCTCGGCCCCCGACGTGGACCTGCTCATCCGCACCGGCGGCGAGCAGCGCCTCTCCGATTTTCTGCTTTGGGAATGCGCCTATGCCGAGCTGATGTTCAGCCGGAAGATGTGGCCCGAGTGGACCGCGGCCGATCTCGCCGCCGCCGTCGCCGATTTCCAGATGCGGGAGCGCCGCTTCGGCGCCCTTCCCGACGCCCCCGCCTCCTGAGGAGAATCAGATGAACGTGCTATTCCTGATCGGTACGGTGCTGGGAGTCGGTGCGCTGGCTCTCGGCGCACTGGCCATGCTGCTGGCCGGCGCGAGGCTCAAGGCCGGAGTGCTGGGCGCGATCGGAGCGGGATGGACCGTCGTGTATCTCGCCATGGTCATCGGGGCGTCGCTGCTGAGCCACGACCAGGTGCTGGCGCAGGCCGACACCAAGCGCTTCTGCGGCTTCTATTTCGACTGCCACGTCGGTGTCAGCGTCGTCGGCGACTCCGCCGCCTTCACGCACGCGGGCGTCATCCACCTCGTCACGCTGCGATTCTCCAGCACCGCCGCGAGAGAAACGCTGACCCCCTGGCAGGTCGAGACGTTCATCCAGGGCGGGGATGGGTCCCGCTATCCCGGCGAGCCGGCCGGCCGAGCCGAGATGGAGCGGCCCATTCCCGCCGGGGGCGCGTACGACGTCGTGGTGCGTTTCGAGGTGCCGCGTTCACTCTCGGTGTCCCGGCTGATGGTCCGCCAGGGCGGCGACTTTCTATTTCCCGAAGTCCTTCTCATCGGCGACGAAGCGAGCCTGCTCCACCGCAAGACGTGGCTGGCCCTACCGGCCTAGTGCGGCCATAGGGACCCGAAGACGGCGGCCGTCGCGGCGGCGTAGATGGCCGCGTCCACGATCTGACCCGTCATGTTGCGCCAGGGCCGGCCGAACCAGATCGAGTCGGGAATCGAACCCAGGCCGTAGGTCATGAAGGCGATCGCGCCGATGAACTTGGCGACGCGCATCGGTTCGGCGCCCAGCAGCAGGATGTGCGCCGTGATCAGCCCCAGCAGCGCATTGATCAGCAGGAAGAAAGCGAACTGCTTTCCCATCATCGCGCCCATGTTCATCGGCCCCTGGGGGACGATATACATGACGCCCGACGGTCCCTCGGCCCACTGCTTCATCTTCTCCGCGGACGTGTTCTTGTCTTTCCGGTCGTACTCCGACATGTGCGGGAAGGTGTACGCGCCGGGCTTCGCGCCCGCGGCGCGCAGCAGCTTGCGCAGATTCTCGGCGTCGGGGGCTTCCTGCCACTCGCCCTTGTGGTGCGGCGCGATCATCCAGAAGAGCGCCGAGAGAATGAAGCAGACGACGGTCGCAACGAGGACCGGCATCCACAGATGGCCGATGATATGCATGGTGAGCCTCGATTTCAGGGTGCGGGGAACATGCGCCCCGCGAGCCCCGCGTCAAGGCGCGAGCAGCGCCCGGGTCGAGTCGGGGGAGCCGTCGTTAGGGGCGGGCGCCAGGCCGAGGATGCGGCAGATCAGATCGTAGACGTGGATGTTGCCGAAGGGAGGCACGAGGTGGCCGTGCCGGAAGGCCGGGCCCTCCGCGACGAAGAGGGCGTGCATTGCCGGCACGCTCACATCGTACCCATGCTCGCCGCCATGCTTGCGGGGCGGATGGCGGCGGAAGAAATCGCGGGTATTGGCCACCCAGCCCTGATCGAAGACGCCGACGATCGGCGCCATGCGCGGATTGCTGCGATAGTGCCAGTACGCCGGCGTGCTGTCGATGGGAAACACCGTGAGATGAGGAATCCGCCGGAGCGCCGCGAGCGCCGCGGGGATGTTGCCGTCGAGGGGTCTCACCGCCAGGAAGGGACTCAGGCTGGCGGCCTCGTAGCGCGCCGGATCGATGTAGTCGTCGACGACGATCGCGTGCGCGGAATCGGTGGGCGCCATCCCGTGATCCGAGACCACGATGACATTGACGCGGTCGCCGAGGCCCGCGGCCTCGATGCCTCCCACCAGGCGGCCGATGGCGCTGTCCACGCCGAGAATCGCCGCGTGCACAGCGGGCGATCCGGGACCGCTGTCGTGGGCCATATGATCGACGGCGCTGAAGTAGAGCAGCGCGAGGCGTACGCGGAGCGAGTCCGGCCGGGTGAGCCAGGCGAGCACGGTGTCGGCGCGCTCCGCGCCCGGCGGCAGTTCCCTGAAGTGCTTGCTGAAAGTGGGCCGAACGCCCTCGATCGACGCTTCCGACCCGACCCAGAAGTACGAGCCGGCCCGTACGCCCTGCTTCTCCGCCGTGACCCAGAGCGGCTCGCCGCCCCACCAGCGCGACTGCCTGACGAGCATCGAATCGTTGTAGTGAAACCAGGCGCTATCGACGGGGTCCCTGAAGTGGTTGTTGACGATCCCGTGGTGAGCCGGATACAGGCCGGTGGCGATGGAGTAGTGGTTGGGAAAAGTCAGCGTCGGAGTCGCCGGCTGAAGCCAGCGCGCTCGCACGCCGCGGCGGGCAATGTCGAGCAAATGGGGCGGCGCATACTGGTCGAGGTAGTCGGCACGAAATCCGTCGATCGAAATCAGGACGACGGACTGCGAAGCTGCCGGGGAAGCGGTTCGCGGGGCATGGCTGCACGCCGCCAGGATCAGCGCGAACGAGGTGGCCGCAATCGCAGCGCCTCGCCGCCCCTTCCCTCTTCCCTTTCCGCTATCCCCCAAGCGCCGTCCTGACGATTCGCGCCTGCTCGGCCGCATGCGCGGCTGGATAGCCTTCGGCCGGACTGGCGCGTTCGGGCCGGGACACTTCGATGACCTTCACACCCTGCTTCACCATGCGCCGCAGCTGCGGAACCAGGAATTTGCGGGCCCCCATGTTGAAGGGCTCCTCCTGGACCCATACCAGCTCCTGCAGATTCGGGTAGCGCGCCAGCAGCGCGCCGATGGCATCGACCGGCAAGGGATAGAGCAATTCCACCCGCCCGATGGCGACGCCCTTCGCATCCTTCCGCGCCGGCGACGCCAGGAGATCGTAGTAGACCTTGCCGCTGCACAGCAGCAGGCGCCGGATCGGCGACGCGTCGCTCACCGACGGGTCATCGTAGACCGGCTGGAATGCGCCGGTCGCGAGATCGTCCAGGTGGCTGGCCGCCGCCGGAAGACGCAGCAGGCTCTTGGGCGTCATGATGATCAGCGGCCGCATCTCGGGATGCAGCGCCTGGCGGCGGAGCAGATGAAAATAGTTCGCCGGCGTGGTGCAGTTGGCGACGCGGATATTGCCTTCGGCGCCCAACGCGACGAATCGCTCCACCCGTCCGCTCGAGTGCTCGGGACCCTGGCCCTCGTAGCCGTGAGGCAGCAGCAGGGTGAGCCGCGAGGTCATCCCCCACTTCGCCAGCCCCGCGAAAATGAACTGGTCGACGATGATCTCGGCGCCGTTGGCGAAATCGCCGAACTGCGCCTCCCAGAGGACCAGCGCCTCGTGCGCCGCGCAGGAATAGCCGTACTCGAAGCCGACGCACGCGTACTCGCTGAGCGGACTGTTGTGCAGCTCGACGCTGGCCGTTGCGCCGGGGAGATGCTGGATCGCCCCCCAGGCATTGCCATTGGCGGTGTCGAAGAGCACCAGGTGGCGCTGGCTGAAGGTGCCGCGCGCCGTATCCTGTCCGGTCAGCCGCACCGGGACGCCCTGGCAGGCGATCGACGCGAGCGCCAACGCCTCGGCGTGCGCCCATTCGATGCCCCCGCCGGAGCCGACGGCTTCGCGACGGCGGTCGAGCTGCTTCTTCAACTTGGCGTTGGCGGTGAATCCGTCGGGAAGCCTGAGCAGCTGATCGTTCAACGTCAGCAGCTGCTCGGCGGGGACCGACGTCACCGGCTCGGACTCGGCCCGCGGCTTCATGCGGGCCGGCTCCTCATCGGGTGACTGCGACGCGAGGCGGCGCTTCACCGCGGCCTGGGCGTCGGCCAGGCGCTGATACGCGGCATCGGCGACCTGCTGCGCGCCGGCGGCATCGACAACGCCTTCCTTCGCGAGCAGCTCGGCGTAGCGCTGCCTGACGCTGGGGTGGGCGCGGATGATCTCGTACATCAGCGGCTGGGTGTACGAAGGCTCGTCGCCCTCATTGTGGCCCCAGCGCCGGTATCCGACGAGGTCGATCACGACGTCGTTGTGCCACTCCTCGCGATAGGCCATGGCGAGCCGCACCGCGGCGAGACAGGCCTCGGGGTCGTCGGCGTTGACGTGGACGATCGGCACGTCGAAGCCCTTGGCGAGATCGCTGGCATAACGAGTGGACCGCGATTCCGAAGGCCCGGTAGTGAAACCCACCTGGTTGTTGGTGATGATGTGGATCGTGCCGCCGGTGTTGTAACCGTTGAGCCGCGCCAGGTTGAAGGTCTCCGCCACGATGCCCTGCCCCGAAAAGGCGGCATCGCCATGCAGGAGCACCGGCAGCGCGGCTTCGATGTCGTGGGTCGGCGGCACGGTGCGCCCGGTCTGCTCGGCGCGGGCCCGACCTTCGACGACGGGATTCACGGCCTCGAGGTGGCTGGGATTCGGCACCAGCGTGACGGTGACCCGCCGACCCGACGCCGTCTCGAACGTGCCCACCGCGCCGTGATGGTATTTCACGTCGCCGGTGCCGCCCTCCGGCTTCATCTCGCCGGCACCGTGACTCTCGAATTCAGCGACGATGGTTTCGTAAGGCAGGTTGACGACATGGGCGAGCACGTTGAGACGGCCGCGATGCGCCATGCCGACCACGACATCGCGGGCGCCATGCTCGCCGGCCAGCTCGACGACCAGGTCGAGCATCGGCACCGACGTGTCGAGGCCCTCGATCGAGAACCGCTTCTGGCCGAGATAGGTCATGTGGAGGAAGTGCTCGAGCGCCTCAACCGCGCTGAGGCGGCCCAGGAGCTTGCGCTTCTCGTCGGCGGAAAGGGGCGAGCGATTCTTCATCTGTTCGACGAGCTGCCGCAGCCAGACCCGCTCTTCGTGACGGGCGATGTGCTCGAACTCGTAGGCGATGGTCCCGCAGTAAACCTCGCGCAGCGCCGGCAGCACCTCGGCCATGGTGGCGCCCTTGGTGTAGACGCGCAGCACGTCGGCGGGAATTCGCGCCATGATTTCCGGGGTGAGGTCCAGCCGGACCGGATCGCAGGCGGGATCGCCGGGCGGAAGCGAGCCTAACGGGTCCAGGTTCGCGAGCGCGTGTCCGTGCAGTCGGTGCGCGCGGACCAACGACATTGCAGCGGCAACCGATTTCAGGTCCGGCGCCGTGGAGGATGGGAGCGTCGGAGCGGCATCGGACCCTGAGCTGGCGTGCTCGACCAACGGGCGTCCGGCCGCTCCTCTGCTCCCACCCTCCACCGCGCCGGCCCCGTGTCCTTGCACACCCACGCCCTGATAAAACTCGGCCTCGCCCTGCAGCAGTTGGTCCACAGTCCGCAGGAACATCCCCGATTCGGCGCCCTGGATGATGCGATGATCGTAGGTGCTGGTGATGGTCATGACCCGGGCGCCGCCGACGTCGCGGATCGCGCCGGTCGCGATGATGGAGCCCTGCCCCACCATCAGCCGCGGCACCGATGCGACGGTGCCGATGGTGCCGGGATTGGTCAGCGTCATCGTCGCGCCCTTGAAATCGTCGGGCATCAGCGCGTTGGTGCGCGCCTTCGTCACCAGCGTCTCGTACGCGGCGAGGAAGCCGGCGAAGTCCATCGACTCCGCGCGCTTGATGACCGGCACGACCAGCGCGCGCGATCCATCCTTCTTCTCGACATCCACGGCCAGGCCGAGGCTGATGCCGTCGGGAAGGAGCCGGTGAGGCGCGCCGTCGATTTCGGCGAAGGCATGGGTCATCACCGGGAACTGCTTCGCGGCCTGAACCAGGGCCCAGGCGATGATATGCGTGTAGGACACCTTTTTCGGCGCGAGCGAGGCGTTGAGCGCCTTACGAGTGGCGTCGAGTTTCTGCACGGCGATGTCGCGGAAGCTGGTCGCGGTCGGGACGGTGAGACTGGCGGTCATGTTGGCGACGAGGCGGGCGGCAGCGCCCTTCAGTGCTGTCGAGGCACCGGGAATCGCCGACGTCGCGGCCTGCGAGTCCTGGCTCCCGGTCGCCGATGCCCGGCCTTGGGCCGTTGCCACGGGTTCGAGTCCCTTCCCGCCATTCTCGAACAGCGCGCGCCACTCCGGCTCCACCGACGACGGATCGCGCAGATACTGCTCGTACATCTCCTGCGCGAAACCGGCGTTCATGGTGCGATAGATGTCGGACGAGAGCGGCTCGGTCATGTCCCAAAGTTAGCGACTGGCTCGGCGCTTCGCTTCGGGATACTCTCTCCCCATGCCGCGTGAGACACGTGCCGTCCAGGACATCCTTGGTCCGGTTTCCGACCGGTTGCACAAGGCCAACCGCGCCTTCGCCAGATCCCATCCCGGCGAAGCCGATGCACGCCAGCCGGTCCACGTCGTCTACGGCGGGGCGCAGCTGTTCGCCGCCGACATCGCGGCGAAGATCGGTGCCGTCGCCCGCCGGGCGCTCGAGGAATTCGCCCCCGACGCCGCGACACTCGCGGCTGCACTCGGATGGCCGGCGGGCCACCACCTGGCTGCCCAGGTCCATGAGCGGGTGCGCGCGAAGCTCGAGAGTGAACCGGTGGAGGATTTCCGCATCGACTTCGAGGATGGATACGGCAACCGGCCCGATGCGGAGGAGGATCGCCACGCCGAATCGGTCGCCGCGCTCGTGGCCGGCGCCATGGCCGCGAAGAGCCTGCCGGCTTTCATCGGCATCCGCATCAAGCCGCTCAACCAGGAGCTGCGCGAGCGAAGTGTGCGCACCCTCACGCTCTTCCTCGCCTCACTGCTGCGCCGCACCGGGGGCAAGCTCCCGGCCAACTTCGTCGTCACGCTTCCCAAGATCACCATCGTCGAGCAAGTCGGGTATTTCACTGCGCTGCTGGACGACCTCGAGACCCGGCACAACCTCGCCGTCGGGGCCTTGCGGTTCGAGCTGATGGTGGAGACGCCCCAGATCATCATCAACGAGGAGGGCCGCTGCCTTCTGCCTGCCCTGGTCGCCGCGGGGGCCGGCCGCGTTACCGCGGCCCACTTCGGGACCTACGACTACACCGCGGGTCTGGGCATCACCGCCGCGGAGCAGCGGATGCGCCATCCGGCCTGCGATTTTGCCAAGCACACCATGCAGGTGTCACTGGCGGGGACCGGCGTCTGGCTCTCCGACGGCTCGACGGCAACCCTTCCCGTCGGCGATCGCGCCGCCGTTCATGCCGCCTGGAAACTCCATTTTGCCGACTGCATACACTCGCTGGGGGGCGGCTTCTACCAGGGCTGGGACCTGCACCCGGCGCAACTCGTGACTCGTTATGCGGCGGTCTATGCATTCTTCCTGTCAGGAGTGAACGCGGCGGGGGCACGGCTCAAGAATTTCGTGCAGAAGGCGGCGCAGGCGACGCTGGTCGGCTCCGACTTCGACGACGCCGCGACGGGCCAGGGCCTGTTGAACTACTTCCTGCGCGGGATCAACTGCGGCGCGGTCACGGAAGCGGAGACGCTGGAGCGGACGGGACTGACGCTGGAAGAGCTGCGCAGCCGCAGCTTTGTGAAGATCCTGAAGGAAAGAGCCAAGTAGCAAGCAGCAAGAACCAAGTCCTTGTGACTTGGCTCCTTCGTACCTGGCTCTCAGTGCGCCCCCCCGAGCCATCGGCCCAGCACCGCGCGCTCCTCGGCCGTGATCCCGGTCTTGTTCCCCATCGGCATCGTCTGCTGGACCACCGCCCGCTCCCGGATCCGATCGGTGCGCGCCAGGATTTCCTGCGGCGTGTCGAACATCACGTTGTTCGGCGCGACCTTGAAGATGTCGTCGGTGGGATACTGCGAATGGCAGGGCAGGCAGCGCCGGTTCATGATGGCGCGCGCCTCGCCAAAGAGCGCCATGTCAACGCGGACCGCCGAAGCCGCCGAGGCGTGCCGGGGCGTCGTGGCGAAGAACGCGAGGGCGATGCTGAGCGTCGCGGGCGCCAGCGCCCACCAGCGGCCGGGGGGCTTCCCGATCATGGCGTGGCGCACCGACGCGCCGGCCACGATCAGCAGCGCCAGCGGGAACCAGGCGTCGTGGCTGCCGTAGGTCTGGGGAAAATGGTTGCTCAGCATGATGAAGAGCACCGGCAGGGTCATGTAGCTGTTGTGCATCGAGCGGCGCTTGGCGGCCATGCCTAACGACAAATCCGGCTGGCGGCCCGCCGTCGTCGCGTCGATCATCTGCTGCTGGAAGGGAAGAATCCGCATCCAGACGTTGGCGACCATGATGGTGCCCATCATCGCGCCGACGTGGATGTAGGCGGCGCGCCCGCTCAGCGTCTTCGTCAGGCCGTAGACCACGCCCGCCAGGAGCACGAATGAGATCGCCGTCGCCGGCCACCCCGCCTTTCCCAGCGGCGAGCGCCAGAGGGTGTCGTAGACCAGCCACGAAACGATCAGCAGGCCGATCGACAGCAGGGTCGCCTGTCCCGGCGTGATGGCCGAGATGGCGGGATCGATGAGATAGGCGCCGCCGGTCAGGTAGTAGACCACGGTCAGCAGGACGATGCCGCTGATCCAGGTGAAGAGTGCCTCGTACTTGAACCAGTGCAGCAATGGTGGCATCTGGCCCGGACCGATCAGCCGCTTCTCGACCTGGTAGAAGCCGCCGCTGTGGACCATCCAGATTTCGCCGTCCACGCCATCGCGCGCCGGCTGCGGCCGGGTCAGGTGACTGTCGAGCCAGACGAAGTAGAAGGAGCTTCCGATCCAGGCGATGCCGAACCCCAGGTGGGCCCAGCGCACCAGCAGGTTGACCCAATCCAGTGCCGACGACATCAGGAACCGCGGTAGGTCGAATAGCCGAAGGGACTGAGCAACAGCGGAACGTGATGATTCTGGTTGGGATGCTGAACGTCGAAGACGACGATCACCACCGGATAAAACGCCGCCACGTTCTTCTCGGCGAAGTAGGACGCGGTGTCGAAGACCAGCCGGTAGCGCCGCTCGTCGAGTCTCTTTCCCTCAGGCAACAGCTCGCGGACGCGGCCGTCGCGATCGGTGGTGCCCCAGCCGATCTGCTTCCAGCCCTCGGGGGCGGAGAGCGCCTCGAGCGAGACCTTGATGCCGGCGGCCGGCTTCCCCGATGACGTATCGAGCACATGGGTCGTGATCATGAATGGGCCTCGAGCATTTTCTGCAGCCGAAGCCGCGTGATCTTCGCCTGCTCGGCCGCGGCGAGCTGCAGCTCGGTGTCCGGAGGGTTGTTCATCCGTGCGCGCGCCAGTGCCAGCATTTCCTCGGCGGACTTGCCGGTGGCGCAGACGATGTAGGTCCAGCCGAACATTGACTCGTAATCGTGATTGGCCTGCGTGAGCCGCGCCTTCACGTCATCTGAAGCGGAGTCCACGGACGCCTGTTCGCTCTTCGACCATGCGTCGCCGCGCGGGCCATGCCCGGTCGGCCCGTCTGCCCGTCGGCCCGTCTGCCCGCCTATTCTGGGATGCGCCGCAAACGCCTCGAGCCAGTCGCTCGGCTGAAGGTCGAGCCAGAGCCGCTCCGCCGACGCGAGAATCTCGTCGGCGCTCTTGAAGGGACGCTGGCTCAACATGCGCTCGACCCATTTCGTCGAGGCGCAACAGGCGCGCAGCGCCTCCCGGGCTTCGTCGTCGGGGAGGTCGCTGAGATGCCGCACGCCGTCGGTTATCGCGCGGGCGCGGTTACGGTGCCAAAGAGCCTGAGGCGTGCGATCCCCCCATCGGGTCTGATGTTGAGCCGTACGTGGGTGAGGCCATCCACGGCGGTGATTTCCTTTTCGAAGAGGTGACGGGCGTGGGGTTGAAGCTTCGCCAGGCCCAGCAGGCTCGTCCAGTTGGCCTGCGCGGGATCATCGCCGGTCGTGCCGTCGAGAGAACAGCTTCCCGGCGCGTTCCCCCGGAAATGATCGGTATCGATTTCGATGCGGCGCACCGTTCCACGGTGGCCGAGCTTCACGATGGCCCAGTCGTGCCCTTCGCCGCGCCGGCGCTTGGTTTCCCAGCCGTCACCCATGTGGGTCGAGCGGCCCGGCCGGAGCATGTTGTTGGCATCACCGTAGAACATGTCGCTCTGGCCGACGACCCGTCCGGCGTGCTCGAGCGCGCCGAGATCCACCCAGCCGCCGGGTCGTAGAATCGATTCCCAATCGGGAAGCACGTCGCCGTGGACGCGCAGCCGGGCGACTCCGCCGTCGGGAAAAATGTTCAATCTCAGGTGCGTCGTGCGTCGTGCGCCGGTCGTCGGAAAGACGTTCTTCGAATCGCCCTTGAGCAGTGTGCGGGGCAGGATCTCTGCCCACACCGCTGTCTCCAACGCCGCGGCGTCCGGAACGCCGGCCAGCTCGCAGGCTTCGACCGCGCAGGCTTCGGGATAGTTCCCGGTGAAGAAAGCCGTGTCCACCACCACGCCGCGCACGGCGCCGGGAAGACCGAGCCGGATGATGGCCCAGTCGTACCCGGGATCACGGCGGCGGCGCGTCTCCCAGCCGTCCATCCATTTCCCGCGATCGTTGTAGAGCCCTTCCTTCCACACCGGCGCGGCCGCCTTCACAAGATTCTCCTTTTCGGCGAAGAACTCGTCGTTGGCGGCGATGACCGCACCGCCCAACCGTTCGGCGGCGAGATCGGTCAGCGAGAGAAAATCGTTCATGGCTGCGCCCGGTTCAGAAGCTCCCCTTGCGGTGACCCGGTGACTTTGCCTTCTGCCGCGATTTCCCTGCCCCGAAGCCAGACCCGCGACACGATGCCGCGCAGTTTTTCCCCGGCATACGGCGTGACCGGATGACGATGGTAAAGCCTCGCCGGGTCAACGACAAATTCCGCGTCGGGCCGGAAGACGACGAGGTCGGCGTCGCAGCCCTCTTCGATCCGCCCTTTGCGGGAGAGGCCGGCGAGCCGAGCGGGCGCCGCGCACATCCATTCCACCACGCGCTCCAGCGTCAGCCCGCGGCGCTGCGCGCCGGTCCAGGTCACCGGCAGGCCGAGCTGGAGGGACGCGATCCCGCCCCACGCAGCCGAGAAATCGCCGGCGTCGAGGTGCTTCATCCCGGGCGGGCAGGGCGAATGATCCGTGGCCACCAGATCGATTCCGCCGCCGGCGAGGCCCTCCCAGAGCGCCTCGTTGTTGGCCCGTTCGCGAATCGGCGGGGCGCACTTGTACTGGCAGGCGCCGTCGCGGATCTCCGCCGCGGCAAAATGCAGGTAATGCGGACAGGTCTCGACCGAGATGGGCAGGCCGTCCTTGCGGGCATCGCGGAGCATGGCGAGCGCATCGGACGACGAGAGATGCACGATGTGAACCCGCGTGCGGTACTCGCGGCATAGCTGGATCATCAGCTCGATGGCCTGATTTTCCGCCTCGCGTGGCCGCGACTGGAGGTAACAGTGGTAGCCGCGGCCATCCCAGGTGACGCACGATTCCAGCTCCGCGGCTTCGTCGATCGGCCCAGGCAGCTCCGCGTGCACCAGCAGCGGCGCGCCGAGGCGCGCCAGGATCGGCATCGCGACGCGCAGGTCGTCGGCCGTGACATTCTCGAACTCGTCAACGCCGCTCGGCACCAGGAAACACTTGAATCCAAAGACGCCGGCCCGCCACATCGGCTCGAGCTGATCGGCGTTGCCGGGAACCACGCCGCCCCAGAAGCCGACGTCGACCGACAACTTGCCCCGCGCCGCGCGCCGCTTCTCCTCCAGAGCGTCTAGAGAAGTCGTGGCGGGGATGGCGTTGAGCGGCATCTCGACGAGGCTGGTCACGCCGCCTGCCGCGGCGGCCCGCGTGCCGGTCTCGAAGCCTTCCCACTCGGTGCGCCCCGGTTCGTTGAGGTGCACGTGGGTGTCCACCACACCGGGCATTACGACATCGTCGCCGGCATCGATCACCGCTGTACCAGCGGGCACCTCGCCGAATGGCACGACGCGCTCGACACGGCCGCGCGAAATGTGGACCGAACGCGGAGCGACGCCGCGAGGGGTGATGACGCGCGAGGATCGCAGAACCCAGTCCGTCATCTCAGCTGCCGGAATTCGCTCGGGACTCATGAGCCGTCGCGGTCCAGAACTGGGCCAGCAGATTCGCGGCGACCTGCCTGCGATACTCCGCGCTCGACCGGATGTCGTCGATGGGATGGATCTCCTCCAGCAACACTCTTTGCGCGTCGGCAATGGAAACGCCGGCCGCGAGCGCCGCTTCAGTTTTCGGCAGGCGTACCACCGTCGGCGCCACGCTGCCCAACGCGATCCGCGGCCGCGGCGCGCGAACGGCGGCGATCACGATGCGCGAAATCGCCTGCGCGGCCCGCGTCCCTACTTTCCGGAACCACTGCACGCCCTCGACCGGCGGAATCTCGATCGCGGTGATCAGCTCATCCGGCTTCAACACGCTCTTGCGATAGCCGGTGTAAAACGCGCCGAAGGGGACGGTGCGGCGGCCATCGACGCTCTCGATCATGATGACGGCATCGGCGGCCGAGAGCACCGGCAGCGAATCACCGGCAGGCGAGCCGTTGGCGATGTTGCCGCCCAGGGTGCCGCGATTCTGGATCTGCGGCCCGCCGATTTCGCGCGCGGCGCTCACCAGCATCGGCAATGCCTTGCGTACCAGGCGCGAGCCGATGATTTCGGTGTAGGTCGCACCGGCGCCGATGACAAGGTTGTCGCCTTCCATCCGGATACGGCGCAGCGTCCCGAGGCGGGAGAGGTCGAGGTATCGCCGGCTCGGCATGGTGCCGAAGTTCATCGCGACGTAGAGATCGGTGCACCCGGCCAGCGGCGTCAACGGACCGTCGTTGCGCAGCATCTTGAGCGCGGTCGCGAGCGTCTTTGGCTCGAGCAGCTCGAGGGTGGAGATCGCCGTCCTCACGTTCCCGCGTTCCCGCGTTCCCGCGTTCCCCGGTTCTCGTATGCCGCGGCCACCGAGCGATAGATCGCTTCGTAGCCGGTGCAGCGGCAGAGATTCCCGGCGAGGCCCGCGCGCAGCTTCTCGATCGACGGCCTCTCGCCCAGCACCAGCGCCGCCAGGATCATCCCCGGCGTGCAGATGCCGCATTGCGCGCCGCCCTCGCGCACGAAGGCCTGCTGCAGCGGATGTTCGCCGCCCAATCCCTCGATCGTCAGCACCTCGGCATCCCGCGCCTGCGCGAAGGGCACCAGGCAGGCGCAGACCGGCGCGCCGTCGATCAGCACGGTGCAGGCGCCGCACTCGCCTTCGCCGCAGCCTTCCTTGGTTCCGGTGAGGCCGCATTCCTCGCGCAGCACGTCGAGGAGCCGCTTCATCGGATGCGCGGTGATGTCGAGGGTGTCGCCGTTCAGCGTGAACTTCATGATTGCGGGCTGGCGGTTGGCAGCTGACCGTTTGCGGCCAACGGCCAGTTGACAGCCGCCCTCATGACGATATCGGGCGTGGCCGGGACCTGGCGGATGTCGAGGCCGATGTGGCGCATGGCGTTCACGATCGCCGGGGCCGGACCGTCCATGGGAATCTCGCCGACGCCCTTGGCGCCGAAGGGACCGTAGGGATAGGGATTCTCGAGCATGATGGTGTCCATCCGCGGCGTGTCGAGCGTGGTCGGGATGGTGTAATTGGTGAGTTGCGCGTTGGCCATCGCGCCATCCTTCATCACTACCTGTTCGATGCTGGCGAAGCCCACGCCCTGCGCAGTGCCGCCCTCGATCTGGCCGCGAGCCAGCACCGGGTGGATCGGCCGGCCGAACTCGTGGACCACCGTCATCTTCTGCGTCTTCACGTCGTAGGTCACCGGATCGACCTCGACCTCGGCCACGTCGCAGGCCCACGAGTAGGTCGCGTAGGCGTCGCCCTCGTACGATTGGTCGTCCCACTGGATTCCGGGCGGCGGCTCGTACTGCTTGGTGATCAGCGTCGCGCCGTGTTGCCGGAAGTGCTCGGCGGGACTCATGCCGCCGAGCCGCTCTTTCATCTCGGTGGCGCATCGCTCGAGGATGCGTCCCACCACCATGCAGGTCCGGCTCGCGACGGTCGGCCCGCTGTCGGGAACACCCTGGGTGTCGGGAATCGCGACCTCGACCGATTCGTACGGCAGGCCCATGGTGTCGGCGACGATCTGGGCGTGCATGGTCCGCGTCCCCTGCCCGATCTCGGTGCTGGCCACGAGGATCCGCACGCCGTGCTCGGAGGTGGCGAGCGAGCACTTGGAAGCCAGCCGCACTTCGCCGGCGCCGGTGAACCCCGAGCCATGATAAAAGAGCGCGAGGCCGATGCCACGGCTGCTCCCCTTGAAGGCGCGCCGCTTCCGGTTCCATCCCGAGCGCTTCACGGCTTCTTTCAGGACCATCAACGCCGAGCAATCGCTGCCTAACGTCTGGCCCGTGGCCGTGGTGTCGCCGGGCTTGAGCGCGTTTTTGGTGCGCAGCCGCACCGGATCCATGCCGAGCGCCTCGGCGATGCGATCCATGTGCGCTTCCATGGCGAACTCCGTCTGCGGCGCGCCGAAGCCGCGGAAGGCGCCATTGGGATTGGTATTGGTGAACATGGCACGCCCGTCGATGCGGGTATTGGCGCAACGATAGGGGCCGGCGGCGTGGATGCAGCCGCGCGAGAGCACCACGGGACTCAGCGTCACGTAGGCGCCGCCGTCGAGGATCACCGCGATGTCCATCGCGACCAGCGTGCCGTCCTGCTTCACGCCGGTACGATGCCTGACGATGGACGGATGGCGCTTGGTCGTCGCCCACATGTCTTCGGCGCGGTCGTACACGATCTTCACCGGGCGCCCCGACTTGCGGGCCAGCAACGCGGCATGGCTCGCGATCATCGATGGATACTCTTCTTTTCCGCCAAACCCTCCGCCCGGCTCGGTCTGGATCACACGGACCTTCTCGTCCGGCAGATCGAGCAGGGCCTTCAGCGCCTTATGCACGTAGAAGGGACATTGCAACGAGCCGTGGACGGTCATGCCGCCGTCTTCCATCGGCTCGGCGATGAAGCCGTTGGGCTCGATATAGACGTGCTCCTGGTGCCCGGTGCGATACTCGCCCTCGAGTATGAGATCGGCCCGGGCGAAGCCCTTGGCGAGATCGCCTTTCGATATGACGATGTGTTTGAGAACCTTCGACGACTGCTCCGGATCGTAGACCGGGTCGGTGCGCTCGTACTCGATGGTGACCTTCGCCTCCAGCAGCTTTTCGCGATCCTCATGTGCCAGCAGCACGACCG
>DASXPG010000050.1:0-13311 GCA_036493755.1 Gemmatimonadales bacterium
CAATCCTGGTAGCAGCTCGATCAGCCCGTCCGCAGCCGTCTCGCTGATGCTGGCGAGGCTCCCAAGCGTTTTCCAGGTCATGAAGAGCAGAACATCCACTGGCACATGCGATCATGTCACCGATTGTCGATCAGCCGGCAACCAATTCTATGCAGCGCGTATCCTTCCATCGCTTGACCTTGTTCACAGCGTTAGGCGCTTCAGCGCCTGGTTGGCCGAGAGCGCCCTCTCAGGGCGCGGGAACGGCGTCGCCTGCTAGAGCGACTTGAAGATCTGATCGAGCTGGATGGTGCAGGGTTCCGGCGCCCCGATGGGATGCCAGACAATCGTTTCCCGCTCAAGAACAGGGAAGATCGTTGCAGGCGTCCAGACTTCGACGTAGCGCTCGTCGCAGTCGACGAACCACGAAACCGGCACGCCGACTTCCTGGTACAGGCGACGCTTGGTGAAGCGGTCCTGGCGGGTCGTGGACGGACTCAGAATTTCAACGGCGATAATGAGAGCGCGGACATCGGACCATCGCTGGCTTCGCAGCTCATCCGCCAAGGCCACGAAAAGATCCGGCTGGACCAGGATGTCGGGCGACCACGAGATGTCGGCTGGTGCGGAAAGTACGACACCCACGGGATGAGCCGCGAGCCAGTTCGCGAGTGCCTGGAACAATCGGGCCTGCACGAGTTGATGAATGACGCGCGGTGAGGGTGTCATCAACAGCTCGCCGTGGACGGTCTCGTAGCGCTTGCCGTCGTTCGGAAGCGCGCGCACCATCTCGGCGGTAAAGAAAGCTGGGGCGGCCATGCCCATAAGGTCGGCTCGGCGATTGAGGGATCGCAAGTGGCCCGCACCTCGCAACCATACGGTCGCTAGCGATTGCGACATCATCGCCGTGCGGCGCCGCGGCGCGAGTTCGTGCACACCTGCACCGGACCAGCGCCGCTATCTCCGGGTATCAATCAGAGAAGTGCTGTCGAAATCAGCTCAACCGGAGAGTCACGATGATGAAGCCCAGCACGAAGAATCAGGCGAAGGGGAAGATGCACGAGCTCAAAGGGAAGGCGAAGGAAAAGGCCGGCAGCATGCGCAGGAACCCCGATCTCCAGGACGAGGGCAGGGACGAAAGGGTCGGCGGCAAGATCCAGCGCAAAGTCGGCCAGATCCAGAAGGTTCTCGAAGACTAGACGAAGGCCAGCACTCGAAGCGGGCTGCCGCTCCCGTTGACGATCTTGAGCGGCGCCGCGATCACGATCGCGCCCGTTGCGGGCAGCTGGTCGAGGTTGCGCAGGCTGGCGAGGCCGAACTTCCCCGCCCCATGCATGATGGTGTGATTCGGGAACGGCGGATCGAATCGGCCCGCCTGCCCCGCATCGGTGCCCACCGTTTCGACGCCCACGCCGAGCACATGGCGATCGTTGGCGAGCAGCGTCGAGGCGGCCTTGTCGAACCCGGGGCTGTGCGGGCCGTCGTCCTTCACATTGAGAAACGATTGCGCGTCGGTCCGCTTGCTCCAGCCGCTGCGCAGCAGCACCCACGCGCCGCGCGGAATGCGGCCGTTCTGCTTCTCCCACGTTTCGATCCACGCCGGCGTCACCAGAAAGTCCGGATTCTCCGCCGTTTCCTTCTCGATATTGAAGACGCACGCCGGACCGACAAAGCGCCGCGGTGGAATCGTGTCGCACGCATTGTCGGGCAGGTCCTTTCCCGTGATCCAGTGAACCGGGGCGTCAAAATGGGTGCCGGTGTGCTCGCCCATGTGCAGCACGTTCCAGTACCACCCCGGTCCCTTGTTGTCGTACTTCGAGATGACTTCCATGGTGACGCCGGGCGAGCCGGCGAAGATCGGCGGCAGGCCGATCACCGGCGTCTCGGGGCCCAACGGCTGGCTCAGATCCACGACCCGCACCCGGCCGGCATCGAGCTCGGCCATCAGCTGCTGGAGAATGCCACTCACGGCGTGCCTTTCCGTTCGCGCAGATGGCGCTGGAACTGATAGCGGTTCTCGAGAAGCGAGAGATCGGTGACGAACGCGGCGGGCCCGACCGCCTCGACCTTGGCGACCAGCGTCGTCAGATCGCCGGCGGCAAGAGCCGCGTCGAAGCCCCTGGTGAACTCCTCGAGCGTACGCACGGTGCCGGTGCGCGGAATGCCGGCGCCGGCGGCCATGGCGGCGATGTCGCTGCCCGTCGAGGTCGCGGTGGGGAAGCCGCCCACCGACAGCAGGCTCTCGTTGTCGAAGACCACGTGGACCAGGTTCCGCGGCCGGTAGCGCGCCAGCGTGGTCAGCCCGCCGAGGTTCATGAGGACCGAGCCGTCGCCGTCGAAGACGATGACCTGGAGGTCGGGCCGGCTCAGCGCCAGCCCCAGGCCTAACGATGACGCGAGCCCCATCGCATGCTGGAGATAGAAGAAGTTGGGCCGGTGGCCTAACGACTGAAGCTCGGCCGCGACGGCGCCCATGATCGTCACCACGATCCGGTTCTCGAGCCGGTCGAAGACCGCTTTGATGGCATCGAGCCGCTTCACGCCTCCTCCCACATCAGGTCGCGGCCCAGCAGCAGCGCCACCGGGCGGCTCGCCGAGTGGGCGAGGGTCTGGGCCTGGGCGATGCGCCGGGCGACATGATCGGGGGCGGTCAGCTCGGTCGTGGGGATGCGCAGCGCGTCGAGCAGCGACTCGGTCACCAGCCCGCCCTCGGTCTGCCAGGGATCGCGCTCGCCATGCCAGCCGCGGTGGCTGATCAGCATGAGGAGCGGGATACGGTACAGCTGGGCGCAGGAGACGATGCCGTTGATCGACGCGAGAAAGCCGTGGTTCTGCATCAGCATCGCCGACTTCACGCCGGCCAGGTGCGCGCCGGCGGAGATGCCGACGCCTTCCTCTTCCTTGGCGAGGCGGACCAGGGTGGTCTCGGGGTCGTCCTCCGCGAAGCGGATGAGATGAACCAGCCAGGTCTCGGGGAGCGCCGAGATGATGCGGACGCCGCAGGATTTCAGGGCGTCGTGGATCAGGCGTGAGTTGGCGACCGACACGGGCATGGGCCGGAAAACATGGAACCCCGGCCCACCCGCCGCAACCGCCGGCCAGCTACACCGACGCCGTTACTGCGCCGCTCTCGTGATGTTGTCCATTGCCGCGACTTCGCCGTGCCCGCCCAGCACCTGCGTTATTGTGAGCCCGCGATCCCGCGCGAGCGCCACGATTTCCGCCGCGCTCGGCTTGCTCAGTGGTTGACGATTTCCCGGCGGGGCGGTCAGCACGTCGCTTTCGAAGAGGATACCGGGCCCCGGCACGTATGCCACCACGTGGGCTCCGCCATCCTGCGCCGTGGAGATGCTCAGCACCTGCACCCGCAGATCGCCGCTACCCAGCGTGAGCGAATCCACCACCCCGATGACCTGGGGCATCCGGCGGCCCCGCGACAACGCGTCGGGCTTCACCGTCTTGTGCGCGGCGCCGATCGAACGGACGAAGGCGACGTTGCGTTCCTGGGTCACGACGGGGATGCCCGCGGCGAGGACGGTGCGCACCCCGCCCGAGTGATCCCAGTGATGATGGGTGTTCACCACCCAGCCGATCCGCTTGCCGGGGAATCGCGCCGCAAGGGTATCGAGCAGGGCCTGGGTCCAGTTGGCCGAGATCGGCGCCTCGACCAGCACCAGCCGGTCCGGCTGTTCCACCACCATCGAGTTGTAGTTGGGTCCCGCCGCGCGCCACACCCCCGGCGCCAGCTGGGTCATCGTAACGAGCTGGCCGTTAGGCGTCGCCGGAGCCGGAGGCTGGGCCCGAAACTGGGCCGCGATCGAATCGGGAATCGCGAAGGTGGAATCGTCGACCGGATCGTTGATCGATACCACCCGCTGAATCGTGATGACCGTGCCGCGCGCGCCGGCGGAGTAGGTCTGACCCGGCAGCCGAACCGCCGTCTTGCTCCAGTGGCTCCACGTCACCGTCGTCATGGCATCGCCGAGAATGGCGTCATCGGCGACGGTAACCTGCTGGAGTGGGAGGCCGGTCGCGGAATCGAAGTAGATGGTGGCCGGCACGCCGTTGCTGACGAACGTCACCGCTTCGGCCGTCTGCCCCGCGATCCGCAGCGGCGCGGCGGCCGAGACCGAATCGGGCTGATCGAGCATCTTGATCAGCACCAGCGGCATGAAGTTGTCGAGCGTGCTCACGCCGGCCTGCTGGAAGTTGCGCGGCCCCACGATGCGCCGGCCGTTGGTCATGAACATCGCGGCGTCCTGGGTGGCGATGGCCGTGGTATGCGCCGACGGGCCGGTATTGCCGGTGAACCGCGCCTCCGCATCGGAGCGCAGCCGCTTCCCCGCGCGGTCCCGCGTGGTCCGGTTGAACGCCATCGTCGCCGCCGGCGCTCCGAACGGCAGATCCTCCTGCCCGGGGCTGCGATTGGTGGACGCCCCTTCGGTGACGAGCGTGCGCAGCCCGCGCAGGGCCGCCTCACCGCCCACCGCATCGATGGCGCGCCGGATCACGTCGACGGGCGCCGGTCTCGCGGGATGCCGCGGCGCCGCCGCGGTCAGGGTCGTCAATGTCGCAACAGCAAGTACGAGACGCATGCCAGCCTCCGTTATCGTGAGGCGGCAACATCGCATGCCGGCGAAGGCGGCAGTTCAGCGGGTTGTAAAGCGGTGGTAAGCGAGTTGTACGGACGGGCGATCAGCGTTCCAGACGGTAGCCCACCTTCCACACCGTCAGGATGTGCCGCGGGTTAGCCGGATCGGGCTCCAGTTTCCGGCGCAGCTCGGCGACGTGGATGTCGACGGTGCGGGAGACCACTTCCGGCTGGTAGGTCCATACCTGGCCCAGCAGCGTGGTGCGCGACACCGCGGCGCCGGCGTGGCGCAGCAATGCCATCAGCAGGTCGAACTCGCGCGGCGCGAGGCCGACCAGCCGGCCGCCCCGGTACACGGTGCGCGAGGCGGGATTGACCTCGATGTCGCCGAAGCGCTCGACGGCGTCGGGCCGGGCCCCACCACGAACGCGGCGCAACAGCGCGCGCACCCGGGCCAGGAGCTCCAGCGTCCCGAATGGCTTGGTGACATAGTCGTCGGCGCCGAGGCCGAAGGCCTGCACCTTGTTGGCTTCCTCACCGCGGGCGGTCAGCACCAGCACCGGCGCGCCGACGCCCGCCTCGCGGATCGACTGGAGCGCGCGGTAGCCGTCGAGCCGGGGCAGCATCAGATCCAGAATGATCAGATCCGCCGCCGCCGCGCCCTTCACCCCGGCCTCGCCGTCCCCGGCCAGATCGACGCTGTAGCCGTCATTCTCGAGCGCGGTGCGCAGCCCGAAGGCGAGGTCGGCGTTATCCTCGACCACCAGCACGCGGGTCACGCGGCGTCGCCGGCCGGAAGGTCCACCACGAACCGCGCGCCGCCGCCCGGCGCGCTCTCGACCGCCGAGCGTCCGCCTAACGAGTCCACCAGGCCGGCGACCACCGCCAGGCCAAGACCGCTGCCGCCGGCCGGGGCGTTCCGGTCGCGCGCCAGCCGGTAGTACGGCTCCCAGATCCGCGCCCGCTCGGCCGGCGGGATCCCCGGCCCGCCATCCTCCACCGTCAGCCGCACCATGCCGTTGCTCCCGGCGACGCCGACGCGCACCGTCTGGCCGCGGGGTCCGTACTTGAGCGCGTTCTCGGTGAGGTTGCAGAGAATACGGGTCACGGCGTCACGATCGGCGACCACGCGCAGATCATCCGCCGCCTCCACCACCAGGTTCGCCCCGCACTCGGCGGCGAGAGGCTGGAACATCTCGCCGACCTCGCGCGCAACGTCGCCTGGTGCCAGCGGGGTGGCCGGTGCGCTGTCGGCATCCAGCGGCCGCCGCGGCCGCGCGAAGCGAAGGACATTGTCCACCAGGTTGGTCATCCGCAACGACTCGCGGTGCACCACCGTCATCGCGCGACGGCGTTCCTGCTCGGAGCGAAAGCCATCCTGGAGGAGCAGCTCGCTGTGGAGGCGGATCTGGGTCAGCGGCGTGCGCAGCTCGTGCGACACACCGGAGACGAAATCCTGCCGCAGCCGCACCAGCTGCTGCTCGCGGCGCAGCAGGAGCAGCGCCGCGGTGCCGAGGGCCAACGTGAGGATGAGAAGCGCGGCGATCGCGCCGCTGCCGGGGCCGGATGCCTGGCTGAGCAGCACCCGGGCCGCGACCGGACCGTCGAGCGTGGCCGACACCGAGAGCCCGCCATATGCAGCGCCTAACGTGTCGGAGCTCATGAAGGTGCTGTCGGCGGGCGGCGGCGACGCCACCAGCGGCGTGCCATCGGGAGCAAGGTCGCGGACCCGCACGAAAGAGGTGCCCCGCATCTGCGCCAGCAGGGACGGTGCCAGCACCTGGGCATCGTTCATCGCGCCGCCCAGGACTTTGGCGATCACGGGCGCGCCCAGCACCATGCCGTACACGGCACTCACCGTGGTGGGGCTTTCGGGCATGAGGGCTCGGCCGGGGGATGGCAACCGGATGCGGACGAGCGCCACGAAGGCGTGTGGATCGCCAAGCGCCGGAATGCCCGGTGGCAGCAACCGCGACCCGCGCCGCCCCCAGCCGAGCGAATCGCGCAAGGCGAGTCTCGCCAGCTCGTGGCGTGTGCTGTCGCTGAGGCTGTCGCCGTCCAGGGCAAAGACATTGTCGGGGGTGATGCGGAAGACCGTACTCGCCCTGCGCGTAGTGAGACACTCGCACGGATCGGCGGCGAGCACTCGGCGGAGCATCTCGGGACCGGGGAGGCGCGTGGGCGCGACGAACGAGAAGACCCCGGCGTTGCCGCGCACCGGCCGCAGGAATTCGCGGGTGATGAACCCTTGCGTGCTGTTGAGAGCGTTGCCCAGCGCCGTGCGCCCGCTACGCGCGTATTGCCACGCGGCGATGTCGGCGTAGTTGTGGAGAGCGCTATTGGCGGAGCGCCGCTGCGCCGAGCCGGCGCGGGCGGCAAGCCAGCCGAGCGCCACCGAGAGCGCGAGGGTGCCGCCGAGGAGCGCGGTGCTGAGGGTTAGCCTGCGTCCGGCGCGCATCGCCCAAACGTGGCAGGAGGGAGCGACGCGCGAAAGGCTGTTCTGTTCGCGAGTGGTAAGGAAACGCGGCGTGCAACTGGCTGCGACTCAGGAACGGGGCAGGATCGTCAACGGCCCTTTGACCGCCACGACCTCGTCCCCCTCCCCCGCACTCGACAGCACGATGACCCAGTAGCGGCTGCCGCCCGGCTCGACCCTCAGCACGACATGCCCTGGCGGCGCCGCGAAACTCGTGGCCCGCTGGGCCAGGACGATCCGCGTCGCTTCCCGGAGATCGGTGGTGAACACCAGCCGCTCGGCGGGCGGATAGCGGCTGTTCACGATCCGTTTCATCACGTCCGGCGCCGGATGCGTGGCCGACCACGCCGGCACGATCAGCACGTGACTGGCCAGCGTCCGGAGAAACACCTCGCTCTCCTGCCCGATCGAGCCGTGCATCGTCACCACGTGAGCCTCGACCGGGCCGATCGCCGCCGCGGCTGCCGCCTCGACCCCGTGCCAGGCCGGAAAGCCCGGATCGGGGGTCCCCGGCAGATCGCCGCCGGTGAACCAGCTGAACGCCCCGTAACGGATGCGGATTCCCAGCGAGCACATGTTTTCGTTAGGCAGGTCGGCTCGATCGAGACCCGTCACCGGCGGGAAGCTGGGCGCCGCCGAGTCGCCGCGGCCGGTCCAGACGTCGCCGTTGCCGATGATGTTGCGCACCTCGAAGCCCGGCCAGCGGGCCGCCGCGCCGGCATGTCGCATGACGAGCTGATTCGTCGCGCCGACCCGGAACCGCTCGACGTTCATCCCGCGCCCGTGACGATCCTCCACCAGCCGGTGATAGGTCGCGAAGGCCGTGTCGCTCGGCGGCGCCGCGATCGGGTAGTCGTAGGTGGGCCAGGCGCGGTCCACCAGCGTGCGCGCACCGACGCCGTCGAGCACGTCGGTGAGGCCCAGCATATGGTCGCCGTGGAAGTGGGTGATCATGATGTAGTCGAGCGGCACGGTGGAATCGGGCGCGTGCCGCTTTACGTAGCGCGCGATCCATTCGCCGGGCCGGCGGCTCGCGTCGGGATGCGGATCGGTCTGCGGAAGTCCGTCCCCGACTCCGCCGGCATCCACCAGCAGCGTGGTGCCGTCGGGCATCACGACCAGCGCCGAGTTGCCGCGACCAGTAGAGATCTGATGTATGTCGAGCATGCCGGCCGACCAGCGCGGCAGCGGCTCGCCGACGCGAATCTCCTGCGCCTGCGCGCGTGCGGCGATGCCCAGCGCGACAGCGGTGAGGAGAAGCCTGCGTTCATATCTCGCCATACCAAATAGTGCTCACCTCGCTCCATCGCGGCTACCCTAGCGCCTCTGCGAGCGGCCCGCCATCATGATGCCGATGTGCACGCACTGCTGTTTCATCGTCGCGCCGGGGATGCTGCGCCGGCTGCTTCTCGACGCCAGGGACGACGCGACGCGGCAGCGGCTGATCTACGCCGTCGAGACGTCGTCGTTCCTGCGCGGCCACAGGGTCGCGCGCCAGGGAGCCATCGCGATGCTGGCGCCGGGCACGAAGAAATCGCCCGGCAAGAAGAAGCCGGAGAAGGATCGCAGCGTCTACGATGCCGAGCATCGCCGCCAGCTTCCGGGGCCCCTGGTGCGCGCCGAGGGGGACAAGCCGGTGGCCGATGCCGCGGCCAATGCGGCGTACGACAACGCCGGCAAGACCTGGGATTTCTACGAAACCATTCTCGGCCGGAATTCGATCGACGGCCGCGGGCTGGAGATCGTGTCGAGCGTCCACTACGGCGAGGCCTACAACAACGCCATGTGGAATGGCGACCAGATGGTCTATGGCGACGGCGATGGCAAGCTCTTCCTCGGCTTCGTCAACGCACTGGACGTCGTCGGCCACGAGCTGACCCATGGCGTCACCCAGTACACCATCCCGGGCGGTCTCCTGTACCAGGGCCTCTCCGGGGCGCTCAACGAATCGATCTCGGATGTCTTCGGCTCGGTGATCAAGCAATGGTCGTCGGGCCAGACCGTCGACCAGGCCGACTGGCTCATCGGCACCGGCATCCTGGCGCCCGGCCTCGGTAAGGCGCTGCGCTCGATGGCCAGGCCGGGAACGGCGTGGATTCACGACGATCAGCCCGACAACATGAGCAGCATCGACCCCGACGCCGACGTGCACACCAACTCGGGCGTACCCAACCGCGCCTTCTATCTCGCGGCAACGGCGTTAGGCGGGCATAGCTGGGAGAAAGCTGCGCCCATCTGGTATGGCGCGCTGCCGAAGCTTTCGTCGAGCGCCGATTTCTCACAGATGCGGAAAGTCACAGCGTCGGTCGCGAAGACCATGTTCGACGCCACGACCGCGGCGGCGATCAACGAGGCATGGGATACGGTCGGCGTTTCCTGATGAGGATTACGCTGAAGAGCACGGGCGGATTTGCCGGCGCGGCGGCACCCGAAACGATCAGCCTCGACGTGGACGAGCAGCCCGAGCCGGTTCGGGCCAGGTTTCAGCAGGCGGTCAAGGAGATCCAGCCGGCGTCGGCCCTGACCAATCAGCCCCGCACCTCCGCCGATTTCCAGCACCTCCTTACTATAGAAGACGGCGGGACACTGAGGACGCTATCGTTTCATGACGGCCAGGCGTCGCCGGTGCTGGCCCGGCTGATGGATCTTCTTCGGCAATCGAAGGGATGATGCTTCCCGATCTTCTGGCTCCCGGTCTCAAGCTGGTCATTTGTGGTTCCGCGGCGGGCCAGAAATCCGCCGATCTCGGCCACTACTATGCCGGACCCGGCAACCAACTCTGGCAGACGCTGTTCGACATCGGGCTGACCCCGCGGGTCCTGTTGCCGGCCGAGTGGGAGCTGCTGCTGGAGTCCAGCATCGGCCTGACCGACATGGTGAAGGATCAATCGGGGGCCGACAGCAGCATCCGGTTCAGCGGCGGCAACGAGCTGCGGAAGAAAATGCGCAAGTTTCAGCCGGGAATGCTGGTGTTCAACGGCAAGCGGGCCGCGCAGGAGTACCTCGGCGTGACCGACATGGCGTACGGCCTGCGGAAAGACGTGATCGACAAGACGAAGCTCTTCGTGGCGCCGTCGACCAGCGCGGCCGCGAAGAGCAGCTGGGATCCCCGCTACTGGCAGATCATGACGAAGCTGCTCTAGGCGCCTAACGACTCCCGCCTGGTCCGCAGCAGCTCGCGCTCGCGGACATTCCGGGTCAACGCCGCGGCACGTTGCAGCTCCGCGCGCGCTTCAGCGAATCGCCCCAGCCTCGCCAGCAGATCGCCGCGCACCGCGGGCAGCAGGTGATACTCCCCGAGCGATCCTTCGGCCACGAGCGCATCCAGAACCTCGAGCCCCGCCGCCGGACCGAAGGCGTAGGCCAGCGCTACCGCGCGATTCAGCTCGACAACGGGGCTGGGCGTGATCTGGGCGAGCGCATCGTAGAGCGCCACGATCCTGGTCCAGTCGGTTTCCTCGGCCGAGTGGGCGCGGGCGTGACAGGCCGCGATCTCCGCCTGGAGCGCGTAGGGGCCCAGCGCCTTGCCCGCGCTTCCGGTCCCGCGCCCCGACAGCTCCGCCGCGCGCGCCAGAGCGGCGAGGCCCCGACCGATCAGGAGCGGATCCCAGGTCGCGCGATCCTGCTCCAGCAACACGATGGGCTCGCCACCTTTGCCGCGGCGGGCGCGGGTCCGCGACGACTGGATTTCCAGCAGCGCCAGGAGTCCCTGCACCTCCGCCTCGGCCGGCATCAGCTCGGCCAGCACGCGGGCCAGGCGCAGCGCATCGTCACACAGCTCGGGCCGGAGCCATTCGTCGCCGGCCGTCGCCGAGTAACCCTCGTTGAAAACGAGATAGATGACTTCGAGAACCGAACCGAGCCGCGCGCCCAGCTCGGCGCCGCGAGGCACCTCAAAGGGGACCTGCGCGGCGGCAAGGCTGCGCTTGGCGCGCACGATGCGCTGCTGGATCGTGGCCCGGGGCGTCAGGAAGGCTCGCGCGATTTCGTCGGTCGTCAGGCCGCCGACCAGCCGAAGCGTCAGCGCGACCCGGGCTTCGGTCGCGAGCACCGGGTGGCAGGCGGTGAAGATCAGCCGCAGCACGTCGTCGCCGATGGGATCATCGAGCGCGGCGTCCAGGTCGGGCACGGCTCGTTCCCTCTGCTCTTCCAGCTCGTGGCCGAGCTGTTCGTGCTTGCGTTCGAGCATCCGGTTGCGGCGAAGCTCGTCGATGGCGCGGCGTTTGGCCGTCGCCATCAGCCAGGCGCCGGGATTGTCGGGAACGCCGTCATCCGGCCAGCGTTCGAGCGCCGCGGTGAGCGCATCCTGCGCCAGGTCCTCGGCGGCACCGACGTCGCCGGTCATCCGCGCCAGGCCGGCGATGAGGCGGACCGACTCGATCCGCCACACCGCCTCGATCGCCCGATGCGCCTCGGCTTCCGTCATGTCGCTGCGGCTCTCCTATTGGATGCTACAGGGACGCTACTGTCCCGCGGCCTTGCGCACGTCGGGCGGGAAATCCGCCATCTCCTGGACCTGGCGCACCTCGATGGTGTCGCCGTCGGGAAAGGGTGCGCGCCGAGCCCATTCGATCGCCTCCTCCTTCGACTTGACCTGGATCAGCCAGTAGCCCCCGATGACTTCCTTGGCCTCGGCGAAGGGGCCGTCGGTGACCTTCGGCTTGCCTCCCTGCCACGTGACCCGCGAGCCGGTGGCCGGCGGCTGCAACCCGTCGAGGGCCAGCAGGACCCCCGCCTGGCTCAGTTGTTCGTTGTACTTTGTCATCTTCGCGATGAGCTCGGGGGAAGGCGCAAATCCCGGTCCCGCCTTGTCATAGCCCTTTGGAATTACCAGCATCATGAATCGCATCGCCGCTTCCTTTCATCCAGGGGTTGGGGTGGCTTCATGGATGCGACGAACCAGTCCCACGGAAATCGACACCTGAGGAGAACAATGCGACGCTAGTCTCCGCGGTAGATGCAGCCGGCGTTACAGGTTTCGCGGACCACTATCTGCGAGAGGAGTGGCAGCTGGGGCTTGAGCCGGATCCAGAGCCAGCGCGCGATCGCCTCGCTGGTGGGGTTCTCGAGGCTGGGGATCTCGTTCAGGTAGACGTGATCGAGCTGCTCCTCCAGCGGCTTGAAGGCCCGTTTGATCTCGTCGAAATCGATCACCCACCCCACCGGCTGCTGCACCGGCCCCTCAACGTGCACCGACACCCTGAACGAGTGGCCGTGCAGCCGAGCGCACTTGTGGTCCGCGGGGACGTTCGGCAGCCGGTGCGCGGCCTCGAAGGTGAATTCCTTGAAGATCTCCACGCCGCTCCTAACGAATGCCTAACAGCTTGTGGGTCTGAAGGCTCAGCCGCCACCGGGGATGCTCCAGGCAATAGCGGCCGGCTGCCTCGGTATTCCTGGCGGCATCGGGTCCGTCCATCGGCTGAAGGAAGAAGTGCTTGAATGCCAGTGTCTCGAACAAGTCGGGGGGCGCCGATGGCTGCGGATACACCAGCTTCAGCTCCGTTCCGGTGCGCTGCACCAGCTCGGCACCAGCCTTGGGACTGACGCAGATCCAGTCCAGGCCATCGGGAGCGGCGATCGTGCCATTGGTTTCGATCGCGATCTCAAAGTTTCCGGCATGGAGGGCGTCGATCAGTGCTGAGTCGAGCTGGAGCAGCGGCTCGCCGCCGGTGCAGACCACAAGCCTCCGGCCGGTACCGTTGCCTGACCATTCGCACTCCACTGCCGCGGCAACCTCTGCCGCGGTCTCGAACTTGCCGCCGCCTGTCCCGTCGGTGCCGAAGAAGTCGGTGTCGCAGAACTGGCAGATTGCGCTCGCCCGATCTTCCTCGCGGCCGGTCCACAGATTGCAGCCGGCGAAGCGCAGAAACACGGCGGCCCGGCCGGTCTGGGCGCCTTCGCCCTGAAGGGTGTAGTAGATCTCCTTCACCGCGTACGTCACGCGCCGGCCCCGACCGCATCGCGGTACCGGATGGGATCGCGGGCTCCCGCTGCGGTGAAGCCCTTGAGCCGCAGCTGGCATGAATCGCAGTGGCCGCAGGCGGCGCCGTCGGGCGCGGGATCGTAGCAGCTCGAGGTGAGGGCGTAGTCGACGCCTAACGACAACCCGGTCTCGATGATCTGCCGCTTGGTCATCGCGATGAGGGGAGTGTGGATGACCAACCGCTGCGGTCCCTCGACGGCGGCTCTGGTAGCGAGGTCCGCCAGCTTCTGGAAGGCCGTGATGTACTCGGGTCGGCAGTCGGGATAGCCGCTGTAGTCCAAC
>DASXPG010000051.1:0-4423 GCA_036493755.1 Gemmatimonadales bacterium
CCGCGACATTGGCCAATCGCTCGGCGGGATGCAGCGCCGTCTGGGTCCGGGTGTCACGGGAGCGGACCAGTGCGCCGGTGCTCACCGGCACGCCGATCCGGTCGCCGAGGGACAGCGCCAGCTCCTCGGCCTGGTTGTGACCCCGCTCCCGCCGCCGGCGGCGGCCTAACGGGATCGGCACCAGCAGATCGGCCGCGCGCAGATCGGCGCCGATGTGCCGGGCCATCGCCTCCGCCATCGGAACCGCCGCCGCGGTCCAGCCGCTGTACTTGAGCGCGTGCACCAGCTCGCGTGCCGGATACTCGAACCACACCGCAGAGGTTGCCGCTACAAGCGCCTCCGGCCAACTCCGACAGAAACCGCACGATCGCGTGGCCGCCGTGCCCTGAAGGGCCGGCTGGGCAACATCAGGCCCTGAAGGGCCATCCCAATGGTCAACTGTCTGGAAGCATCTCGGGCATCGGGGAGGGGCCAGCGGCCGCATCTCATGGGCACAGACGTCGCAGAAGATCGCGCCGGGACGGCCGCAGCCGAGGCAGCCGGTCGGAAGGAGAAAAGCCTCGACGTCGAGCGCGAGCGAGCGCGCCGACGCAAGGATTTCAGTCGGTGAGCGCATCCTCAACGGCTTGGCGCATGACGGCGACCGGCGGCTCGACGCCCAAGAACCGTCGGAAGGCTGCGGCACCCTGGTGTACCAGCATCGCGCGGCCGTCGATCGCCCGGCGCCCAGCGTGGGTCATGAGCTTCACCAGCGACGTGCCGCCTTTCCGGTAGTTCATGTCGAAGGCCGGCGGCGGTGGCGGAGGATCGTAGGTGGCATGAAGCCCCGGCATCCGAAGCCGGTAGCCGGTCGAATCGGCAAAATCCTCCGGAGTCGCCCACACCAGAAGATCGAGCGGCGTCATCACATCAGCGTCACCGGCGCAGCGAATCGCCTCGTTCCGGGCCCACGCGACGAACTCCGCCTCCCGCTCGGCGCTGCGTGAGGTCACCTCGATGCGCGCCTCGGGGTACGTGCCCGCGATCGCCAGCGCCGCCGCCCGCGCCGCGCCGCCGGTGCCGTAGATGCGCGCTACGCGCACCGCTGCGTCGCCGAGCAGCTCGGCGATCGAACCTTCGACGCCCACCACATCGGTATTGTCGAGGATCGGATTGCGGGGATCGCCGGAAATGCAGTTCACGGCGCGGGTCCGGCGTGCCATCTCGGTGTGCACGCCGCCGAGGGCGAAGGCATCGTCCTTGAAGGGCCGGGTAACGCTGCAGCCGCCGCCCTGCTCCAGCAGCTCTCTGACCAGCGTGGGAAAGGCCTTCGGCGTGGTGCGCAGCGCCACGTACCTGGCGTCGAGACCGAGCGCGGCGATGGCCGCGTTATGCATAACGGGAGACAACGAGTGGGCGACGGGGTCGCCCACCACGGCGAAGATTCTAGTCGCGCTTGCCGCCGGCATCGCGGGCGCCGCCCTGAAGAAACCGTTCGACGGCGTCGCCGATCATCAGCTTCAGCTGGTCATACGTGCGGCGGTAGTCGTCCAGCTCGCCGCCGAAGGGATCCTCGACTTCGGCCTCGTCTTCGTGGCGGCCGGCATATTGGCCGAGGAGGTGGCCCTTTCCTTCGCCGCCCAGTGCCTGCACCCGCTGCACATGATGCGGACTCATGCAGAGAATGAGATCGGCGCCCTGGACCACGCTGCGGGTCAGGAAGGTGGCGCTGTGGACCGAGAGGTCGAGCCCCTTTTCGAGCCCGACCAGATACGCCCCCTCAGAGGCCGGCGATCCCTCGGCGGCGGATGTCCCCGCCGACGAGACCTCCACGTCGGTGAAACCCTTGTCGTGCAGGATCTGCCGCGCCATGGCCTCCGCCATCGGGCTGCGGCAGATATTCCCGGTGCATACGAAAAGGATCTTCATCCGCCCACGAGGCTCGGCACGATGGAGCGTAACCGGTCGGGCGCGATCGCGCCTACCCGGATGACGCGCGGCTGGGAGCCGGTGCAGTCGACCAGCGTCGAGGGCGGCGAGGGGGTGAGTTTGCCGGCGTCGAGCACCAGCAGGTCACCACTGGCGACGGCAGCGGCGAAGTCGGCGGTGACCGACGCACCGTCCATCGCGGGCGGCGTTCGCGGCCGGTTGGCGCTGGTGGAGGTGATCGGCGAGCCGAGGGTCTTCACCAGGCGCGCGACGCCGGCGTGCGAGGTCCAGCGCACCGCGATGCCGCCCTCGGGTCCGCGCAGCACCTGGGGGAGCCGCCCCTCACCGCCCGGCAACACCAGCGTCAGCGGACCGGGCCAGAAGGCCGTCGCCAGCCGGTCGGCGGCATCGGGAAGGCGAAGCCCCACACCGAAGACCATCGAGAGATCGGAGACGAGCAGCAGGAACGGCTTGCCGGGCTCGCGTCCCTTGAGGGCCGAGAGGCTGTTGACCGCTTCCGTCGACGCCGAGGAGCCGAAGCCGTAGACCGTCTCGGTGGGATAGGCGATGAGCCCGTGACGCACGAGGTGCAGCACGACCTCGGGGATCGCCCGCGTGATCTCTTCGTCGGTACGAAACGGGATCACGTTCCCCCGTTCCCCGTTCCCCGTTCCCCGGTTCTCACGGCTCCCTCGCCATCGCTTCGGCCAGCTCGAAGTCCTCGGCGGTCGTGATCTTGATATTGCGCGGGTTTCCCGCAACCACGCGGACCGGATGACCGAGCCGCTCGCAGAGGGTGGCGTCGTCGGTCGCGGGACTCTTCCCGTCGCCGCCGGCCCGCTGGTGCGCGGTCTCCAGCATCTGGCGCGGAAACGCCTGCGGCGTCTGCACGGCGACCAGCCGCTCCCGCGGCACGGTGCGGACCACCAGCCCCGCGGTATCGGTCTCCTTGATGGTGTCGGCCAGCGGCACGGCGGGAACCGCGGCGGCGCCTAACGAGGCGACCTGGAGGACCCGGTCGATGATCCCGGCATCCACGAAGGGGCGCGCCGCGTCATGGACCAGCACCAGCTTTACCGCGGCGGGAAGCCGCGCCAGGCCGTTGGCGACCGACTGCTGGCGTTCCTCGCCGCCGGCCGTCACCGACAGGCGATCGCTCAGCAGCGGTGCAAGCCAGGAAGGAGGCTGGGCGGCCGCATCGGCGGGAAGGACGACGACGATCGGACCCACCCGCGGATGGGCGGCGAAGGGGCGGATGGCGCGCAGCAGCATCCGGACGCCCGCGATTTCGCGATACTGCTTGGGCTCCCCGCCGCCGGCGATCCGCGCCCCGCGCCCCGCCGCAACGATGATGACCCCGGTGTCAGGGCTCGTCATCGCCGCCAGGCGGGCCGGATGAAATGGAGCTGTGTGCCCCGCCGCTCGACCTCGGCGCTTCGTCCCGGCTGCTGTAGCTGTCGAACCGCGTGTAGTTGGAATGAAAATGCAGCTTGATGGTCCCCGTCGGCCCGTTGCGCTGCTTCCCGATGATGACCTCCGCCTGGCCGCGCAGCTCGTCCCGTTCGATCTCATCCTTCGCATACATCTCGGGCCGATAGAGGAAGAGGACGACGTCGGCATCCTGCTCGATCGCCCCCGACTCCCGCAAGTCGGAGAGCTGAGGACGCCGCCCCTCGCCGCCGCGCTGCTCCGGTGCGCGCGAAAGCTGGGAGAGCGCCATCACCGGTATCCGGAGCTCTTTCGCCAGCGCCTTGAGCGATCTCGAGATGGCGCTCACTTCCTGAACCCGGTTCTCGCTGTATTCGGGCTCACGCATGAGCTGGAGATAGTCGACGATGATCATTTCGACATTCTGCTCGGCGCAGATCCTTCGCGCCTTTGATCGCAGCTCCAGAGGCGTGAGCGCGGCGCTGTCGTCGATCCAGATCGGCGCCGAGTTGAGCATGCCGGCCGCGCCGGCGATCAGCTTGTAGTCGCCCGGACTCAGGGTGCCAGTTCGCAAGCGGTGCGCGTCGACGCGAGCCTCCCCGGTCAGCATTCGCTGCACCAGGGCTTCCTTGGACATTTCCAGCGAGAAGACCGCGACCGCTTTTCCCTGGTCGATCGCCGCGTGCTGGGCAATGTTCAGGCAGAAGGCGGTCTTTCCCATCGAGGGCCGCGCCGCGACGATGACCAGCTCCGACGGCTGGAATCCCGCGGTCCGCTCGTCCAGATCCTTGAATCCCGATGGGACTCCGGTGACCGTCTGCCCCGAGCCGTGCAGCCGCTCGATCGTCTCGACGGCGTCGAAGACCAGCTTCTTGATGCGGACGAAGCCTTCCGCGGTGCGATGCTCGGCGACCTCGAAGATCTTCCGCTCGGCGGCGTCGAGGACCTCGGCGGCGAGCCGCTTTCCCTCGAAGGCTTCCTGGACGATCTGGGTGCCGACTTCGATCAGCCGGCGCAGCAGCGCCTTGTCGCGGACGATCCGCGCGTGGTAGTCGAAGTTGGCAGCGGTGGGGACGACGTCGAGCAG
>DASXPG010000052.1:0-8459 GCA_036493755.1 Gemmatimonadales bacterium
GCCGCGGAGCAATTGCTCGGTGAGCTGGCGGGCGCGTTGCGAGTCCACGATGCCGATCATCGGCAGAATCAACAGCCGCTCGCGTACCTGGAGCACCGGCGTCGACAACTCGCGGATCGCTTCCTGCTGCTGGCGGATGATGCGTTCGCGCTCCTGCACGAAGCCGACTGCCACCGTGTTCGCGATCCGGTTGGCCGCGGGTTCGTAGGCATCGAGCACGCGGTTCAGCAGCGCGAAGTCGGCCTGGTACTTCTTGAACAGCGAGCGCGCGAGCACGTCGCGCAGCAGCAGCACGATGCCCACGACTTCGTGGGTCTCGACGCCTCGCGGAATGATGCGCTCCGAGAGGTTGCGGGCGTAGGCCTGGAGGGCTTCCACGCTGCCAGTCTCGAGCACCTCGACGTAGTTGTCGAACACCGAGGTCGCTTCGGCGAAGATTTCATCCTTGGTCATCGCGGTCAGCAGGCGGGACTCGGTGATACGCCGAACCCACTCTTCCCGGAGTTGAGTGCGGTTCTCGCGCAGGTGCGCGACCAACTCGCTCAGCAGCGCGGCGGTCGGTTGCGTGCGCGGAGACTCTCCGCCTTTTGCGGCCATGGTTGAGACTTCCCTTTCGGCTTCGATTTTTCGGTATGGGCGCTACGGTGTGCTGCTCTTTACTTCTGATCCTGCGGGAGGAGACAGTGCAACGCTAGTGCCACAGATTGCGGCGGAGCGGGGAAAAATAGCTCAACTCATTATGCGACAAGAGGTTATAGCTCTTTAACCGGCCGCCTTAGCCTTGAGTAACCTCCATTTGCCGCGAAAACAGGCGCGGCCACTAGGTTATCAGGGTTTTTCTCTCCGAGATTTCCTGCACATCGGTACTTCTATGACGCCCAACAATGGTGCATGCACAAAATCCATGCACTACCTGAGAGCACCCTTCAGGCGCGCGCGGCTTTCCAAGCATCGACATTCCTGGCGATCTGTCGCGCGTGAACTTCGAGATGCTCGGCGTAAATCTGAAGCCACGTCTCGGCGCTGTACGGCTCCTTCATTTCGGTATGACGGCCAGTTCGAAGCCACGCCGAGTCGGGAAGCATGCGGATGAACGCGCTGGTCCAGGCGCGCACCGATTCGACCTGCGCCAGCGACAACTCCAGCGGCAACGCGTGGTAGTTCATGTCCGACGCCCAGCGATCCTGGTCATAGCCGGCGATGACCGGCTCGGCCTCGCCGACCAAATAGCGGATCCGCGTCGAAGAAATGGTCTCGCTGTCGGCGCAGTGGACGATGATCTCGTGGGCCGACCACTTCTTCGGAGCGGGACGCCACTGGAGCGCATCCACCGGCATGCGCGACACCGCCGCGCGAATCAGCGATGGACCCGCGTCGTACCGTTGAAACAGCGCTTGCCGCTCCAGCTGCGTCATGTCATCCCCGATGCTTCAAGGTAAGAGATCGTAGACCAGGATTCGCCCGCTCTGGTATTCCTCGTGGAGGTACAGCCGTCGCGCGGTGGCGTCCACGAAGAGGGTGTAGGTGTGGGTGTTGGGGGGTGGAGCGACCCATGACGCAGCGGGAATCAGGAGTTGTGTCACGACCTGCATCGACCGTCGATCAATGACCGTCACCACCGGCGCACTCGGCGGGCCGGCACTGCCCCAGACATACAGCCATGGCCGGGAAGGATCGAGCGCCATGAAGGGCTCGGATGCGTAGACGGTCGTACTGTCCGCGGCGAGGACACTTCCGTCACTCGCGCGAAGCACCAGCAGGCGGTACAGTGTCGTGGGATCGCGGGTGAAGAGGAACAGGGTGTCGCCCTGAGGCGAAAAGGCGCCACCGGCATCGTTGATTCCGGGAATCGTATAGGCCACGGACATGGTGTGGGTATTGAAGACCGGAATCCCGCCGGAGCCGACCCCATGAAGAGGTACTGCCCAGTCCGTGCCGGCCGAGACGACGACCGGCGGCGCTCCCCACTGCACGATCGGCTGGAACGACTGGCTGGTGCGGCTGAACCAGCCGGGCCCGTTTGCCCAGCCGAGCCAGCGGCCCGGGCCGAAATACACCGCGTACTGATCGCCCGACGACGGCATTGAATCGGCGATCGAGCCATCGGGCATCGCCACGCGCCACAGGCAGTTCGGGGCGCCACCGACGACAACGCCTCCGCCCGCAGCGGGGCCCGGGCCCTGCAACAGGCACGTCGCATCGGCAAGACTATCGGCAACGGGAAGCGACGAGGTGGCCCCACTGGACAGGTTCAACAGCGTCGACTTGTAGTCCAGGACCGTTGCCCCGTTGGGATCCGGCCACGCGAACATCGTGGCGTCGTTAGGCGGTCCCTGGAGAATGCCGTTGAACCCGCCGGCAGTCGTGACGGTGCCGGCGAGGGTCGTGTCACCGGCGTGGAAGTGCACGCTGATCCGATAGGTGCCCGGCAGCGACGGGAGCCTGACCGCGACGGTACCAGCGGACACGCGGCGAGTCTGCGCCATAGCGCCCTCGACGGTCACGACCGGGAGCGAATCGACTCCCGTGAAGCTCGGCGACACAACCATGACCTCGGCGCCGCTCCAGGCACTGGCGGAGGTGACGGCTGCCGTACGGGGAATGGCGGGCGGCGTCTCGGTTCCCCCGGCGCACGCGGCGAGGCCAAGCAGGGCCAGCGCAACAGACCAATTGCGTGTCATGGGGCCCCTACGTTGTCGAGTGTTTCGCGAACCCTGCGCGCGAGCTGGTTAGGCGTCCAGGGCTTGGGAAGGAGCGGGACATCCATCGCCGCGACATCGGCGGCGCGCTGGGTGTAGCCGCTGGTGAGGAGCATTCGCGCCTTCGATCCCTGGCGCTTGAGGGTGCTCACCAGCTCGATACCGCCCATCTGCGGCATGATGACGTCGGCCAGCACCAGGGCGATCTCGTGGCCCTGGATCTGGTAGAGCTGGAGGGCATCCTCGCCCGTCGTCGCCGAAATCACCTTGTAGCCGCGCCGCTCGAGAATCCGCCGCGCGGCGGCGCGCACGCCTTCGTTGTCCTCGACGAGCAGGATCGTCTCGGTGCCGCCGGCCACGTCGGCGGTGTCTTCTTCGCTTTCCATCGGCATTGGCGTGGCGGCGGGGGGAAAGCGCAGCTCGACGCGGGTTCCCTTCCCCGGCGCGCTCTCGATACCGATGTAGGCCTCGTGCTGTTGCATCACCCCGTAGACGATCGACATCCCCAGCCCGGTGCCCGCGCCGACCGGCTTGGTGGTGAAGAAGGGGTCGTAGATCTTCTCCAGGGTCTTGGCGTCCATCCCCTGCCCGTCGTCGATCACCGTGATCGATATGACCGGCCCCGGCATCCCCCACTGCAATGCCCGGCACTCCTCCTGTCCCATCGTCACCAACTGCGCCTGGATGCGCAGCACGCCGCCCTCAGGCATGGCATCGCGCGCGTTAGTGGAGAGGTTCAGCAGGACCTGCTCGAGCGCCGCCGGATCGGCCAGGATCGCCGGGAGACCGCGCTCGACCTGGGTGCTCAGCTCGATCGACTCCGGCAGCAGGCGGCGCAGCAGCCGGGTGGAGTCCCAGAGCAGATCGGCGACGTCGACGTGGGTCAGCTCGGGCCGGTCGCGGCGGGCGAAGACCATCAGCTTCCGCACCAGGTCGGCGCCGCGCCGCGCCGCGCGGCGCAGATCGCTCAACTCTTCGCGCGCATCGGGAGGCCCTTCGTCCACCACCTCGGCGAGGAGATCGGCGTTGGTCAGGATCGCGGTCAGCAGGTTGTTGAAGTCGTGCGCGATGCCGCCGGTGAGCTGGCCGATGGCTTCCATTTTCTGCGCCTGGCGCAGCTGGTTCTCGAGGGTGCGCATCCGCACCGCGCTCTCGCGCTCGGCGGTGATGTCGGCGTAGGAGGCGACGACCGCCGTGCGGCCATCGCGGATGTGCACGATGGGCTCGGCGTTGACCGACACCCACAGCCGCTGGCCGCGTTCCCGCTCGAGGCCCATGACGACATCGCGCTGGGGTCGGTTGGTCCGCAGCACGACCATGACCGGCAGATCGTCAAATTCGAATTCGCTGCCGTCTTCGCGGATGGCGCGCAGCGGCTGCTCGTGCGAACCCGACGTGCGCACCGAGAGCAGGACGTCCGGACCGAGGATCCGGGCGGCGCTGGGATTGCACCACACCACGTCGCCCGATGCATCGTGCAGCACAACGCCCTCGACCATCGTATCGAGGACCAGGCGGAAGGTGTCCGCCGACAGGCGTTCCATGGGCGGGAATGAGGTCACGGACGGCACAAATCCAATGTAAAGGCGTTACACTTGAATGATGCGCACATCCGACCGACTGCTGCTGGTTTCACTGGCGCTGGCCCTGGCGGCCTGCGCCCCGCCGATCACCACCGGCCAGCCGGGCGGCCGCCTGGCGCGCTACAGCCCGGTGGATCGCGATCCGGTTGGATTCCTGGTTCTCAATCGTGACAGCCTCGGCCTTCCCGACAGCACGGTGCAGCGGCTGGTGCAGCTCAACCTCCGGCTATTCCGCCGGAACCAGGCGCTTCAAAACCAGATCGATTCGATGATGCGTGACGTGCACGTGACCGTGCGCAACCAGCAGACCGACACCAGCTCAATTCCGTCGGATGTGCGCGAGCATATCGATCCCCTGCGCGACCAGATTCACGCCCAGACCTCGGCGATGAAGGACACCGCCTGGGCGCTGCTCACCGACCCGCAACGCAACAAGGCCGATTCCATCGCCAACCGCCAGGCCGCGATGATCCGCCGCGGACCGGCTCCGACCACCGGTACCCAGGGGCGCGTCGGCCCCTAGTTGGTGGACGGCGGCACCGGCTTGCGGGGCATCATCTCGTCCCGGTTCGCGATGGTGTAGACCGACCAGGCGACGATCGTCGCCGCCTGCTTCAGATCATCCATGACCAGGTGTTCGTACGTATCCGCCTGGGAGTGGTGCGTCCGGTTGTCGTATTCGAGCGGGTCCTGGACGTACTGGAATCCCGGGACACCAGCCGCATCGAAGGAGAGGTGATCGGTACCGCCGGTGTTGTTAGGCACCGCGGCGACATAGCCGATGTCGTGGAATGGCGCCAGGATTTCGTTGAAGATCGGCATCACCGCCGCATTCTCCTGCGCGTAGACGCCGCGCAGCCGTCCGCTTCCATTGTCCACGTTCAGATACGCCGAAATGTTCGGCATGTCGGCTGCATGCTTGCGAACCCAGTCACGCGAGCCGAGGAGCCCTTCCTCTTCGCCGGTCCAGAGCGCGATGCGGACCGAGCGGCGCATCGGCAGGTTGAGCGTCTTGAGGATCCGCATCGCTTCCATCATCACGATCGAGCCGGCGCCGTTGTCGGTCGCGCCGGTCCCGCCGTACCACGAGTCGTAGTGTGCCCCGATCATCACCCACTGATTGGCCAGGTCGGTCCCGGGGATTTCGCCGAGCACATTGAATTCGTGGCGATCGGGATTGCTGAACCGATTCTGCACGTTGAGCTCGAGCCGGACCGGTACGTTGCGCTGGAGATTGCGATAGATCTGGCCGGCTTGCTCATATGAAACGACGAGCGCCGGCAGCGGCTCGTAGTTGGCGCTGTCGCGCGCCGTCCGCGACTGCGGACCGGCGCTGCCGAGGATGAGATCGTATTGCCACTGCGACGGCTGGAGCACGGCGACGATGCCCTGGGTCCCGAGCCACGTGCCGAGGCGGGCGTTGATCGCCTGCGCGCCGCGGAAGCGGTTGGCGTTCGCATTGGCGCCGCGCGGTGCCGGCGGCGTGATGGGGCGGGCCGACCAGGCCAGGATCGAGTCCGCGTCGAGCCGAAGGGTGCGCGGCGTCCACTCCGGCGTCAGCTCCCTGAAGGCGACCGGCGGATTGCCGAAGGGCCGCAGCATCAGCACGCACGCGCCGCGCAGCCGGCCGTTGTAGCGATCGAAAGCCGTGGAGTCGTCGAGGAGGAGCAGCTTCACTTCGCAGGTCTGGCTGCCGTTGTCGGCCGGGGCATTGCGGGCATTGCGGCCGGCGGGCGCTGCTGAATGGGTACTGCCACTCCAGGCCAGCGGCATCGCATAGAGCGGCTGATTGTAGGGCTCGGTGAAGTGCGCCTCGTAGCTCACCCGCTCCCAGCCGCGGCCGAAGAGCGAATCCCACGGCTCGATCTTCACGTTCGCCAGGCCCCAGGCGGTGAAGGTCTGTCGCGCCCACTCCTGCGCCTGGCGCAGGCTCGGGCTACCGGTCAGTCGCTGGCCGATGACGTCCATCAGATGCCCGGCGAGTGAGTCGACATGCGAGTGATTGAGCCCCTCGTCCCTGATACGGGCGAGCGCCGTCATGTCGAGCTTTTCCTGCATGATGGACTGCTGGGCGGCAAGCGGGGCCGCCGCCGCCAGTGCCAGCGCGGCCGCGGTGAGAACGCGGATGGGTCGCATGCGATGCTCCTCGGGATATGTCGGGCTTGGCTTCCGGCCTGAATGTACGCCCGATGTACGCAGGACGTAACGCGGTTGTTGCGTATCCCACGGCGACCACCATCTTCTGCCCGATGGACAGACGGGACTTTCTGGCGGTCGCGGGCAGCGCCACGGTGGCGGGGGCGGGCGCGCGGGCGGGGGTCAACGGTCGACGGTCAACGGTTGACGGCCAGCCGCCTGCCGTTAACCGTGGACCGTCAACCGTAGACCAGTCTTCAGATCTCGACGAGGTCACGATCGCGCAGCTCCAGGAGTGGCTTCGCTCGGGGCACTACACCTCGCGCTCGCTGGTCGACGCCTACCTGAGCAAGATCGCCGCGAGCGACCGGCAGGGTCCGACGCTGCGCGCCGTCATCGAGACCAATCCCGAGGCCGACCGCATCGCCGATGACCGCGACGCCGAGCGGCGCGCGGGGCGGGTGCGCGGACCGCTGCACGGCATCCCGGTCCTGGTGAAGGACAACATCGACACCGCCGACCGGATGCATACCAGCGCCGGGTCGCTGGCGCTGGCGACGTCGATCGCGCTGCGCGATTCGGGGGTCGCCGAAAAGCTGCGCGCCGCCGGCGCGATTCTGCTGGGCAAGACCAACATGAGCGAATGGGCAAACTTCCGGTCCACGCATTCCTCGAGCGGCTGGAGCGGGCGGGGCGGCCAGTGCCGGAATCCCTACGTTCTCGATCGTACGCCATCGGGGAGCTCGAGCGGTACCGGCGCCGGCATCGCGGCGAACTTCGCCGCCGCGGGCATCGGCACCGAAACAGACGGATCCGTGACCTCACCCTCGGCGGCCTGCGCGCTGGCGGGAATCAAACCCACGGTGGGGCTGGTGAGCCGCGCCGGCATCATTCCAATCGCGCACAGCCAGGATACCGCCGGGCCGATGGGTCGCAACGTCGCCGATGTGGCGGCGCTGCTCAGCGCGATCGCCGGAAGCGACCCGCGCGATGCCGCGACGTCGGGCGCCGCGGCGCACGCCGCCGACTACACCCGCGCGCTCGATGCCGGCGCGCTGCGCGGCGCGCGGCTGGGCGTCGCCCGCAAGCACTACACCGGCTACAACGCGCACGTCGACCGCGTCTTTGAGACGGCGCTGCAGGCGCTGCGCGATGCGGGCGCGATCGTCGTCGATCACACCGACGTCGTCACCGAAGACCATCTGAAGAACAACGAGCAGGAGGTCCTGCTCTACGAGTGCAAGGCGGACCTCAACAAGTATCTCGCCGGGCTCGCCGCCGACGTGCCGGTGAAAACGCTCGCCGACCTGATCGCATTCAACGAGCGCGAAAAAGATCACGAGATGCCGTACTTCGGCCAGGAGCTGTTCACCCAGGCACAGGAGAAGGGACCGCTCACCATGCCGGCGTACCGCGCGGCCCTGGCCACCTGCCGGCTCTGGTCGCGTTCCCAGGGGATCGACGCCACGATGACCGCGCACCGGCTCGACGCGATCGTCTGCCCGACCCAGTCGACCGTGGTGCCGATCGACATCGTCAATGGCGACGCGGCATTCGGCAACTGCACCACGCCCGCCGCCGTCGCCGGCTATCCGCACATCACCGTGCCGATGGGCCAGGCCTTCGAGCTGCCGTTAGGCCTTTCCTTCTTCGGACGGGCCTGGACCGAAGCGAAGCTGATCGGCTACGCTTACGCCTTCGAGCAGGCGACGAAGGCGCGCAAGCCGCCGCGATTCCTTCCTTCCATAGAGACGTCATAGCTTGAAACCGGCGCGGGCGGCTCTGATCGCGGCCCTGGTGGCCGCCACCGTCGCGCTGCCGTCGATTCGCAACGACTTCGTCGAAGATGATCTCTGGGTCCTCAGGGATCGCCACGTGCTGGTCGCGCCGCCGTCGGTCAAGGCAATTCTCACCGAGCCTTACTGGCGGGCGGGATTCGGCGGCCGGCTCTGGCGGCCGCTGGTCCTCGCATCGTGGGCCATCGACTACCGCATTTCGCACAGCCCTCACTGGTTCCACGCCGTCAACATCGGCTGGGCGG
>DASXPG010000053.1:0-5113 GCA_036493755.1 Gemmatimonadales bacterium
AGGATGCCCATGAAGCGCTCGAACGAGCCGCTCACCGCGCGGTGGATGATCACGGGACGATGCTCGGTGTTGTCCTCGCCGACATAGATGAGGTTGAAGCGCTCCGGTGCGGCGTAGTCGAGCTGGATGGTGCCCAGCTGCCAGGTCCGCCCGATCGAGTCGGCGACGTGGAAGTCGATCTTCGGGCCGTAGAAGGCGCCGTCGCCCGGATTCAGCGTGTACGGCATGTTCAGCGAGTCGAGCGCCGCCTTGAGGGCTCCCTCGGCGCGATCCCACATCGCGTCGTCGCCGATCCGCTGCGTAGGACGGGTGCCGAACTTCAGCGCCGGGGTCAGGCCGAAGGTGTTGTAGAAGCCGATGATGAAGTCCGCCAGCCGCTTCACTTCCTCGGCGATCTGGCTCTCCATCATGAAGATGTGGCAGTCGTCCATCTGGAACTGGCGCACCCGCGTCAGCCCGGAGAGCGCCCCGGAAAGCTCGTTGCGATGCAGCACGTCGAACGTCGCCATGCGCAGCGGCAGCTCCCGGTACGAATGCTTCCCCGCGAGGTACATGAGATAGTGCGAGGGGCAATTCATCGGCTTCAACGAGAAGTCATGCTCGCCGGTCTCGTTGTCGAGCACCATGAACATGTTCTCGCGGTACTTGCCCCAGTGGCCGGACAATTCCCAGAGCCCCTTGTTGTACATCAGGGGCGTCTTCACTTCCTGGTAACCATCGCGCTGCAGCTCGCGCATGTAGTCGTTCAACTCGTTCACCATCGCCGTGCCGCGCGCCGTCCAGAAAACCGCGCCGGGCGCCCAGTGATGGAACATGAAAAGATCGAGCTCGCGACCGAGGCGGCGATGGTCGCGCTTCTTCGCTTCCTCGAGGCGATGCAGATACGCCTCGAGCTCTTCCTTCTTGAACCAGGCCGTTCCGTAGATGCGCTGCAGCATCTGGTTGCGCTCGTCGCCGCGCCAATAGGCGCCGGCGCCGTGCAGCAACTTGAAGTGCTGGATGCGCCCGGTATTGGCGACGTGCGGGCCGCGGCACAAATCGGTGAACGGACCGTCGGTGTAGACCGAAATCGTCTCGCCTTCGGGAATTTCCGACAGGCGCTCGAGCTTGAGGGGATCGCCGGCAAAGCGCTTCTCGGCCTCGGCGCGATTCACAACTTCGCGGACGAAGGGATAGTCGGCCTTCACCACCTCGCGCATCTCGGCCTCGATTTTCTCGAGGTCTTCGGGCGTGAAGGGCTTGGGGACAGCGAAGTCGTAGTAGAAACCATCTTCGATCGGCGGACCGAAACCGATGCCGGCATCGGGATAAATGCGGCGCACGGCGGTCGCCAGCGCGTGCGCGGCCGAATGCCTGAGACAGTACAGCGCATCGGCGTCGCGCTCGGTGAGCACGGCGAAGGGACCCGACGCGTCGATGGGCCGATCCAGCTCGACGATGTGGCCATCGAGCTTCGCCGCCACCGCCGCCTTGGCGAGGCGCGGACCGATGGTCTCGGCCACCTGGCGAGGGGTCGTGCCCCGCGCCACGCGCCGCTCGGTCCCATCGGGAAGGGTCAGGACAAGTTCTTCGGCCATGCCTCGAGCGGCAGCGCACCCAGAACCGGGCGCACCTGCCGTCCATAAATGAAGAACAGAACGATCAGGACGATGATGACGAGAAAAGCCAGGGCCCATCCGACAAACTGCCGGGCGGACAGACGTCCCGGCAGCGGTGATCCGCCAGTCATCCGCGGAGCCCGTGCAAACGGCGCAACTTGCGATGGGACGGACGTTTCGCCACTGTATAAGGAATGTAGCGGGGCCCTTTCCCTGCTGCCACCGGAGACACCGTGTCACGCATCAGGAAGCTCGAAGCCACCGACTTGGTGGCCGCCGCCGCGGGGGCCGTTCTGGGGATCAGCCTGGGCCTGGTGCTCGGCGGCGCCGTCGGTCGCGTGAACTCGCGCCGGCTCAAGAGCGCCTGGAGCCGCTGGACCGGACGCGAAAAGCTGTCGGCCAAGCGCTGGACCGAGGAGGATGCCGAGCGGCTCGAGGCCCGGGTGCTCGACGCGCTGGGCCAGGACGTGGTGCTCGCGCGGCGCCGCATCCGCGTGTCGATCCTCGGCATGGGCCTCATCGAATTGACCGGCGCGGTGCTGCACACCGCCGAGATCGGCGTCGCCAGTGACGTCGTCCAGCAGGTCGAGGGAGTCGAAACGGTGCTCAATCATCTCGTCGTCGAAACCCCGACCCGTCCCGTGGCACCAGCCACCGGACCGAACGCGCCGCGCGCCGCACGCGGCTGAGCTGATCGAAGTCGAGAAGTGCGGCCCGCGAATGCGGGCCTTTTTTTCACGTTATCCTTAGGTGTTATGCCAGAAACGACCGAGCTGAGTCCGCAATACTCGCCGACGGCGATCGAGGCGCCGCTCTACCAGGAGTGGATGGCCCGCGGGCTGTTCAAACCCGAGACCCGCCGCAGCGACGACCCGTTCGTCATGGTGATCCCGCCGCCTAACGTGACGGCGCAGCTCCACATGGGCCACGGCCTGAACGACACCGTCCAGGACGTGATCGTCCGCTTCGAGCGGATGCGCGGCCGCGAAACGCTCTGGGTGCCGGGGACCGACCACGCCGGCATCGCCACGCAAAACGTGGTCGAGCGGCTGATCGCCAAGGAAGGCAAGAACCGCCGCGACATCGGCCGTGAGGCTTTTGTCGAGCGGGTGAAGTCGTTCGTCGCGGAAACCGGCTCGACGATTCTCGAGCAGCTCAAGGCCATCGGCTGCTCGTGCGACTGGTCGCGAACCCGCTACACCTTCTCCCCCGAGATGTCGCGCGCGGTGCGCGAGGTCTTCGTGCGGCTATGGGACGAAGGGCTGATCTATCGCGGCCATCGCGTCATCCACTGGTGTTCGCACTGCCTCACGTCGCTGTCGGACGAAGAGGCGGAGCACACCGAGCACGACGGGCATCTCTATCACATCCGCTATCCGCTCGAAGACGGCAGCGGCCATGTGACCGTGGCCACGACGCGCCCCGAGACGCTGCTGGGCGACGTCGCGGTGGCCGTGAATCCCGAAGATGAGCCCAAGCAGAAGTTCGTCGGCAAGCGGGTGCGGCTGCCCTTCAACGGCGAGCTGATTCCCATCATCGCCGATGAAGCCGTGGAGCTGGGCTTCGGCAGCGGCTTCCTCAAGATCACGCCGGCGCACGATCCCAACGACTTCGAAATCGGGCAACGGCACAAACTGCCCGCGCCGCTCATCCTGACGCCGGACGCGAAGCTGGCCGATCTGTCGCTCGAGGGAAAGGCCGGCGGCCGCGTGCCCGCCGAGCTGTTCGGGATGGATCGCTTCGAGGCCCGCCGGGTGATGGTCGAGCAGCTCAAGCATCTCAAATTGCTCGATAAAATCGAGCCGCATCGCAACGCGGTGCGGCACTGCTATCGTTGCGACACCATCGTGGAGCCGCGGCTCAGCGACCAGTGGTTCGTGAAGATCAGGCCGCTCGCCGAGCCGGCGCTGGCGGCCTATCGCAACGGCGAGGTGAAGTTCATCCCCGAGCGGCGCGGCCGCGAATACGAGCAGTGGCTGGAGAATATCCGCGACTGGAACATCTCGCGGCAGCTCTGGTGGGGACACCGCATCCCGATCTGGTATTGCGACGCCTGCAAGACGACGAAGGCGTATCGCGAGGATCCGTCATCGTGCGAGAAGTGCGGCGGCGCGTTGCGCCAGGACGAGGATGTCCTCGACACCTGGTTCAGCAGCTGGCTCTGGCCTTTCTCGACGCTGGGCTGGCCCGACCAGACCCCGGACCTCGAGCGATTCTATCCGACCGACGTGCTGGTCACCGCGCCGGAGATCCTCTTTCTCTGGGTCGCGCGGATGATCTTTTCGGGGCTGCACTTCATGAAGCAGCTTCCCTTCCACACCGTGTACCTGCACGGCACGGTGCGCGACACCCAGCACCGGAAGATGTCGAAGTCGTTAGGCAACGGGATCGACCCCCTCGACGTCGTGCAGCTCTACGGCGCCGATGCGCTGCGCTTCACGGTGATCAACGGCCTCTCGGTGGGCACCGATATCATCCTCGACAACACCGATCTCGAGGCGACGTTCGCCAGCGGCCGGAATTTCGCGAACAAGCTGTGGAACGTGGGACGGTTGGTCCTGAGTCACGCCGAGTCGTTGTCTGCCGATAGCGGCCCACGGCCGGCTGCCAGCTGGCCGCTGGCCGATGGCAGCAAACTCGCGCTGTCGGATCGCTGGATCCTCTCCCGGCTGGACCGCTGCGTCCGCGAAACCACCGACCACCTCGAGCGCTTCCGGCTCAACGACTCGACCGGCACGCCCTATCACTTTCTCTGGGACGATTTCGCCGACTGGTATCTCGAGGCCATCAAGCCGCGGCTCTACGGCGACGAGCCGGGCGGCGACGTGGCCCGCGCCGTCGCGGTGCATTGCTTCGACACGGTGCTGCGGCTGCTGCATCCGGTAATGCCGTTCATCACCGAGACGCTGTTCCGCAAGCTCCCCGGCAACGCCGATGCCACGATTGTCCTGGCGCCGTGGCCGGCCGGCGACCGGAACGACACGGCCGCCGAAGAGGACTTCGCGTTCGTGCAGGCGCTGGTCGACGCCATCCGGGTCATCCGCGCCGACGCCGGCGTGAAGCCGGGCCAGACGGTCGCGGCATCGGTGGCGGGCCTGACGGCAAAGACGAGGGCGTCGATCGATGCCGAGCGGGTGACGATCATGCGGCTGGGCAAACTGTCGTCGCTGGACGAAGCGGCGGCGAGCGGCCCCGGTGGTTACGGCGTGCTGCCCGCGGGCGCCTCGGTCTTCGTCGCGCTGAGCGGCGCGATCGACATCCAGAAGGAGTGCGCGCGGCTGGGCGAGGAGTGCTCGCGGCTCGAAAAGCAGCTCTCGGCGCTCGAGGCCAAGCTGGCCAACGAGAAGTTCCTCGCCAAGGCGCCGCCCGACGTCATCGCCACCGAACGGGAGAAGCGCGCGAGCTGGGCCGAGAAGATCGGGACCCTGCGCGCCAAGGTGAAAGCGTTGGGATGCTGAGGACGCGTCTCACGCTTCTCGCTTTGCTCGCAGCGTGCGCGAACGCCGGCGACCCGC
>DASXPG010000054.1:0-17252 GCA_036493755.1 Gemmatimonadales bacterium
CACCGCGGGGCGGCCGGACTCCGACGGCCGTTTCCGCGATGCCATCACCTCGGCCCGCGGACTCGATCATCCGCACCTGGTGCCGGTGCTGCGTAGCGGCGAGACGGACAGCCTGCTCTGGTACACGATGGAGCACCGGCGCGGGCGGCCGCTGCGCGAAATCGTCCGCACCACGGGCCCGATGGATCTCAAGATCGCGCTCCGTCTGTTGACCCAGATCGCCGCGGCGCTGGATTACCTGCACCGCCGCGGCGCCATCCATGGGCGGCTCAAGCCCGACAACGTCCTGGCCGACGCCGACAACTGGGTGTTCGTCTGCGACGCCATGATCGCGCGCGCCTTCCACGCCACGCCGGCGACGCCGCCGGCGCCGCCGGCGATCCCGCCGCGCACCTCGGGAGCCGAGAGCGCGCCGCGCCGCCCCTCGGGCGCGACGTTTACGCCGCGGATATCTGATCCCAGGACGGGGCGGCGTTCATCGGGGGCATCGAGCATGCCTACCCCACCCGCAGCGACCCCGGGGCGCAACCCGTACGGCGCTCCCGAGGAGAGCACCGGCCTGCTCGGGGCCGCGTCCGATCAATACGCGCTGGGCGCCATCCTCTACACGCTGCTGGCCGGCGCGCCCCCGGAGCCCACCGCGGACGGCAGGACGATCCTGCCACTCGGCGCGTTGCGCCCCAACCTTCCGCCGCACATCGAGCAGGCAGTCGCGCGAGCCCTCAGCGAGCGGCCTAACGACCGTTTCCCGGCGGTCCTCGATTTCGTAACCGCGCTCGAGTCGGGTGCGACGATGATGCGCGACGCGCGACCGTCGGGCCGCGCCTCCGATCTGATCCTCACCATTCCCGACTGGGAGCCGCCGGAAACGCCGATGACGCGCTGGAAGAAGCCGGCGACCATCGGTGGTATTGCCGCTCTCGCGATCGGAATCGTGGCCGTGGTCGTGACCATGTCGGGGCCGCCGGCGGACCACGGATTCCAGATGCTTCCGCCGCCACCGCCCGTGACTCCGCAGGTCCACGACAGCACGCCATCGACGACGCTGACGCCGACACCATCGGGCTCACTGCGCATCAGCGCTCCCGCGCAGGTGCGGCTCGGGGCGGAGCCGCTGGGCGTCATGCAATCCGACTCACGCTCCCGCCGCACCGGGCAGAGCAACCGGAGCGGCCGCCGCGATTCCACCCCGGCATCTCCGACCTCCGCTCCTGCTTCCGCGCCGTCATCGGCACCTTCCGCCGCCCCATCGGCGGCGCCCTCCAGTGCGCCCGCGGCCGGCGGAGGGACGCTCTTCGTGAACGCATCGCCGTGGGGTCAGCTCTACATCGACGGCCAGCTGGTGGGCAACACGCCCAAGGCCAACCTGGCGGTGTCGGCGGGACCACACACCATCCGGGTCCAGCGCGAAGGGTTCAATCCGGCCGAGCGCAGCGTGCGCGTCGGCGCGGGTGAAACGGTGCGCGTCACCGACCTGGTCCTGACACCACACCAGTGACCCACTCGCGCCGCAACCGCGCCGCTCTCGGCATGGCGATGGTCGTTCTGCTCGGCGGAGCGAGCCGCCTGCACGCCCAGAATTCGGCCGAGCTGCTCGCGCGCGGGATGCGGTCATCGCAGAATCTGGACTACGACAGTGCCGCGAGTTTCCTGCGCGCCGCGCTCGCAAAAAGCGGAGCCGATGCGCTCCCCGACACCTCGCGCAACCGGGCGCTGATGTTCCTCGGCGCGACCGAGTTTTTCCGCGACCACCGCGACAGCGCGGCCGCGGTATTCACCCGGCTGCTGGTGCGGAACCCGCGCTACCGGCCCGATGATCTGATTTTCCCGCCCGAGGTTGCCAGCCTTTTCCAGGATGTCCGCTCGGGACTCCGCGCCGTCGCGATTCGCGTGGCGCCGGTGACCGAGATCAATGGCCCCGGGGACCGCCTCGCGGTGGAGTTGTACGCCACCAGCCTGCACGAGATCAACGCCGGCATCACCCGCGCGGCCGGCGGACCGGTGCGCACCATCTATCATGGGGCGATCGGCGACAGCCTCCAGATTCTCTGGGATGGCCGAGATTCCAGCGGCGCCATCGCCGACAGCGGAGCGTATCTGCTGAGGGTCAGCTCGCGGGATCCATCGGGCCGGGTGACGCGGGTGGTCGAGGTGCCCCTCGACCTGCGCACCGTGCGCCGCGACACGCTGCCGTGGCCGCCACCCATGTCGGACTCGTTGCTGCTGCCCGAGCAGCGCCCCGGCGGCGGCGGGGGCCGGGCGCTGGTCACCGGTCTGGCCGCAGCGGCGGTGACGGCCCTGTTGCCGGCGGTCATGGCCAACGGGGTGTCGGGATCGGGCACGCGCTTCGTGGTCGTCGCGGCGGCGGGCGCGGCCGGGGTCTTCGGATTCAACATCCACCGTCACACCCAGTCGATTCCCGCCAACATCGCGCAAAACCAGGCGCTGCGGAGCAACTGGCAACGGAGGATGGACACGGTGCGCTCCGAGAATGCGGCGCGGCGCGGCGAATCCCACCTCGTCATCCGGGCCGGTACGTCGCGCGAGGGACGCCCATGATGCGCCGCGCACTTTGTGTCTCGCTGATTCTGTGCCTGATTCTCCCGCCTGGTCTTTCGGCCCAGCTGGCCGACAAGTTGACGTTAGGCGGAGGCCTCGCGACCACGAAGCTCACCACCACCGCCGGCGGCAACACGGCGACGATGAGCGGGGTGACGCTGTTCGGTGACGGCCAGATCGGAAAGGGGCGTTTCTGGCTGGCGGGAGCCTACCGGCAGGGAAGCGTGAAGCCCGACGTCGGCGCCGGCGCTTCCCAGGACCTCGTCGAAGGGCTGCTGCTCGCGCAGGTGCGCGCCCTTTCCTGGCTCACCGTCGGCGTCGGGCCGCACGCCCGCGCGCTGGCGGTTCCCGGCTCGACCGAACAGTGGGTCTTCATCGAGGGGCGGGTGCGCGGCGAGCAGGAAATCATCACCGGCCGCCTCAGCGCCCACGTGCAGATTCACACGGCGTTCACCGCTCACACCAACATTCCCGGCGGCGGCGCATCGGGCCACGGCGGCGAGGCCGGCCTGACCTTGCGATGGGCACGCTCCCCGATCTGGGCGCGACTGGTATACGTGGTCGACCGCGCCTCGTCCACGGGCAATCGGGAGACGGTGGAGGATGTCGCCTTGTCGGTGGGGTTCGGCCGGCCCTAGTAGACCCGCGCCAGCGCGTCGAGCGGGTACGCGTGCCACGAAATCTGCAGCGCAACCGCGTACCCGTCGGGCGTCGGAAAGCTCGGCGTCGCAGGATCGGGCCAGTGATCCTTCCGCACCGATGTCTTCACCAGCAGCGCATTGCTCAGCCGGTAGCCGATACCTACCTCGCCGTTGTTCTCCGTCGTGAGTCCCGAGACCCAATACGGCGATACCGGCGAGAAGGGACCGATGAAGGCGTACTTGAAGTGCTCCAACCGCACCGCGATGAAGATCCGCGGCGTCAGTGTGACCTTGGACTCCGCGTAGGCGCCAAGCCCATGCAGCGGCGCCGATGCCGCCGGCGCATTGTAGGACGTCCACGCCACCTCGGCGCGCGAATCCACGTAGCCGACGCTGAACCGCATGTCCCCCGAGGCGATGGTCTGCTTGTAGCTGTCCCAGGTGGTACCGCTGGGCAGGTTGGGGGAGCTGCGATTGAGATAGCTGCCGTGCGTCACCGACGCGCCGATGTGGAGCGACGGCCCGAGGTTGATTCCGGCGCCCAGCAGCGGGCGGAGCTGGCCGGAAGGCGCCGGCGTGTAGCGAACGTTCACCACCGGCAGGGATATCATCGCCGCGCGCCAGTCCAGCGCGCCGGCGGTGCCGGATAGTTTCGCGCCCCAGGGATATTCGGCCGGATACATGTCAGGTGCGCCGATCACCGGATTGATGTTCGAGAACCGGCGCGCGCCGAAGAGACCCATCGGCATCAGGATGCGGCCGCCTTCGAACGTCAGCGCGCGAGTCAACCGGGCGCGCGCTTCCAGCAGATCGTAGTCCCATCTCGTCCGCCGCGGATCGGCCTTCCCCGCCTCGGCCTCGCCGATCGCGAGAAAGTCGAGGCGGCTCGAGACGCGCAGCGCGCCCCAGAGCGTCAATCGACCTTCGACGGCGGCATTGCCGTTGTTGCGAGCCAGCAACCGCGAGCCGGGGTCGGTCTTCCACCCTTCGGCGTCCACCAGGGTCTCCAGGGTGGCGCGCTGCGCCGCGGCCGGCGTGGCGCCGAGGATCAGGAAGACTCCGGCCAGGATCAGGTGGTGCTTCAGGTGCCCCTCGACGGCGCGGGCTCGGCATCGAGCACGTCCCGCACGGTGCGCAGCAGAACGTCGGGATCCACCGGCTTCTGCAGGAACGCCGACTCCGGCGTCAGCACGCCGTGCCGCTCAATCGCCTCATCGGAATGGCCGGAAAAGAAGAGCACCCGGATGTCGGGCCGCTGCGCGCGCATCCGTTCGGCGAGCTCTTTCCCCGACATGTGGGGCATCACCACGTCGGTGAGAAGCAGCTGGATCGTCCCGCGGTGCTCGTCCGCGACCTCGAGCGCTTCCTTGCCATGGCTGGCGTCGAGCACGGCGTAACCCTTACTGGTGAGACAGCGCCTGACGAGTGAGCGCACCTGGGCCTCGTCTTCCACCAGCAGCACCGTCTCATGGCCGGCGAGCAAATCGGTCGTGAAGACCGGTACCTCGCCGGTCTTTTCCGCCGCGCCCACCGGCGGGAAGTAGACGCGGAAGGTGCAGCCCTCGCCGGGCTCGCTGTAGACGGTGATGCTCCCGCCCGACTGCCTGACGATGCCATATACCGTCGAGAGCCCGAGGCCGGTGCCCTTGCCCGGTTCCTTGGTCGTGAAGAAGGGCTCGAAGATCCGGCGGCGCGTCGCGGCGTCCATGCCGATACCGCTGTCGCTGACGACCAGCATGACCGCGGGTCCGGCGGCAATGGCCTCGGGGCGATGTTCGTACTTCTCGTCGAGCATCACGCTCGCGGTCTCGATCGTCAGCGTGCCGCCCTTGGGCATCGCGTCGCGCCCGTTGACCACGAGGTTCATGACCACCTGCTCGAGCTGGCCCGGATCGGCGCGGATGCGCGCGATGTCGGGCGCGAGCCGCGCGTGAAGCTGGATGTCCTCGCCGATGAGCCGGCGCAGCATCTTCTCCATGCCGCCGACCACGTTGTTGAGATCGACGATGCGCGGCTGCAGGACCTGCTTGCGGCTGAACGCGAGCAGCTGCTTGACGAGTCCCGAGGCGCGCGTCGCGGCCTGGCCGATCTCGGCGAGATCGGCGCGCAGCGGGCTGTCGGCGGGAACCTCCGACGACGTGAGATGCGCGTAGCCCATGATGACCGAAAGCAGGTTGTTGAAATCGTGCGCCACGCCGCCGGCCAGCGTTCCCAGCGCCTCCAGCTTCTGCGACTGCCGCAGCTGCTCTTCGCTCTCCGCCAGCGCCTGCTCGGCCTTTTCCCGCTCGCGCACCTGGGCCTGCAGCACCGCGTTGGTCATCGCCAGCTCGACCGAGCGCTGCTCCAGCTCAGCGTGCTCGCGGCTCAAGGTGTCGATCAGGTGATTGTAGGCGTCGGTCATGGTGGCGATTTCGGCCGGCGCGCCGGGATCGGCGAACCGCTCCAGCGCGCCGGTATCGGCGCCCTGCCGCATGAAACCGACGAACCGCGCCAGCGGCCGCAGCGTCCCGCGCGACACCAGCACGGCGCCCGCCCCGCCGAGGACCAGGGCCAGGAGTCCGGCGACGAGGAAGCTCCAGCCTAACGAGCGGCTGATGGGCCGCAAGGGCTCGCTCAGCGAACGGACCAGCTCGAGGCGCGCCGCGCGGCCGTCCTCGGTGCGGCCCAACGGCAGTGTCGCCGCCACGTAGTCCTCGCCCTGGATGCGCAGCCGCCGAACCGCTTCGGCGCCCAGCCCATCAGGCAGCGGGTGCCAGGCCGCGCCGACCGGCGCGGCCGCCAGGTTCGACATCATGACCGCGTTGCCGGCGGTCACCACCGACCGGGTACCCATGGCGCTGTCGAGCTGCGCCATCAGCCGGTCGAGCCGCTCACCCAGGACCAGCGCGCCGATCGCGTAGCCCTGCAGGACGATGGGCACACACCCGACCTGCATCGGCGTCCCATCGACCTGGAGGACGCCGAAACCCGAATCGGGGATGATGGTATCGGTATTGAGCGCAAAATGGACCGCCGGGAACCGGCCGAGATCGTCGGCTGCCTTCGGCGCTCCATGGCCGGCCGCGGCGAGCACCTTGCCGGTGTTGTCGGTCACGACGATCAGGTCGCGGTCGAGGTCCTGGAAAATGCGCTCGACCTCCCGCTGGATCGTCGCCAGCAGCTCGGGCCGGGCAGGCAGCCCGGCGTTGCTCTCTCCGAGCCAGGTCTGGATCGCGGCCCTCAACGTCGGGCTGGTCGAGACCAGCGACGAGGTCGCCAGCAGGAGTCTGAGGTTGCGGTCCTGGATCTGGCGCAGGCCGCGCTGGCTTCCCGCGAGCTCGTCGGCGAAGACGCGGCGCACCTCCGACTGGGTGCGCGCCCGCAGCGCCACGAAGCTGACACCGATAGCGAGCACGGTGACGCCGACGCTCAGCAGCGCGAGCTGCACCGCCAGCGACGACGAGCGAAGCCGCCGCAGCACCCCGCTTGCGGCCGGCGGCGCAGCGGTCAGCGGACCGACCCCGTGTCCGCGAGCGGGATCCGCAGCTCCAGATTCAGGGTGTGCCCCGCCTCGACCCGTATCGGCGTGACCATCGGGTGGATACGCTCGTGCCACGCGACCAGCCGGTACTCGCCGGGCGGGATCCCCTCGATCACGAAGTGCCCCTGAGGATCAGGCACCACAAAAAATGGATTATCGAGGACCAGGATGTATCCGTTCATGTCGGCATGGATGTGGCAGAAGACCTGGACCACGCCCGGCGACGAAAAGAGCACCGACTTCGACGAGCCCCGGGGATAACGGCCGAGGTCGAAGGAGCGCACCCGGGAGAGCGAGAAAACGTTATGGTAAATGGGATCGTCATTGGGGAATTCGACCGTCGTACCCACCAGCACCGGCAGCACGTGGGGAACGAAGCGCTCGCCGGATTGCATCATCACCGGGCGGACCGGCACCGCATGACCCCGGATGGGGGTCGTCGATTCGAGATAGAGAACGACGTTGGCGAAGCGGCTGTCGGCGCTGTCGGGACGGGGCGGCGGCGTTCCCGCATCTTCGTAGACCCGCACGCGCAGCCGGGAGCCGACGAGGCGGTTGGCGATCGAGGCAACACCTTCGATACGGCCGGTCTCCTGCGCGGTGGCGCGAGAGGCGGCCAGAACCATCAGGAGGGCAACGCCCGTCTTGACCATTCTGTCTCCAAGATAGTAAGGCATGCCCCTATGATTCCATCGAGAGCTACGATGCGGACCTGTTGCGCGTTGGCCGCAGCCTTCAGCCGGTGATCCCGCACGCCGCAGACGACCGGGCCTTGGCGAGCGAATTGCGCGGCTTCGGTCCCGGCGGAATCATCGCGCTGATCGCCATCCTCTTCACCGGCAACTTCATCCTGCCATATATGGTCACGATTCCAATTGGGACGATTCTGGTCCTGATCTGGGCACGCCTGTCGCGCACACCCTGGAGCGAGCTGGGCCTTTCCAGGCCGCCGAACTGGACGACGACCATCGCCGGCGGGATCTCCCTCGGCATCGGGCTGAAGTTGCTGCTCAAGGCAGTCGTAATGCCTCTGCTGGGCGCCGATCCGGTGAACCGTTACTACCACTTCATCGCGGGTAACCCGGCGTACCTCCCTGGCGCTGTCTGGACAATGCTGGTCGCCGGCTTCGGCGAGGAGCTGGTCTACCGCGGCTACCTCTTCGAACGCTGGCGCCGGCTCTTCGGCTGGACCCTCGGCTCACGGATTGCCGTGGTACTAGTGACATCGGTCTGGTTCGGGCTGTCGCACTACTTCGGCCAAGGCCGTGACGGCGCGTTGCAGAGCGTCATGACCGGCCTCACCTTTGGCACAGTCACCTTGCTCACCGGCCGGATCTGGGTCGCGATCCTGGCCCACACGGTATACGACCTGGCTGCGGCCGCAATGATCTACGGGAATCTCGAAGTCCGGATCGCGCACCTCTTCTTCCGGTAGCGCGACCCGTCGTTCAGATGGCGAGCGTCCGGTGCGAAAAGTCGAGACCTGGATCGACGCCGTTGCGCAACGCAGCGCGCGCGCGGAATGCCTTGAAGACGCCGTGCGCCATCGCCAGCGAGGTCGCGGCGATGTGTCCCGGCTGCGTGGCAAGTCGGAGAAACCTTCCGCGCGCCGGCACCATGGCCAATGCGCCGACCACAACCGCGAGCGCCAGTCCGGCCACGGCAATGACCCGGGCCCATGGATACCAGGCGGCCAGGATCGCCACACCCGCATAACCCGCCAGGATGGCCCAAGGAGTCGCCCACCGGCCGATTTTGTGACCGATCAGCATCCAGGAGAACTCGCCGAAGCGCCGCGGATTCAGGAGGTGCGGCTTACGCAGCAGCGTGAGGGCATCGCGGCCCGTCGCCCAGACAGTGCGGGCGTAATCGCGCCGCGGCGAGCGCGGCCTGGTCAGCGTGCAGCGCGCCTGATCAACGTGCACGGCGCGATAGCCATGCTCGGCGGCAAGCAGCGTCAGATTGAAATCGGGACTCACCCAAGGCGGAATCGGCGCGTGGAAGAGAGGGCCGCGCATCGCATAGAGTGAACGGCGCGCGCTGACCGTGCCGTATACGCGGCTTTCGTTGTCTCGCAGCATGGCTTCGAAACTGGTGTAGGCCGAGAGGCGTGGACGGCGACGGCTATCCAGCGGGCCGCCGCCGCTCTCGTGCGCATACGCGACGCCCACCGATGGATCGGCGAAGGGCGAGATCAGGGCGGCCAGGGAGGAGGTGGCAAGCCTGGCCTCGGGATCGACGACCACGACGATGTCGCCCCGCACGTAACGGCGCGCGATGTTCGTGGCCCGCGCGGTTCCTTTCTCGCGGACGAGCCTGAGCAGCTCGACGCCGCGATGATCGAAGCCGGCGACGATGGCATCGGTGAAATCGGTGGAGGCATCGGAGACAACCAGGATGTGACGCCGGCCGCCGGGATAGGCGAGCGCCAGCAGATTGTTCAGCAGGCCGCGAATCGTCGCTTCGGCATTGTGCACCGTGACGACAATCGTGACTTCCGGCCACCAGGAGCGAGGAACGGCGCGGCGCAGCGGCGGGAAGTCGCGGGCGCGAAGCCGCAACCACGACGGATAACCCAGCCAGGTGGCAAGCAACGTGGCCACCGCGACAACGACCAGCAGAATTCCGAACTCGTACACGATGCCTCCAGGCCGGGGCGGCCTTTGCCCCGTACCTGGTTACTACCCCGGAATCAGGCCGGTTCCCTTTCTATCCTTTGGGCTGACGCCACTTCACGCCAATGCGGCCGATGAACGCATCAGCAATCTCCGGACCCCAGGAGCCGGCGGCGTAATTGGGGAAGTGCGCCGGCGCCGTGTGCTCCCAGTGATCTATAAGTGGATCCACCGCGCGCCATGCCGCCTCGACCTCATCGCTCCGGGTAAAGAGCGTCGCCTCGCCCAGCATGCAGTCGAGGAGCAGCGTTTCATACGCGTCGTGATCGCTGGAACCGAAGGCGTCGGCGTATTCGAAGTCCATGTCCACCGGCAGCATCTTCACGTCCACGCCGGGAAGCTTGACCTCAAACCGCAGGGCAATCGCTTCCTTGGGCTGCACCCGCACGGCGAGCACATTGGGCTCGAGTCCCTTGGGACTCTTGAACATGAGATGCGGCGGTTCGCGGAAGGTGATCGCGATCTCGGTGACGCGACGCGGCATCCGCTTCGCCGAGCGGAGATAGAACGGGACGCCCTGCCAGCGCCAGTTGTCGACCATGAAGCGCAACGCGGCATAGGTCGGCGTCGGCGAGTTGGGCGCCACGCCTTCTTCTTCCCGATAACCCGGGACCTTCTGGCCATCGATGGTGCCGGGACCATACTGGCCGCGGACCGCGAACTCGTGCCATTCATCCTTGTCGGTTGGCCGCAGCGCCTTCAGCACCTTGACCTTCTCGTCGCGCACCGCGTCGGCGCTGAAGGTGACGGGCGGCTCCATCGCCGTCAGCGTCAACAGCTGCAGCAGGTGGTTCTGAAACATGTCGCGCACCACGCCCGCTTCCTCGTAGTACCTGGCGCGATGCTCGACGCCCACGGACTCGGCGGCGGTGATCTGCACGTGCTGGATGTGCTGGCGATTCCAGACCGGCTCGAAGATGGAATTCGCGAACCGCAGCACCAGCAGATTTTGAACCGTTTCCTTCCCCAGATAGTGATCGATGCGATACACCTGGTGCTCGGCGAACGCCTTGCGCACGCAGGCATTCAGATCGAGGGCGCTCTGCAAGCTGCGGCCGAACGGTTTCTCGATGATCACGCGGACCCATGGTTTGGTCGCGGCGTCGGGGACGCGCGGCGCGATGCCGCTGGCGGCGAGCTGCTCGATCACCACCGGGTAGAGACTCGGCGGAATCGCGAGGTAGAAGAGGTGGCCGCCATTCTCCCCGAATCCTTTGCCCAGCTCGCCGAGCCGGTCACCGATTTTCTTGTAGGTGCCGGGGTCGTTGAGCTCACCCTTGATGTGCGAGAGGTGCGGCGAAAACTTTTCCCAATCACCTTCCTCCAGCTCATGACCACCCGGCTTGAACTCGACCATCGCGTCGTGGATCGCCGCCTGGTAGTCCTGGTCGCTCTGCGGCTCGCGGTCCACGCCGATGATGGCGAAGTCGTCGGCGAGCAGGCCATCCTGCATCAGGTGAAAGAGGGACGGCATCAGCTTGCGGCGCGTCAGATCGCCGCTGCCGCCGAAGATCACCATCACACAGGGTCCCGCCTTGCGCAGCTGGCCGGCGGAGGCCTCGCGCACTTCTTCGACCCGCATCAACACCGACGCGCGTGCCATCAGACCTTCTTTACCGCGTGGCCGCCGAATTCGTTGCGCAACGCCGCGATCACCTTGGCGCCGAAGGACTCGTCCTGCCGCGAACGCAGCCGCGTGAGCAGCGACAAGGTGATGACCGGCGCCGGCACGTCGAGGTCGATCGCCTCCTGCACCGTCCAGCGACCCTCTCCCGAATCGGCGATGAAACCCTTGAGATCCTTGAGATCGCCATCCTTCTCGAAGGCGCTCGCCGCCAGCTCATTCAGCCACGATCGCACCACGCTTCCCTGGTTCCAGAGCGCGGAAATCTGGGCGAGATCCAGTTCGAAATTCTTCGAGGCGTGAAGAATTTCGTAGCCTTCGGCGTACGCCTGGAGCATCCCGTACTCGATCCCGTTGTGGACCATCTTTACATAATGGCCCGATCCGGGCGGACCGACGTGCGCGCAGCCATTCGGCGGCGCCAGGGTCTTGAAGATCGGCTCGCACGTGGCATACGCTCCCGGCGAGGCGCCGACCATCAGGCAATAGCCCACCGTCAGTCCCCAGATGCCGCCGCTGGTACCGGCATCGACGAACTCGATCGCCTTCTGACCGAGCATGTCGGCGCGACGCATGGAATCCTTGAAGTTCGAGTTGCCGCCGTCGATGAGGATATCGCCCCGGGCGAGATGCGGCAGCAATTCCGCGATGGTGTCCTCCACCGGCTGTCCGGAGGGGACCATGATCCAGATGACGCGCGGCACGGACAGCTGTTTCGCCAGGTCGGCGAGACTCTTCGCCGCCGAGGCGCCTTTCGCGACCGACGCCGACACGGCGTCCGCGCTGCGGTCAAAGACGACCACCGTGTGGCCGCCCTTGAGAAGGCGCTCCACCATGTTGCCGCCCATGCGGCCAAGACCGATCATCGCGAGCTGCATATGAGAAACTCCGAGCTTGTCGATTGAGAACCAAGTAACAAGAACCAAGAGCCACGTACTAATCTACTCCACCCCCAATGCGGCCAGGTCCCCGCGCAGCTTCTCGGCGCCGGTGAAAAGCACGGTCTGCATCCCCAGGCTTCGCGCCGTCGCCAGGTTGCGCTCGCGGTCATCGACGAAGACGCTCGCGGCGGGCTCGGCCTGTGACATCGCCAGCGCAAGATCGTAGATCCGGCGCGCCGGTTTGGTCGTTCCGAGCCAGCACGAGGTGAAGAACGCGCCGAAGATCTCGGCGAGACCAAAGAGCCGGATACGATGCCGGTTCAGCTCTTCTGACTCGTTGTTCAGCGTCGCCAGCCGCCAGCGCCCGCTGCGCGCCAGGTCGCGCGCGATAGCGATGGCCGCGGCATCGGGTTTGCTCAACGAAAGGACGAAGGCCTTGAAGTCGCCCTGCGAGAAGGAACGCGCTTTGTAAAAGACCGTTATCGCGAGGTACTCGTCGAGCGTGGCCCGTCCGGCCTCGAGTGACGCGACGATCTCGCGATGGCGGTCTTCGAATTCGGCGGGGTCGATGCCGAAATGCGCGAATGCCGCCTGGCGCTGCTCGTGATCCCAGCCGTTGGTGCCGAGGACGCCGCCGACATCGAAGAAGAGATGGGTGATGCTCACGGCGTCACTCCTCGCAGCGCTGCCGCCGCGGCCGTGTCGAGAAACCATGCGCCACGGCGAGCAAACTGGAGCGGCAGCTCGCGCGGCTTGTCGGGGCCGTCGAGCGCTCGCGCGATGACTCTCGCCTTCTCGGCGCCGGTCGCGATGACGACGATCGCCCGTGCCGCCTCGATCACCGGCGGGGTAATGGTCAGCCGCCTCTGCGGCGGCTTGGGGCTGTTGGTCACGGGCACGACCCGCTGGTGCATCTCGCTCATGGCGCTGGAGCCGGGGAAGATCGAGGCGGTATGGCCGTCGGGGCCAACGCCGAGGATCAGGACGTCCAGCGCCTCCGGAAGCTGGCGGTCATAGTCCCGCGCCGCGGCGTCGATATCGGCGCGCTCGGCTTCCATCCGGTGCACCTGGGTGGCGGGAATCGGAACCCGCGAGATCAGGACGTCGCGCGCCATGGCGTAGTTGCTGTCGGGAGAGTCCATCGGCACCGCGCGCTCGTCGCCGAAATAGACACTGACGCGTCTCCAGTCGATCTGGTCGACGATCGGCTCGGCGGCGAGAAGCGCGTATACCGGCCGCGGCGTCGAGCCGCCGGCCAGGGCGATCGAGCACGAGCCCTGGTTGAGACCGGTGTTCATCGCGCCGCGAATCCACTTGGCCGCGAGAGCGAACAGCTCCGGTGGCTCGCGCACGAAGACGTTGCGCTCGGCGGGCCCGCCTTCCGTCATCTAACGCCGCGCTCCAAGCCTGGTGATGGCGTCGTTGAGGGCTCTCTGCGAGTCGTCGAGGCCGCGGAGGATCTGCGCCGTCGGCGGCGCATCGGCGACATCGACCAGGCTCAGAAGCGTGACGAGCTGCGCATTCAGCCGGGTCAGCTCGCGCACCGACGCGTCCAGAGAATCGGCGAGCGCTCCGCCCTGCTGGTGCGCCTGGCGGCTCCTGGAGTGCGCCGCATCGAGCGAGGTCGAGTCGCGCCGTAGCGCGACCAGCACTCGTTCGGCGGTCGCGTGCTGCTGCGCCAGTATCAGGGATGTGACGTGCTCCCGCGGATCCATTCGCACCACGAGCGGATGCGTCACCTGCGTGCCGCCGATAGTCATCCGCACCCGGTAGTTGCCGGGAACGACCCACGGCCCGCGCGGCTCGCGCGGGGTGTCGCCGGCGATGGCCGAAATCGGGTATTCGTGGCTGAGCGACGGCGGAGGTGGCTCGTGGAGATCCCAGACGAACCGATGCGCGCCCGCGCCGGTGCCTAACCGTTGCTCGGGCCGAATCCACCAGAGCGGAAGGTTCGCCGATGAGTCCACCGGCTGCGGCGGATCGTCGCTGGCGAAACGGCGCACCACCCGGCCACCAGGGCCGAGGATCTCGAGCACCACGGGCGCCGTGACCGAATCGGGCAGCCAGTAATCGAAGATCGCGCCGTCGGGCGGATTGTGACCGGCGGGCTCCTCCGGTGGCAGCGGCGTGTCGGTGTTCTTGTTCCAGCGGATCCGCCAGGCCGTCGCGGGGCGAAAGAAGTGCTCGGTGCCCACGCTGTCCCGACCCATCTCGCGCAGCGACGAATAATTGTCGAGCACCCAGATCGACCGGCCATGGGTGCCGGCGACCAGGTCATTGTCGTGGATATAGAGATCGCGGACCGATGACGCGGGAAGGTTTTCGCGCAGCGACTGCCAGTGATCGCCGTCGTCGAGGGAGACGTAGACGCCGCGCTCGGTGCCGGCGAAGAGCATCCCTGGCCGCTTCGGATCCTCGCGCACCACGTTGACGTCTTCATTCTCGCCGATGCCGCTGACGATTTCCGTCCAGGTGGCGCCGCCATCCCGGGTGCGCAGGATGTGGGGATGCAGCTGGTCGAGCCGGAAGGTGTTGATGGCCGCGTACACGGTGTTGGTATCGGTGTGCGACGCTTCCATCAGCGACACCTTGGCCCAGGGCGTCAGCATCGGCGGCGTGACATCGCGCCAATGCAGGCCGCCGTCGTGCGTCACCCAGATCAGCCCGTCATCGGTGCCGGCCCAGAGCAGGTTCACCCGCTTGAACGAGGGCGCAATGGTATAGATGACGCCGCGGTGCGCGCCATGCTCCGGGTCCATCGGGGTCAACGCGCCGAGATTCGCCGGAACCTCGTAATGGGTGCGGGTGAGATCGGGGCTGATCACGCTCCAGCTCTGTCCGCCGTTCAGCGTCTTGAAGACGACATTACCGGCATAGTAGAGAATGTGCGGATCGACCGGCGAGAAAAGCACCGGCATGCTGCGCACGAAGCGGTACGTGCCGCGGATCGGCTCCGGCGCGATCTGACGCACCTCGCCCGTTCTCCAGTCGTACCGCGACAACTTGCCGCCGTAGATCAGGTCGGGATGCAGCGGGTCCACCGCGAGGTAGCCGTACTCCTCGGCCGCGACCGGATGCCACTCGCGGAAGGTGATCTGTCCGTCGGGCCCCATGCTCCAGACGCCGGCGGAGCCGCTTTCCTGCTGGCTGGTGTAGACGCGATAGGCGGGTCCGGGCGTCGCGTTGTCGGTAATGAGATGGTACGACTGCGCCGTTGGCTGATTGTACCACGAGCTCCAGGTCTCGCCGCCGTTGACGGTGATGATCGCACCCTGGTCGCCGGCGAGCATGATGATCCGCGTGTCGTCGGGATTGATCCAGAACCGGTGCGAGTCGTCGCCGCCGGGAGCGCCACGGAACCCCGTGAAATGCACGCCGCCGTCGGTCGATTTCCAGCAGGCCACATTGGCGATGTAGAGCACGTCGGCATTCTTCGGGTCGACCCGCACTTCGTTGAAATCGCCGTCGCGGCCCCACAGCCGGTCATCCGTATTGGCGACGTGAAAATTCAGTCCACCGTCGTCGGAGCGATACAGAGCGCCGCCGCGCGTCGCGCCCACCACTGCGTACAGCCGTTGCGGCTGGCTCGGCGAAACTCCCAGCCCGATGCGCCCCAGACCCTGTTCGCCCCCCGGCAGTCCCGCGCCGACCCTCTCCCAGGTCGTGCCGCCATCGGTCGATTTGAAGAGTCCATTGTTCACCGAAATCAGGAACGAGCCGCCGACCTCCCAGGGTGCTTGCCGGCCGGCCCAGAGTACCGCGTACACCGTCTGGGCATTCGACGGATCGAACACGACGTCGAAAGCGCCGGTGTTCTCGTCGGGACCCAACACCTTCTGCCAGTTCTCGCCACCGTCGGTTGAACGAAAAACACCGCGCTCCGCGTTGGGGCCGTAGGGATGTCCCAGGACCGCCGCGAACACCCGGTTCGGGTCGCGCGGATCCACCGCGATGGCGGGAATCTGCTGTCCGTCGCGCAGGCCGAGGTGACGCCAGGTCTTGCCAGCGTCGAGGGACTTGTAGATGCCGTCGCCGGCGGAGAGATCCGGTCGCTGGAGCCCTTCACCGCTGCCGACGTAGATGACATTGGGATCGGAGGGCGCGATCGCGATCGCGCCGATCGACTGGGTCGGCTCGTCGTCGAAGATCGGCGTCCACACCCGGCCGGCGTCCGTGGTCTTCCAGACACCGCCGTTGTTTACACCTATGTAGAAAGTATTGGCCTGCCCGGGCACGCCGACCGCCGCGACGGTCCGTCCGCCGCGAAACGGCCCGATCATGCGCCAGCGAAGCTGGCCATACATTCTCGGGTCAATTTGCTGGGCATGCAGCGACAGCGGGAACCGCAGGGCGAGTGCAGCGACAACGAGCAGCGACGAGTGAAGCCGATTCAACGCGAGCTCCGGCATGAGTAAGGACAGCGAAGTTGCAGCAGGGCGCCGAGCGGGGCAAATTGGCGGCCCGATTCCGTCATCCCGTCACCAGGGAGCCATCATGCCGTTTCGAGGTTCGTCCATGCGCGTCGCATGCCTCATTACCATCCTGGGAGTAGCGGCCTGCGGCAAGGACGCCGCGCCGCCAGTCGCCAGCGTCGTGACCATTCGCGCAACCGATTTCGCCTTCGCCGCACCCGACACGATTCCCGCTGGCGTCACCACGCTGCGCCTCATCAATGCCGGTCCCAGCCTTCATCATGCGCAGCTGCTCAAGCTGGACAGCGGAAAGACCATGCAGGACCTCGGTGTGGCGATGCAGAATCCCAACGCGCCCCCGCCCGGCTGGCTGAAATCGGTCGCCGGCCCGAACGCGGTCGCACCGGGCGACTCCTCGGAAATCGTGGTGACGCTCGCCACCGGCCACTACGCGATCGCCTGCTTCATCCCCGACAGCACCGGCAAGCCGCACATCGCCCTCGGCATGATCCGGCCGCTCGAGGTGAAGGGCGGCAATGGCCCGATGGTTCAGCAGGTGCCGATGGCCGACGTCGTGGTGCATCTCACCGACTACGCCTTCAGCGAGCCGGGGCCGATGCACGCCGGTGCCAGGACCATCGAGGTGATCAATGACGGCCCGCAGGACCATGAGATGTTCATGGCCAAGCTCGATTCCGGTGTCACCGCGCAGCAGCTCGTGGACTGGGTGGATCATGGCATGCACGGCCGCCCTCCGGCCCGGCCGATCGGCGGGGTATCGGGGATGGCGCCGGGGATGCACGCTTTTATCATGGCGAATCTGACGCCCGGTACCTACGGCATTTTCTGCTTCATTCCCGACGCCAAGGATCACAAGGAACACACCGCGCACGGGATGCTGAAGCAGATCACGATCAGCTAGCGCATGGACAGCCGGTAG
>DASXPG010000055.1:0-2235 GCA_036493755.1 Gemmatimonadales bacterium
AACTGGTCGGAAGCCTACGCGTTCGCGGAGGACCATAATCCGTCCTTCATCTCGACCAACATGTCGCCGACGACGCTGAAGCAGCTCAACGTCAGCCTGATGCTGCTCGTCGACATGGCCGGGAACGTGGTCCTGGCGGACAGCTTCGACCTCGGCGCGAATCGCCCGCTCGACGTCGACCTCGTTCATCTCAAGGCCCTGCCGCGGGATTTTCCCTGGCGCGCCAATCTGGCGGCGGGCAGCGCGGCAAAGGGTTTGCTGCGGACGAATCGAGGCGTGATGCTGCTGGCCGGGTCGCCCATTCTCGACGGCAACGAGGGAGGCCCGCCTCACGGCATGGCCATCCTGGGAAGACTGTTGTCCACGGAAGAAGTCGCGCAGATCGGCGCTCAGGCTCAATCCACGGTGGCGATGGAGCGTGACGGCGCCTTCGAAGGCGGGGATCGGACCGTGCAGACCCCGCAGTTGACCCAGGTCCATCGATCGTTCGATGACATCTACGGAAAGCCCGCGATCACCCTGCGCGTGGACGTACCGCGGAGGATCACGGCACGCGGCCGATCGGCGGTGACCTACGCATCCGCGTACCTGATCGGCACGGCCATCGTGGTGCTCGGCGTTCTCGTCGTGGTTCTGAATCGGCTGGTGCTCACCCCGCTCGCGCGCGTGACGCGGCACGCGGTGGGAATCGGCGAGGGAGGCGAGCTCGCGGCGCGGCTCGACTTCCAGGGTCATGATGAGATCGGCGTTCTCGCGCGGGAATTCGATCAAATGGTCGAGCGCCTGGCGCGGTCGCGGAGCCAGCTCGTCGAGCACCTGAGGGAGCTGGAGGCCGCCGCCCTGGAGACGACGCGGGCCAAGGAGGCGGCCGAGGCGGCGAATCGCGCCAAGAGCGAGTTCCTGGCGAACATGAGCCACGAGATCCGCACGCCGATGAACGGCGTGCTCGGCATGGCGGAGTTGCTGCTCGATACGCGCCTGGATGCGCGGCAGCGGGATTACGCGGAGACGATCCGCGACAGCGGTACGGCGCTGATCACCGTGATCAACGACATTCTGGACTTCTCCAAGGTGGAGGCGGGGAAGCTGGAGCTCGAGAACACGGACCTCAATCTGCGCGACGCGCTCGAGGACGTGGCCCGCCTGCTCGCGATCCAAGCCCATGCCAAGGACCTGGAGCTGACCGTGTCCATCGATCCCGCGCTGCCGTCCCGGGTGCGCGGCGACCCCGGGCGCCTCCGGCAGGTCATCCTCAATCTTGCCGGCAATGCGATCAAGTTCACGTCCAGGGGCGAGGTCTCCCTGGAGATCAAGCGCCTCGAGAGCGGTCCGACCGGAACCCGGGTGAGATGCGAAGTCCGCGACACGGGCATCGGCATCCCGGCCGAGCGGCTGGCGGCATTGTTCCAGCCGTTCTCGCAGGTGGACTCCTCGACCACCCGCCAATTCGGCGGCAGCGGCCTGGGCCTTTCGATCGTGAAGCGGCTGGTCGAGCTCATGGGCGGCGAGACCGGCGTGGAGAGCATCGAAGGCAAGGGGTCGCGCTTCTGGTTCACCGCGAGCTTCGGCGAGGCGGCGGAAGACACGCAGACGCTCCTCGAGGCGCAGCGCTCGTTGACCGGAAGCCGGGTACTGGTCGTCGACGACAACCTGACCAATCGCAAGATCCTGCTGGGACAGCTCCAGCTTTGCGGCGTCGATGCGCTCGCGACGGGATCCGCGGCCGATGCGCTCGCCGCGATCCGGCGGGCCAACGCGGCGGGCCGGCCGTTCGATGCGGCTCTGCTGGACCATCAGATGCCGGAATGCGACGGTGCGGACCTCGGCCGGCAGATCGTTCAGGATCCCGGCATGAGATCGACCCGACTCATCCTTCTGACCTCGTCGGGACAGCGCGGCGACGGCCGGATGTTCGGCGACATCGGCTTCGCGGGCTACCTGCTGAAGCCCGTCGGCCAGCGGGATCTGATGGCATGCCTCGAGTTGACCCTGGCGAAGTCCGCCGAGTCCTGGCATCTCAAGAGCCAGCCCATGATCACCGAGCAGGCGCTGGAGGCGAGCCGCTGCACGGGCCGACATCAAATCCTGCTGGCCGAGGACAACATCGTCAACCAAAAGGTCGCGTCCAGGCTGCTGGAAAAGCTCGACTATGGCGTGAAGGTGGTCCCGGACGGCCAGGCGGCCGTCGAAGCGTGGCAAGGCGGAGGCGTCGACCTCATTTTGATGGATTGTCAG
>DASXPG010000056.1:0-9918 GCA_036493755.1 Gemmatimonadales bacterium
CGGCGACACCGTCCCGGTGCGCGCCCTCTTCGCGCCGCGGCACCTGATGGCGCTGGTCTTCTGATGGCCGTCACCGCCGATCATTTCCGCCTGACGATGAGCCATCTGGGCGGCGCGGTCACGGTCCTCGTGGCGCGCGATGCGGTGGGCGGCGCACATGGCATGACGGCCAGCGCCGTCACCTCGCTCTCGCTGTCGCCGCCGATGCTGCTGGCCTGCGTGGACCACGAGGCCGCGATCCACGACATCATCGTGTCGGCCGGCGTCTTCGCCGTGAACATTCTGGCGCGACACCAGGTGGACCAGGCCATCCGCTTCGCCGAGCGGGACCGCCACGCCATCGACGGCGGCGGCGTGCCCCGGAGTCCCGCGGGGCTGCCGCTGATTCCCGGGGCCATTGCGCACATCGAGGTGCGGCGCGGCCAGGTCCTGACCGGCGGCGACCACTCGATCGTCACCGGCGTCGTCGAATGGTCGCAGCTGACGGACGGACCACCGCTGCTCTACTTCCGCTCGCGCTACACCGGAGCGGCGGAGTGAAGAATCCGCTTCGCGAATGGGCCCAGACGTCGGTCGAGCTGCTCGATGATCCGCGCGCCGACGAGGACGATGTGGTGGCGTCGCTGCGCGACATCGCCCGGATCAACCGGTTCTTCGGCGGCGCCGCCGGTGCCGCGGGGCGGGCCGCCGAGTTTCTTGCCGGCGTGCCGCGCGGCGGCCGGGTGACGCTGCTCGACATCGGCACCGGCGCCGCCGACATCCCCCGCCTCGTGGGTCGCCAGGCCGCGGCGCGCGGCATCAGCGTAGATATCATCGGACTCGAACGGATTCCCGCCGCGGCGCGGGAAGCGGCCCGCGGCGGCGGCGTGATGGCGGTCATCGCCGACGGCGGCCGGCTGCCGTTCGCCAAGCGATCGATCGACATCGTCCTCTGCGCCAAGCTTCTTCATCACCTTCCCGGCGAGCCGGGACGCGCGCTGATCCGCGAGATGGATCGCGTCGCCCGGCGCGGCGCCGTCGTCGCCGACATCCGGCGGAGCCCGGTCGCCGCGGCGGGGATCTGGCTGGCATCGTTTCCGATGCGGTTTCATCCGGCGACGCGCCGGGACAGCGTCATCTCGATCTTCCGCGGCTTCTCGGGCGCCGAGCTGCGCCGCTTCTGCGAGTCGGCGGGCATCGCGGCGCAGGTCAAGCGCCATCCTGGCTGGTGCCTGACCGCGGCATGGCGCCCGGAAGCGGCGCCGGCATGATTACCGTGGATACCCTCCACGTGCGCTCGAGCGTGACGGCGGCATATGGTGCCGCGCGCGCCGTCGAACGCTGGCCCGAATGGCTGCCGCATTACCGCTGGGTACGCTTTCACGAAAAGAACGGCGACGGGGGGCTGGTCGAGATGGCCGCCTGGCGGCGCTTCGGTCCCATCCCCTGGCCGACCTGGTGGATGTCGCAGATGACATGCGAGGACGCCGCGCCGCGGATCCGATATCGGCATGTGCGGGGTATAACGCGCGGCATGGACGTCGCCTGGGATTTTGAAAAGACGGCGAACGGGGTCCAGATCACCATCACTCATGAATGGAATGGGCCGGGGTGGCCCGTGATCGGCACGGTCGCTGCCGACGCGGTCATCGGACCGGTTTTCGTGCACGGGATCGCCAGCCGCACCCTGGCCGGGATCGCCGCGCAGGCGGAAAGGACAACACGGTGAGCGCAGGGAACGGAACGCGGCGGGTGGTGATTACCGGGGTCGGATGCGTGACCCCGATCGGCACCGGCGCCGATGGCCTGATGGACGGGCTTCGCGCCGGCCGCTCGGCGGTCCGGTCGATCACGCGCTTCGACCCTTCGCCTTTCCACAGCCACATCGCCGCCGAGATTCCCGACTTCCGGCCCCAGGACCACCTGGAGGGGAAGAACGCGAAACGCTTCGATCGCTTCGCGCAGCTGTCCGTGATCGCGGCGCGCCAGGCCGTCGAGCACGCCCATCTCGACTTCGCGAAGGAGAATCGTGACCGGGTCGGGGTGATGATGGGTTCCGCGTTAGGCGGCGTCGCGTTCGGGGAGCACCAGTACGGCGTCTTCCTGAAGGAAGGCGTCAAGAGCGTGGACGCGTCGCTGGCGCTCAAGGTCTTCGGCGGGGCGTCGAGCTGCAACGTGGCGATCGAATTCGGCATCCACGGTCCCAACTCCACCAACGCAATGAGCTGCGCGTCCGGCACCATCGCGGTGGGCGACGGCTTCCACGCGGTGCGCGAAGGCCGCGCCGACGTCATGCTGGCGGGCGGCGCCGAAGCGCCGCTGTCGCCGCTCTGCTTCGGAGCCTTCGCGATCATCCGCGCGATGTCCACCCGCAACGACGATCCGGTGAGCGCGTCGCGGCCGTTCGACGTGAACCGCGACGGCTTCGTGATGGGCGAAGGCGCGGCGGTGCTGGTCCTCGAGGAACGCGGCCGCGCCATCGCGCGCGGCGCGCCGATTCTCGCCGAGCTGCTGGGAGCGGCCTCCACCAATGACGCCTATCACATGACGGCCCCCCGCCCCGACGGCACCCAGGCGGCGAGCTGCCTCCGCCTGGCGCTGGCGGACGGCCATGTCGAGCCCCACGAAATCGAGTATGTGAACGCCCACGGCTCGTCGACGCCGCTCAACGATTCGACCGAGACTTCGGCCTTCAAGCAGGTCTTCGGCGAGCATGCGCACCGGCTGGCCATCAGCGGCACCAAGGGCTACTACGGCCATCCGCTGGGGGCGTCGGGGGCGATCGAGGCGGCGATCACCGCCCTGGCCATTTCATCGGGCTGGCTTCCGCCGACGATCAACCTTCAGGAGCCCGATCCGGCCTGCGATCTCGACTACCTCCAGGGGTCGGGAAGCGAGCGGCAGGTCGATCTCGCGCTGTCCAATTCCTTCGGCTTCGGCGGGATCAACGCCGCGGTGGTGATGCGCCGACCCGACTGACCGCTTGCGCCGGGCCCGGGGCACGGCGAGATTGGCCGCGCTCACTCGGGAGGCAATTCGCAATGCGTAGCACCATGCGTCCGCTCGTCGCCGAAGCCTTCGGCACCTTCTTTCTCTGTTTTTGCGGCATCGGCGCGATCATTTCCGATCTGTATCGCCCCGGGAATGTCGGGTTCCTGTCGGTGGCGCTGGCGCACGGCGTCGCGCTCGCGATCGCCATCACCGCGACGGTCGGCATCAGCGGCGGTCACCTCAATCCCGCCGTCACTCTGGGACTCTTCTCGGTCGGCCGCATCGAGGCGCGCAAAGCGGGGCTCTACATCATCGCCCAGCTCGCAGGCGGCGTGATCGCGGTGCTGGCGCTCAAGGGACTGTATCCCGACATGGCGGGCCGCGTCGCCGTGTACGGGATGCCGCGCCTCGCCAACGACATCACCGCCTTCCAGGGAGTCATGATCGAGGCGATTCTCACCTTCATGCTGTCTTTCGCGGTCATGGGGACGATCGTCAATCCGCGCTCGGCCCAGATCGGCGGCTTCGGTGTCGGCCTCATCGTCTTCGTCGACATCCTTGCCGGCGGCACCATGACCGGCGCGGCGATGAACCCCGCCCGCGCCTTTGCGCCGATGCTCGTCGGCATGCAGTTCACCGGCGCGCTGATCTACTGGATCGGCCCGATCCTGGGATCGGTCGTTGCGTTCCAGCTGTGGGAGCGGCTGCTGCTACCCAAGACGCCGGAAGAGCTCACCGGCTGACGCTGGATCTCGAAAGACGAAAAAGGCCCCGCATTTCAGCGGGGCCTTTTCGTTTCCGTGGCGCGCGGTCTCAGCTCTTTCGCGCGCGATACCAGAGCCATAGGGCGTAGCCTCCGTACAACGCCGCGGCCACGATGTAGCCCGCGATCATGTAGCCGCGATTGTCAGGCACGATCGTCGGCCTCCGCACGCGCCGCATCGCGCGCATCGTCGAGGGTGGCGCGCGAGTAGCGTTGCCAGAGCATTGCCGCGTAGATGATGGTGAAGGCGACGAAGGCGAACAGCAGCGTCGCCAGCATCCCTCCCGGCAGCGTCGGACCTTCGGGCTTCAGCACCACCGGCTTGGGATGCAACGTCCGGAAGAGATTGACGCTGATATGAATGAAAGGGACCAGCAACGCGCCGAGGATGCCGAGCACCGCGGAGAACCGGGCCCGCTGCCCCGGCTCGTGCACGGCGGAACGGAGGACCTGGTAACCGAAATAGATGAACCAGAGAAAGAGCGTACTCGTCAGGCGCGCGTCCCAGGTCCACCACGCGCCCCAGATGGCGCGGCCCCAGATCGGCCCGGTCACGAGCACGGCGGTGGTGAAGATCACGCCAACCTCGGCCGAGCTCGCGGCGAGGCGGTCGAGGCGCGGTTCCTTCAGCACCAGGTAAAGCACGGAGCAGATGCCCACCACACCGAACGCCAGGAATGCGACCCACGCGCTCGGCGCGTGGATGTAGAAAATCTTCTGCGCTTCGCCCTGGGTCGCTTCGGCAGGGGTGAAGGCCAGCGCCCGAATGAACACGGCGGGCAACAGCAACATGGCGGCGAGCATGAACCCGGTGCTCCGCCGCACCGAGGCCTGCGCGCTCGCGATCAATCCGGTATCACTGGTCAAGGGTGAATTCGAAGATAAGCAAGGCCGTCACCACCACAACAATGTCGTAGCCGGCGAGAAGCTTGAGCCACGGCGCCATTTCGGCGAAGGGTCGGGCGGCGAAGAGGCGCGATGTCACCTGCACCGCCCCGGTGATCGGCGGCACCAGGAATGGCAGCATCAGCACCGGCAGCATCAACTCGGCGAACCGGGTGCTCACCGCGATGGCGCTGAGCAGGGTGCCGACGGCGACGAAGCCGATGGTCGCGAGTGCGATCACGAGCGTCAGCCCGCCCAGCACCGGCAGGATCGGCACGTTGAAGAAGATCGCGAAGAGCGGCAGCGCCACCCCTTCGACCAGCCCGACGAATACCAGGTTGGCGATCGCCTTGCCGAGGTAGATCGAGGTTCGGCTTACCGGCGCGAGGAGCAGCGCCTCGAGGGCGCGATTCTCCAGCTCCAGCGCGAAGGCGCGGTTGAGGCCGAGCAGCCCCGCGAAGGAGAAGGTGATCCAGAGGATCCCGGGCGCGAGGTCGGTCGCCGAAATGAGGGTGGGATCGCGGGCGAAGTTGAAGATCGCCAGCACCAGCGCCGTGAACGCGAGTGAAGAGAGAAAGGCGGTGCGGCTGCGCAGCTCGAGCTTGAGGTCCTTGCCGGCGATGATCAGCCCGGCGCCGAGGGCGCTAGCCATTCGCCGTCGCCTCCGCATAACGAGTCCGGAAGGCGGCCGCGTCGCCGCTGCGCGGCCCGAATTCGGCGAACCGGCCCGCGACCTGGATCGCCACGTGGCTCGCCAGCTCGAGGCCTTCGTCGAGATTGTGCGTGACCAGCACCACCGTGCGCATCTCCCGGCGCAGCCGGCCGAGCTGCCCGCGCAACGCGGCGGCAGCGTGCTGATCGAGTCCGGTGAAGGGCTCATCGAGAAGCACGATTTCGGGATCGTGCAGCAGGGCCCGCGCGATCGCAACGCGCTGCTGCTGGCCCCGGCTCATGGTCCCCACCCGGATGGCTGCCCGATCCGACAGGCCGGCCTCCTCGAGGGCCTTCAGGGCGGCGACCCGGGGATCTCCCAGCCCGTAGAGCCGCGCGAAGAACTCGAGATTCTCCGCTGCGCTCAGGCCGTCGTAGCAGAGGGTCTGGTGGCCGATCAGGCCGATGCGGCGCCGCTGGCCGGCGCTCTCCCTTACTAATGGAAGGCCGCCGATCCGGATGTCCCCCCGGTCGGGCCGCAGGATGCCGGCCAGGAGCCGCAGCAACGTGGTTTTCCCCGCCCCGTTAGGCCCGAACACCGCCAGCGCTTCGCCCCTACCTAACGAAAACGATACTCCCCTGACCGCCCGCACGTGGCCAAAGCCGCGAACCAGGCCTTCGACGACAAGAGAGGGCGCGCTCACGCGCGCAAATATAGAGAAAACGACAGGAGAGACAGGAGAGACAGGAGAGACAAGGTTTGTCACGGCTCTCGTCAGACCAAGCGCGGTCCCGATGGCTCGATGGTGAAGCGATCCTCCAGCCGGGTCATCAGCAACAGGAACCGGATCTCCTCCGACACGCCGCGCAGCACCACGCCGTGCTTCCGCTCGGCGGCGCGCAGCTGAAGCATCACCAGCGCTCCCAACCCGGCGCTGTCCATCCGGTGGGTGCGGGTGAGATCGATGACCAATCGACCCTCGGTTCCAGCATCCAGCCGCGAAAGCGCTACGAGGGCCTCTTCGCGAAAAGTGGCCCGCGTTTGCGCGTCGAGGCGATCCGGCGCGATGATCTGAAGTTCTTTCACGAAGTCCACTGGAATGCGGGATTGATGCCCGACCTGGACCTGCGCGGTAACATCTTGCCAGTCAATTACTTGAGGATCGCCGTGTGACGCATCTTACGCCCATGCACTGTTGCGCTTCGCCTGTGGGCGGCCGAAGCTGCAAGCCATCGCTGGAAACGCAAAGGGCCCGGCAAGAGCCAGGCCCTTCCGTCCGGTCATACCCTACGAGTCAGACTTTGGTGACGTTCGCCGCTTGCAGGCCCTTCGGTCCCTCGCGCACTTCGAACTCCACCTTGTCGTTCTCTTTCAGCGACTTGAAGCCGTCGGATTGGATCGCGCTGTAGTGCACAAAAACGTCGGGACCACCCTCGCGCTCGATGAATCCGAAACCCTTCGCGTCGTTGAACCACTTGACCCGGCCGGTGATGCGAGACATACCTAAATCCTCCTGCTTGTGTCACGGGAACTCACGATCCCGATGGGCTGAAAGACGGGCTCCTCAAGGTCGTGCTGCGGGCGACACAGAAATACGGCGCGCCCTTTCTAAGCGCAATAGTCGGAGCCACTTCGGCGGTTTATCCCGCAAATGGAAGCATGGGAATGACTGATTCAACACGTATCGAGACGCTCCTCGATGAGTCGCGCATCTTCCGGCCCGACGAGCGCTTCAGAAGTAGCGCCAATGTCTCCTCCGATGGCGTTTACAAAGATGCGGAAAAGGACCCCGAGGCGTTCTGGGAGAAGTGGGCCAGGGCACTCGACTGGTACACGCCCTGGTCCCGGGTCCTGGAGTGGACGCCACCTCACGCCAAGTGGTTCGTCGGCGGGAAGCTCAATGCGTCTTACAATTGCCTCGACCGGCACCTCGGCGGTGCCCGGCGCAACAAGGCGGCGCTGATCTGGGAGGGAGAACCCGGCGACCGTCGCACCATCACCTACCACGAGCTGCACCGCGAAGTCAGCCAGTTCGCCAACGTCCTGAAGGGACTGGGGGTGAAGCGCGGCGATCGGGTGGCGATCTACATGCCGCTGATCCCCGAGGTCGCCATCGCGATGCTGGCCTGCGCGCGCATCGGCGCGGCGCATTCGGTGGTCTTCGGCGGCTTTTCGGCCGAATCGCTGTCGGACCGCATCAACGACGCGGGCGCCGTCGCGCTGATCACCGCCGACGCCGGGTATCGCCGCGGCCAGATCATTCCGCTGAAGCGCAACGCCGACGCGGCGCTCAAGACGTGCCCGTCGATCCGGCACGTAGTGGTGGCGAGACGGCTCGCCGGTGGCGCCGGCGACGAAGCCGGCGTCCACATGCAGGAAGGGCGCGACCACTGGTGGCACCGGCTGATGCAGGATGCCTCGGCCGTCTGTGAACCGGAACGGATGGATGCGGAGGATCTTCTCTACATCCTCTACACCAGCGGCACGACGGGAAAGCCGAAAGGAATCGTCCATACCACGGGCGGCTACATGACCCAGGTGACCGCCACCACCAAGCTGGTCTTCGATCTCAAGGAAGAAGATGTGTACTGGTGCACCGCCGACGTCGGCTGGGTCACCGGACATTCGTACGTGGTGTATGGTCCGCTGGCGCTGGGCGCGACGGTGATGCTCTACGAAGGCGCGCCCGACTGGCCGGAGAAGGATCGCTTCTGGGACATCATCGAGCGCCACGGCGTCACCATTCTCTATACGGCGCCGACGGCGATCCGCGCCTTCATGAAATGGGGCACCGAGCACCCGGCGAAGCACGACCTCTCCAGCCTGCGCTTGTTAGGCAGCGTCGGCGAGCCGATCAATCCCGAGGCCTGGATCTGGTACCACGAGCACATCGGCAAGGGCCGCTGTCCCGTGGTCGATACCTGGTGGCAGACGGAAACCGGCGGGATCATGATCACGCCCCTCCCTGGACTCACCGCCACCAAGCCGGGTTCCGCGACCCACGCATTCCCCGGCGTCAGCGCGAAGATTCTCGACCAGGAGGGGAAACCGATCACGGTCGGCGGCGGCCTGCTTGCCATCACCAAGCCCTGGCCGGGAATGCTGCGAACCATCTGGGGCGACGACGAGCGCTATCGCCAGACCTACTGGTCGAAGTGGAAGGACATGTACTTCCCCGGTGACGGCGCGAAGATCGACACCGACGGCTACTTCTGGCTGCTGGGCCGCGTGGACGACGTGCTGAACGTTGCCGGACACCGGATCGGCACCATGGAGGTCGAGAGCGCGCTGGTGAGCCACCCGTCGGTCGCCGAGGCGGCCGTGGTGGGGAAGGCGCATGAGCTCAAGGGGCAGGCCATTGCCGCTTTCGTCACGGTGAAGGCCGGCATTCAGGCCACCGACCAGCTGAAGGACGACCTCAAGCAGCACGTGGCCAAGAAGATCGGCGCGCTGGCGCGCCCCGACGACATTCTCTACGCCGCCGATCTCCCCAAGACCCGCTCGGGAAAAATCATGCGGCGCCTGCTGCGCGATATCGCCGAGGGGCGCGCCCTGGGCGACACCACGACGCTGGCCGATCCTACGGTTGTGGCGAAGCTGAAGGACGAGTACGAAGAGAAGGAAGGCTGACCAGCGACGCCAGGAAGATCGCGAGGATGATGCAGGCGCTGGCGACGCACCAGCGGCAAATGGCGTGGATGCGGAACAGCTCGAGCCACGTCAGGTACGCCGTGAAAGCGACGCCGGCGCCCGATACGATCGCCAGCTGCAGCGTCGGCTCGCGGCGCCCATCCCACTTTTCGTTCAATCCCATCAACGAGATGATCAGCAACGCCAGGTATCCGGTGATGCCGTAGGCCGCCACCGGCATCCCGAATAACTCCGCATACCGGCTGGCCTGAACCTTCTCGCATTGGTTGGTGCCGCCGCATGCCAGCGTGCCGGCGAGGCCGTAATGATACAACGTCAGATACAGCGAGAGCAGCAGTCCCAGCAGCGCCAGGACCGCGATGAGTTGCCGGTGCCGCATCAGCTTCGGGAGTGCGCGGGCCGGGCCGGCGGGGCTCCGGCGCCGGTCAACGAGTCGGTGATGTGAATGAGCTGATCGACCGTCGGCGACTGGTTGCCCTTCCACTCGCGGCCGTTGATGAAGAACGTCGGCGTGCCGCCAAGATGGAGCGAATCGCCCAACGCCTTGTCAGCAAGGACATGACCCCACGCGCTCCGGGTCTTCATGCAGGCATCGTAGCGACCGCGGTCGAGGCCGGCCTGCGTGGCGTAGTCGGCCAGGTCTCTGGTCGGATCGCTGGCCTCGGTCCAGTCACCCTGGTGCTGGTAGATGAGGTCGTGCATCTCCCAGAACTTTCCCTGCTCGTTCGCGCAGGCCGCGGCAAGGTGCGCGTAGGGAGACTTGGCGTGGATGTTCAGCGGAAAGTTCATGAAGGTCCACTGAACCTTGCCGGTGCTGAGCAGCCGCTGACGGACGTCGGGCATTTGCAGCGTGGCGAACTGGCCGCACCAGGGACACTCGAAATCCGAAAACTCCATGATCTTCACCGGCGCCGAGTCGGGGCCGAGGCTGACGCCGCGGGGACCCGGCGCGATCGGCGCGGTCGTTTCAGCGGTGAGCGGCGGCTCGTGATTCATT
>DASXPG010000057.1:0-8281 GCA_036493755.1 Gemmatimonadales bacterium
ATCCTCGCGGGCTCGTGGAGCGGCAGGAGTGGCGGGGGATTCAACATCGCCTTCACCATCACCGACTCGGCGACGGTAATCCATGGCACGGGCACCATCACGCCGCCCGGCCAGGCGGCCCTGAACATGACGGTCAGCGGCACCCGGGTCGACACGACCTTTTCATTGTCGCTGATCAATTCCCAATTCATCTCGGCGTTCTACACCGGCGTACTCCACGCCGGTCAGCTCAGCGGCGTTCTCAACAACTCCGGATTTTCCAATGAGACGCTGATCATGACGTCGCCCTAGTCATGCCGCGCGCCGGCGACGGACCTGCCGGACCGCCGAGCCCCTGAGAAAGCGCAGCAGCGCGCTCTCCTCCCGGTTCAGTCCGGCGGCGGCGCGCCGTTCCGCTCCCCGACTCCATGAGGCCCGCAACACCTCGTCTTCGTAAGCCGCCAGAATCGACGGATGGATGTATGACTTCCGGCATACCGCGACGGTGTTGCCGAGGCTCTCGGCCACCCGCCGGGCCGCTTCGAGGGCCGCGGCCCTGGCCCCGGTCACGGTGTCCGGGTGTTCCGCGGCCAGCCCGCGCGCGGCGATCAGCGTCCCCGCCCAGGTACGGAAATCCTTGGCGGTGAATTCGTCGTCGCAGGCATCGCGCAGGTAGTCATTGACGTCGCCGGAGCTGATCGCTTGCGGCCGTCCATCGCCGTTCTCGAACTGGAAGAGATCCTGGCCCGGAAGATCGCGGACACGGCGGACCAGCCTGGCCATCCGGCGGTCGCAGATCTCGATGTCGTGGGACTTCCCCGCCTTCCCGCGGAACCGGAAGGTGATGCGCGATCCCGAGATCTTCACGTGCCGGTCCTGGAGCGTGGTGAGACCGAACGACTTGTTGGTGCGGGCATATTCGTCGTTGCCGACGCGGATGAGCGTGGTCTCGAGCAAGCGCACCACGATGCCGAGGACCTTCTCCCGCGGCAGTCCGTCCAGCGCGAGATCGGCGCGCACCCGCCGTCGCAGCCTGGGCAGGGCCTGCCCGAAGAGAAGCATCCGCTCGTACTTGGTCTCGTCGCGCACCCCGCGCCAGCGGCGATGATAGCGGTACTGCTTGCGGCCGCGGGCATCGCGGCCCGTCGCCTGCAGATGACCATCAGGGTCGGGGCTAATCCAGACACCGGTCCAGGCGGGCGGAATCACCAGGGCGCGAATGCGGGCCAGGGTCGCCGGATCGCGCAGCTTCCGGCCTTTGGCCGACAGATACGAAAACCGGCCGGCCATTCCGCGCCGGCGAATGCCGGGATGCTCATCGCTGCTGTAGCGGAGCGATGCGGCGCGCGCCGCGGCGGCCGGCTCGCTGCCGAGCCCTTTCTTCCCCGGCCCCCCACGACTCTTCACCCGTTGCTCCTACACCATGCTCCGGGATCCGGACCCCCGGTCTGGACATCACGGGCCCGGGTGGACATGCTATCATTCGCGTTGGCATTATCCCGGTTCCCCCAGTCAATCGAGAATGAGTTGAACTGTCCAAAGTGCGGCAAGAAAACGGTAGCAACCGACAAGTGCAGCTGGTGCGGCTATGTCTTCGTGGCACCCGGCCAGAGTCCCGGCTCCGCGCCACCACCGGCACCGACGCCTAACGCGCCGCCACAGTTCAGACCGTTGGGCCCCAAGACCACGGTGACACCCGCGGTTCGCCCTCCGGCGCCACCACCGCAGCCCCCGCGGGCGCCCGCGCCGCCGCCCCAGGCTCCGCCCGCGCCGCCGCCTGCTCCAGCACCGCCGCCGCCCCCACCACCACCGGCGCCGGCACCGCCGCGAGCTGCGCCACCGCCGCCGATGCCGGAACCGCCCCGGGCTGCGCCACCGCCGCCACCCATGCCGGAGCCGCCGCGCGCTGCGCCGCCTCCGCCGCCTCCGCCGCCTCTCGCGCCGAGACGCCCGACCCCGGAACCGGTGCCGGTGATGTCAGAGGACGAGGCCGCGGTCGTCGAGTTGAGTGCCGAGGCTCCGCCCGCGGCGCCGCCGCGCGCTTCGGCGCCGGTTTTCGGCGAGCGACTCGCCGCGGCCCAGTCGCATCAGCGTCCGAAGGCGCTGCTCATCGGCAGCGGCATCGCCGCCGTGGCGTTGATCGTCGTCGGCATCATGGCGGCGCTGCGTTACCAGCATCGCGGGGCCGGCGCGGCGCCTCCAGCCGCACCGCCGGCACCGATCGCCGCCGCACCGGTCGCTGCCCCGAAGCCCGACACCGCCGCCCATCGGCGCGATTCCATCGCGGCCGCACTCGCGGCGATGGGATTCGTCCGCGTGATCGGCGACATCCCCGAGGGGTCGGTGCTCTACCTCGACACCCTCCAGGTGACCGGATCCATTTTCCCGGCGCATCCCGGGACCTACGACCTGGAAATCCAGACCGATGATTTCGAGCCGTGGGAGAAACACGTCACCGTGAGAGCCGGTGATACCACGAAGGTGCGGGTCGAGCTGGTGCTGAAATCGGATTCGACCGAGAAGTCGGACTCGACCCAGCACTAGCGCCGGTCGCCTGTGGCCGACAATGCCGAGCTCGACATCGTGTTCGAGTGGAACCTGCGGGAGAACATCCGCGGCCAGCGTGCGATCATGTTCAGGCGCGCCTGGGCCGGCACGCTGTCCGTCATGCCGCTCGTGATTGCGGCGGCTGGAGTTGCCTTCGCGATCTACCGAAGCACGCACGACGATGACGACTGGCTGACACCGGCGCTCGTCGTCATGGTGCTGGTGATCATCGGCGAATGGGTCATGCTGAGCGGCCGCTTCCTCTGGAGCGCGAAGCAGCAGCAGCGCTCCGACCGCAATCTCCGCTTTCCCCTGCATCACGCGTTTCACGATTACGGGCTGACAATGCGCGGCCGGGGTTCGGAATTCACCCTCGGCTGGCAGATGATGGAGCGGATCATCGAGACCCGCGAGTTCATCCTCTTTTTCATCAACCGCACGAACGCCTACTATCTTCCCAAGCGGGCCATCGGCGCCGACCTGGCTCGGCTGCGCGCGATGATCCAGGCACACGCCGTCGGCGGCGTCGACATCCAGGATCCCGGATCTCAGTGAGCGGAATGGAAACGATGATCAACAACCGAATTCTGATGACGCTGATCCTCGCGCCCCTCGCACTGGCGGGGTGCTCGAGATCCGACCGGTCGGCGCAGGGAGCCGGGCGAACACCCCTGTCCGATACCGTGCCGCAAGCGGCGCGGCAGCCCGATCCGGTCATCACCGACACGCGGAGCATCTACGCGGCGCACGGCTTGGCCAACGGGCCCCCGTGGACGGTCGATCTCTTTGGCCAGGGGATTCGCTACAAGGGGCCGGGGCGCGAGAACGGCGTGGTCTTCGGGCCGGGGCGGGTCGACGGCAACGACTCGGCGAGCAGCTGGGTGTCGAAACGGATGGGCCCGGCGCCGAATTCCATCATCATCGAGTTCCGCCGGCTGAACTGCACCGATGGACATTCCGACACCACCTATCGCTACCAGGTGCGGCTGACGGTGGACGGCACCCAGTACCGTGGCTGCGCCAGCGGTGGACCGCCCGACGCTACGCCGGCACCTCCGGCTGCGCGAGGCCGACCACACCAGCCGTAGGACGGCTCGGGCTCGGCGGCATTGACGCCGGCCTGAGATGTAGGCATTCTACACCCTTGGATGTAGACATCCTACAGCCAGGGGTCACATGGCCGGCAACAAACCGCTGTCCCGCATCGAACTGCTCCAGGGCACCCTCGACCTCATCGTCCTCCAGGCGCTGCGCTGGGGACCGCGCCACGGCTACGGCCTGGTCCAGCTGATCCGCGCCGGGTCGGGCGACGTCCTCCAGGTGGACACCGGCTCGCTCTACCCCGCTCTGCACCGGCTGGAGCGCGCCGGCGCGATCGCCGCCGACTGGGAGTTGTCCGGGAACAAGCAGCGGGTCCGCGTCTACCGGCTGACCGCCGCGGGCCGCAAGCGCCTGGTGGAGGAGCGCTCCCGCTGGAAGCGGCTCTCCGAGGCGATGGCGGGACTGTTCCTTCCGCCCGCCGAAGAGCAGCCATGACGGACCAGGAGCGGCGTGACGCCGAGCTCGACGAGGAGATCCGCGCGCACCTCGCCATGGCCGCGCAGGATCACATCGCCCGGGGCGCTTCGGCGGATGCCGCCGCCGCCGCGGCTCGGCGCGAGTTCGGCAACGTGGGCCTGGTGAAGGAAACGACTCGCTCGATGTGGGGCGGCGGATGGCTGGACCGGCTGCGGCAGGACCTGCGCTACGCGCTGCGCTCGCTGAAGCGTGCCCCGGCCTTCGCGGTCGTGGCGATCCTCACGCTGGCACTGGGCATTGGCGCGAATACGGCGATGTTCACCGTCGTCAACGGCGTCCTCCTGCGCCCGCTGCCCTTTCCGTCCTCCGACCGGCTCTACGCGATCGCCTACCAGCACCAAGGCAGTTTCGCGAGCGGCTTCAGCCTCGACGAGCCCGCGCTGCTCGAGCGCAACTATGTCGAATTCGCGGGCCGGCAGCGATCCTGGCAAAGCGTCGCGGCTTACGCCGAGCTCCAGGTCACGCTGACGGGCGCGGGCGATCCAGTGCGGATCGAAGCCGCCGAAGTCACCACCGCCTTCACGCGCGTCCTCGGCGTCGCACCCGCGCTCGGCGCGGCGTTCGCGCCCGACGATGGGGAAGCCGGCCGCGATGCGGTCGTGCTCATCTCGGACCAGCTCTGGCAGAGCCGCTTGGGCGGCGACCCCCAGATCGTGGGCCGGCACGTCATGCTCGACGGAAGCCCGCGCACCGTGATCGGCGTGCTGCCCCCCGGGTTCGAGTTCCCGCATCACACGAGGCTCTGGATCCCGGACGCCGTGCATCCCAACGGGCCGTCGTCGGCGAGCAGCGGCCTGGCCAGCGTGACCTGGATGAGGCCGGTGGTGGCGCGACTCAGGGACGGCGTCAGCGAGGGCGCCGCGCGGGCCGAGCTGGCGGGCATCGCCCCGAATTTCTCCATCGATCCTGGCGAAACGCGCGCGGCCATGGTGGCGCAGGTGCTGCCGTTGCGGGATGTCCTGGTCGGCGACGTCTCAGGCCTGCTGTGGATCCTCTCGGGCGCGGTCGCCTGCGTGCTGCTGATCGCGTGCGCCAACGTGGCCAACCTGCTGCTGATGCGCTCGGCGACGCGCCAGGATGAGATGGCGCTGCGCACCGCGCTGGGCGCCACGCGCAGCCGGCTGGTGCGCCAGCTGCTGACCGAGAGCGTGCTCATCGCCGCCACCGGCGGGCTGCTGGGCGCCGCTGTGGCGGTGGCGGGTGTCCGCGCCCTCATCACCCTGGCACCAGCGGACCTCCTGCCCCGGGTGGAGACGCTGCGCGTCGACGGCGCGGTGCTGGCGTTCACCGCGCTTTTGTCGTTAGGCACGGGTATCGCGTTCGGACTGGCGCCCGCGCTGCGGCTCACCCGGTCCGACCTGCATCGCGCCATCGGCCCCGGCGATCGGACCACCCGCCGCCACGGCGGACTCCGCGCGGCCTTCGTGACCGGCGAGATCGCGATTGCCCTGGTGCTGCTGGCCGGCGCCGGTCTGCTGGTCAGGAGCTTCGCCAAGCTGCGCGCCGTGGAGCTCGGCTTTCGCCCCGAACAGGTGGTCGCGATGACGGTGAACCTGCCCCGCACCACCTACCGGGACGCGGCCGCGATGCAGCGCTTCCATGCCGCCGTGCTGGAGGGGCTCGCGCAAGTGCCCGGCATCGAGGCCGCCGGCGCGGTGAACTGGCTGCCGCTGGGCAACGCGTTGGTCAGGGGGAGCTACGCCATCGAGGGTCTGACCACGCCGCCGGGCGTTGGCACGTGGGTGGACAAGCCCGTGGTGAATGCCGGCTATTTCCGGGCCATGGGCATCCGGCTGCGCGAGGGCCGCGCCTTCACCGAGCAGGACGTCGCCGGCGCGCCGCGCGTCGCGATCCTCAGCGCGGGACTCGCGCGCCGGCTGTGGCCCGGCGCCAGCGCGCTCGGCCGCCGTGTCGCGATGCTGGTTCATCCCCGCCCGGAAGACTGGCTCACCGTCGTGGGCGTGGTGAACGACATCATCCAGGAGGACCTCACCGGCCAGCACGATCCCGCACTCTACCGGCCCTACGCGCAGGTCCCGGAGCCGGAGTTCCTCGGGCACATGACGTTCGAGGTGCGGACCGCCGCCGACCCGCGCCTGGTCGCGGGGGCGATGCGGGACGTCGTACGCCGCGTCGATCCCGATCAGCCGGTCGAGAACCTCTCCACCATGACGGGGCTGGTCGACCGTACGACCGCCGAACCACTGTTCCAGGCCCGACTGCTGACCGCGTTCTCGCTGCTGGCGCTGGCACTCGCAGCGATCGGGATCTACGGCGTGCTGGCCTACTCGGTGGCGGAGCGGACCCACGAGATCGGGATCCGGATGGCGCTGGGGGCGGGCACGCGCGACATCGGCCGGATGGTCGTCCGCCGCGCGCTCGGCCTCTCAATTCCCGGACTGGCTCTCGGTGTCCTGGGCGCGCTGGCGCTGACAAGGGTGCTGAGCGGACTGCTTTTCTCGGTGAAGCCCGGCGATCCCGCGACCCTCGCGGTGGTCACCTTGTTGCTCGGAGGGGTGGCCCTACTGGCGGCCTGGATTCCGGCGCGGCGCGCGAGCCGGGTCGATCCGCAGGTCGCGCTCCGCGCCGAGTAACGCCTGGCGTCAGCCCGCGGGAACGGTCGCCGGCGCCGTACCCACCACACCCGAGGTCGGGCTCGACGGATTCGCGTGGGCGCGAAGCGGCATGCGCCCGGCGAGCCAGGCTTCGCGGCCCGCTTCGACGCCCTTCCTGAAGGCCGCCGCCATCTGCACTGGCGACTCTGCTTCGGCGATCGCCGTATTCACCAGCACCGCCTGCGCGCCGATCTCCATGCACGCCGCGGCCTCGCTCGGCACGCCGAGTCCGGCGTCCACGACCACGGGCACCGTTGCTTCTTCGATGATGATGTCGAGCTGCGCGCGGGTCAGAATGCCCCGCCCCGAGCCGATCGGCGATGCCAGCGGCATCACCGTCGCGCAGCCCACCTGCGCCAGCCGCCGCGCCAGTACCGGATCGGCCGGCATATATGGCAGCACTGAGAAGCCTTCGCCGCAGAGAATCTCGGCCGCGCGCAAGGTCTCGACCGGATCGGGGAGCAGGTAACGCGCGTCGGGAATCACCTCGAGCTTGATCCAATCGGTGCCGCTCATCTCGCGGGCCAGGCGCGCGACCCGCACCGCTTCGTCGACCGTCTTGCAGCCGGCGGTGTTGGGCAAAAGCTGGATGCGGCTCTGATCGATGGCCTCGATCACGCCGGCATGGCCCGGCATCCCCAGCTCGACGCGGCGGATCGCCACCGTGACGATTTCGGTCCCGCTCGCCGCGATCGCGTCACGCATGATGCCGAAGTCGCGGTACTTGCCGGTGCCGAGCATGAGACGCGAGCGGAAGGCGCGCGAGGCGATGACCAGCTCGTCCGTGACCATGGCGCCCGACATGCGCTCGCCGGATTCCCGTTCCCCGTTCCCCGTTCCCCGTTGTTCAGTCTGCGGGGACATACACCTGCCCGCCCTTCTCCACGAACTCAGCGGATTTCTCCGCCATTCCCTTGGCGGCATATTCGCGCACCGCCTGGGTGATGTGCATCGAGCAGAACTTGGGTCCGCACATCGAGCAGAAGTGCGCGACCTTGGCACCCTCCGCGGGGAGCGTCTCGTCGTGGAAGGCGCGCGCCGTGACCGGATCGAGCGCGAGGTTGAACTGGTCGTTCCAGCGGAACTCGAAGCGCGCCTTGGAAACCGCGTTGTCCCATTCCTGGGCGCGCGGGTGTCCCTTGGCCAGGTCGGCGGCGTGCGCGGCGATCTTGTAGGCGATCACGCCGGCTTTCACGTCGTCGCGGTTGGGGAGGCCGAGGTGCTCTTTGGGCGTCACGTAGCAGAGCATCGCGGTCCCGTACCAGCCGATCATCGCCGCGCCGATGGCGCTGGTGATGTGGTCGTAGCCGGGGGCGATGTCGGTCGTCAGCGGGCCAAGCGTGTAGAACGGCGCTTCCTGACACCATTCGAGCTGCTTGTCCATGTTCTCCTTGATGAGGTGCATCGGGATGTGGCCCGGGCCCTCATTCATGGTCTGCACGTCGAACTCCCAGGCGATGGTGTTGAGCTCACCCTGGGTCTTCAGCTCGGCGAACTGCGCTTCGTCATTCGCGTCCTTGATCGATCCCGGACGCAAGCCGTCTCCCAGAGAAAAGGAAACG
>DASXPG010000058.1:0-5810 GCA_036493755.1 Gemmatimonadales bacterium
CACCGCTCTCAGCATGGACGAAACCCGGACGCAAATCGAGCAGATCAACTGCGCCATGATCGGCCAGACGCCGGAGATCGCTCCGGTGGACAAGAAGCTTTACGCGCTGCGCGACGTGACCTCGACGGTCGAGTGCATTCCACTCATCGCCGCCAGCATCATGTCCAAGAAGCTGAGCGAAGGGCTGAACGGCCTGGTGCTCGACGTGAAGATGGGCAGCGGCGCCTTCATGACCGATCCGGCCAGGTCGCGGGAGCTGGCGGAGACGATGATCCGGCTGGGCGAGGACCGCGGCTGCCCCACGGTGGCGCTGCTCACCGCCATGGACCGGCCGTTAGGCAGAGCCTGCGGCAATGCCCTCGAGGCTGAGGAGTCGATCAACGCGCTGAAGGGCGAGGGTCCCGACGACCTCCACGAGCTCACCATCGCCGAAGGGATCGAGATGCTGCTCCTGGCGCGCCGCCAGGCGGCGACGCCGGCCAATCGCGATGCCGCGAAACAGGAGCTCGAGACCTGCATCAGGAACGGCAAGGCCGCCGAGCGATTCGCCGCGATCATCGAGGCCCAGGGCGGCAACCCCGCGGTGGTCGAGGATCCGGGGATCCTGCCGCAGTCGGCGCTGGTCGAGGTCTACGAGGCGCCGCGCGCCGGAACCATCGCGCGGGTGGAGCCCCGCGCCATCGGCCGCGCCGTGGTGCAGATGGGTGGCGGCCGCCAGAAGGTGGACGACGTCGTGGATCCGTCGGTGGGATTCGTGATCAGCGCCCGGCCGGGACAGCGGGTCCAGAAGGGCGAGCCGCTGGCGTCGATCTACGCGCGCGACGAGGCAGGCGTGACGATCGCGCGAATGGCGCTGGCGCAGGCGATCGAAATCGGGGTAGGGAGGGCGGAGATGCTGCCGCTGATCTCGGCGCGGGTCACCGCCAAGGGGATGGAAACGATCGATCAGGTGTAAGGCGGCTTCGGCGTCCCCGGTCCCCAGTCGTCGCCGATCACGTCGTCCAGCGGCCGCCCCTTGGCATCGGTATCGAGGTCCTTCACTTCTTTCTCTGCCTGCTCCAGCTCGTCGTAATCAATGTCGGGATCATGTGCGAGGATATGCGGTGAACTTTTTCCCTGCGAACCACCTGGCGTCTGCGGCGTCGGCATGCTACGGCGACCTGCTCTCCGGCGCACCGAAACAATCGCCGCCCATGCAACCAGAATCGCCAGCAGCTCCCAGAGTCTCATCAGCTCTCGCCGGTTTGCTTGGGCGGCAGGCTCCTCAGGAACAGCCATATCGCATGGATCTCGGCATCGGTCATCTTGCCCGAGCTCTGCCAGGGCATGAAGTCGTTGTTGATCGCGCTCCCGTCGGGCTTCTTCCCCTGGCGCAGCACGGTGATGAACATCGGCTCGCTCCAGCCGGCCAGGCCGATCGGCGTCAGGTTCATCGGCGGCGGCGAATCCGGCGGGCCGGCGGGGTTCGGGCCGCCGCTGAAGGCTGCGTTGTGGCACGCGGCACAGCCCCCGATGCGCGCGAGGTAGTGTCCGTACTCGGGCGTGGTGTCGATCGCCGGAAAGGTGAAGCGGAACCGTCCGTGGTCGATCCGCGCGGCGGGGATCATGGGGAGGTTGTTCATCGCCAGCAGCACTTTGCCGACCGGACCGAAGCGCGGCTCGGGCCACGCGGCCTGCACCGGCGGGACGCTCTTCACGTAGGCGATGACGTCGGCGAGATCCGAGTCGGACATGTAGATGTAGGCATCGGCGGGCATGATGATCGCGCCGCGTCCGCTGGGGAGCACGCCGTGCCGGATGGCGCGGATCCAGTCGGGATCGCTGAAGTGCGCGACCACTCCCGCCGGCGTGATGTTGGGCGCGTAAAGGCGGGCGAACACGGCCTGGTCGATGAAGACGCCCCCGCCGAAGTTGGGACGGTGGCAATCCTTGCACTTGGCGACCGCCTCCACCAGGTGCGCGCCGCGGGCGAGCGACGCGGAGTCGGAGGGGATGGCGAGGTGCTCGGCGGGAACCTCGAATTTCTGATTCACCTTCTGGCTCGCCCCGATGGCCACCAGCACCGCGCACACCAGCACCAGCCCGACGAGCACTCCAGCCGCGATGCCGAGCCATTTCAGGAACTTCATGTGCGGTCCTTCCTCTTGATAAACTAGAGAAGTCGCGCGAGCGCGCCGCCGACCAGGTAGCCGATCGCGGCGACGCCCAGCCCGACGACGAACATGTCCGCCCCGGAACGCAGGACGGTGCGGCCGGTGAAGACGCTGCGCGCCGCGCCGACGGCGAAATGCGAACCCATCGACAGGGCGAATGACGCGGCAATGGCGGTGTTGCCGCCCGAGGTAAAGACGACGAACGGCGCGACCGGAATCAGCGCGCCGACGGCGGTGGCCAATCCCGTCACGACGCCTTCGCGCATCGGGGTGCTTCGCGCGGCGCCGATGCCCAGCTCCTCGCGCACGCTTTCGGCCAGGGCCCGTTCAGGGTCACGGATGATCTGATCGGCGCGGCGGCGGGCCTCATCGGGAGCGATCCCCTTGGCTTCGTAAATCAGCGCCAGCTCGTCGGCCTCGACCTCGGGCATGAGCCGGATCTCCTCCGCCTCCATCGCCGTCTCGTTGGCGTAGACCTCCTGCTCGCTCTTGGCCGCGAGATACCCGGAGGCGCCCATCGACAAGGCGTCGGCGAACATCCCCGCCACCCCGGAGACCAGCACCACGCGTGAGGAAACGGCGGCGCCGATGACGCCCGCCACGAGACCAAAGTTCGCGGTGAGACCGTCGTTGAATCCGTACACGACGTTGCGGAGAAAGCCGCCCGACTCGGCGCGGTGCCAGGGCTCGCCCACGCGCCCCGCCAGCGCGCCCAGGGTCTCGGCATGATGCGCCGATTCGCGAGCCAGGGTGAGCGCCGCCTCCTTCGCCGCTCCAGGCTCGCTGTCGCGGTGGAGCGAGAGGTAACCCTGGACCTCGCGGCCCTCTTCGCGCAGCAGCAGGCGGGTGAGCAGCGCCGGTCCGAAGCGGCGGGCCAGCCAGGCGAGGAGGCGCGCGCGGCGCGACGGCTTCGCCACGCCAACCTCGATGCCGTTCTCGGCCAGCAGCCGCTGCCAGATGGCGGTATGGCGGTCCTCGACCTCGGCGAGCTTGCGGTAGACTTCGGCCTTCTGCGGGGCGGGCTCGGCAACGGCCAGATGGCGGTACAGAAAGGCCGCATCGGCCTCGTCCTGCCAGTGCTCCAGCCAGCTGCCCTTACCATTGTGCTCGGACATGACCAAGAATAGCAGTCGCGGGAAGTCGCTGCACTCTTGCGGGAACCTTCGCCCGCGGCCCATCGTTGCTCCCAGAATGACCGCACCGGATCCCGTCGCCGCGGAGCAGCCACCGGCACCGCCACCGCCACCGCCTCCACCGCCGCCGCCTCCACCGGCGCGGCGTCCGCTGGTCCACCGCCATCATTGGATCGTGCGCCTGACGCACTGGGTGAACACCGTCGTGCTGGTGATGATGATGGCGACCGGACTGCAGATTTACGGCGCCTTCCCGCATTTCGGGATGCGGGGCACGCCCTCGCTGGGCCCGAATCCCTTCAACAATCGGTCGGTGCCGGAAATGCTGCGGATGGGCGGGTGGCTGGCCGGCGCGCTGAACCTGCATTTCTTCCTGATGTGGCCGCTGATTCTCAACGCGCTGCTGTATCTCGTCTATCTGCTGGTGTCGGGAGAGGGGCGGATCCTGGCGTTCCGCCCCCGCGACGTGCCCCGGGCGGTCCAGATGCAGCTCTACTACCTCAAGCTGCGCAAGGATCACCCGCCGCAGGGCAAACACAACGCGCTCCAGAAAGCGGCCTATTCGTTCATCCTCACGTTAGGCATCGTCTCGGTGTTGTCGGGCATCGCGATCTGGAAGCCCATCCAGTTCGCCTTCCTCACCGCGCTCTTCGGCGGCTACGAGTGGGCGCGTTACTGGCACTTCGTGGCGGTCTGGCTCTTCGCGGGATTCATCGTGGTGCACGTCGCCCTGGTTTTGCTGGTGGATCCGGCGTCGCTGCGCGCGATGATCACGGGATGGTATCGAGGGAGGTTTCCGAGTGAAGGATTCTGATCGTCGAGGCTTCCTCATTGCCGGTGCCGCCGCGGGCGCGTCGGCGCTGCTCGCGGGTTGCGGCTGGAGCGGGGCGCCGCTCAGCAAGCCAGCTCATCTTTTCTCCAGGATCAACGACGGCGTGTCGGGGCTGCTGCTCTCGCACCGGCCCTCGCGCGAGTATCCGGTTTCGCGCCGCACGCCTGGCGCGCAGTTCCCGTCGTACTACGTCAGCGACGGCACGCCGATGCTGATGACTCCCGTGACCTGGCAGCTCCAGGTGGGCGGCCTGGTGCGCCATCCCGGTGTCTACACCATCGACCAGATCCAGGCGATGCCGCGGCTCACCTACACCGTGAAGCATCACTGCGTCGAGGGGTGGACCGCGATCGCGACCTGGAGCGGTGTGCCGTTCCGCGCCATCGCCGAGCGGGCGCAGCCGCTGCCGGCGGCGCGGTATGTGAACTTCAAGTCGTTCGACAGCGGCTACAGCAACGGCTGGGACCTCGCTTCCGCGATGCACCAGCAGACCATTCTCGCCTACGCTTTCAACGATCGCCCCATCATGCCCGATCATGGCGCGCCGCTGCGGCTCTACTCGCCCGTCAAGCTGGGTTACAAGCTGACCAAGTACCTGATGGCGATCGAGTTCACCGAGGGGCGGCCCGGCGGCTATTGGGAAGACCAGGGCTATCCGTGGTTCGGCGGCTTGTGATCGTCCGCATCTGATACTTCCGCCTTGCAGCATCGCCCTTCGGACGGCATGTTAAGCTCCTTCTCATAGACGGGCGGTTTGTCTCAGTCGTGCCGCGCACGCTGCTCATGGCAGGTGTGGTTGTCCTCGTACTGGCCATCGGGTGCGTGCTGCCCTCCGACCGGTCCGGAGATCTTCGCATCGCCATCGACTCGGTATCCTCGGTCAACGTCGACGATACGGTCCAACTCTCTGCGGTCTCCCCGCAGCATGGGGGCGTCGTTCGGCCATCCGACTACGTCTTCACCTCGCGCAATCCGAATATTCTCGACGTCTCGGCGAGCGGCGTGGCAGTGGCGAAGGATTCCGGGAGGGCCTGGGTAGTGGCGCAGCTGCGCTTTGCCGGCACGCCGCCCGAGAGCATGCAGGTCTTTGTCGGAGAGCCGATCCAGATCGCATCGGTCACCTCGTCGAGCGCGCAGGTCTATTTCAGCGACACCCTGGAGATCCACGGCGTCGGGCTCAATCCAGCCAAGACCACGGTGACGATTGGCGGCCTGCCGGCGGTGGTTCTTACGCAGAACGGCTTCACCCTCGACCAGCCGCAGCGTGGCGGCGGATCGGCGACCCTTCGGGTGCTGGTGCCGCCGGTGCCGTCGCCGGCGCTGGTCACGGCACGCCGCGGCCAGGCCGGAACGACGTACCTGACCCCGTTGACCATCTTCCAGGGCGACCGGCTCGAGCCTAACGATTCGCAGCCGGCGGCGCTTGGCATCCTCAATCAATCGCTCGAGCGCACCTCGTTGGTCCTCGAAGGGACGCCGCCCGGTCATCCCCCGGCGCGTGACTGGTACACGTTCCAGAATCCGAAGGTGCAGCCGGTCACCGTCGTCCTCAAGGCCGACGGCGCCTCGATCGATGAAGTGTCGGTCACGCTATCGGATACTCTCGACGCGTCAGGCAACCTGCCGATACAAGGGCCGCACGCCTGGGGTGCATCGGTGGGATCCAGCTATTGCAATGGCACGCTCGTCAGC
>DASXPG010000059.1:0-3134 GCA_036493755.1 Gemmatimonadales bacterium
CGTTCTGCACGGCTTCGGCCAGCTCACCGCGTATTTCATCCGGAATTTCGCTTCCCTCAACGACGGCTCTCGGCTCATCGTAGCCCCGGAGGCGTTGAACCGCTTCTATCTCGATAACACGACCTATCACGGCTCGCCCCAGGCCCGGGTCGGCGCAACGTGGATGACGCGCGAGGACCGCCAGGCGGAAATCGATGACTACGTCAACTATCTCGATCTTCTGCACCATCAGATCGCGGCGCAGCTCGGCGGGGCGAAGCCGCGGACCGTCGTCCTTGGCTTCTCGCAGGGTGTCGCGACCGCCTGCCGCTGGCTGGCGCGCGGTACGTCGCGCGCCGACACGCTGGTGCTCTGGGCCGGGCCGATGCCCATCGAGCTGGATGCGGCAGCGTCAGCGCCGCTACGGCCGATGAGGATCATCCGGGTGCTGGGCCGCAAGGATCAGATCGGAAGTCCGGAGGCGATCCGCGCCGAGGATGCGCGCTATGCGGCGATGAACATCACCGCCGAGCTGGTGCAGTTCGACGGCGGACACGAGATCGATGAAGCCGCGCTTCTTGCGCTGAGGGTGTAGATGGTCCGGCGCGTCTTGCGCGTCTCGCACCTCCTGCTCGTCGCCATCGCGCTCCGTGCCGCCCCGCTCGCCGCGCAGATCGAATGGGGCGCGCAGGCGACGCCGCTGGCCACGATGGCCGCTCCCGCTCCCGGCGGCTCCAACCGCACCGAATTCCGCGTCGTCGCTCCCACTCTTTTTGGAATGCTGCCGCTGCTGCACGGCCACCTGACGGTGCACGTCATGCTCGACGGCGAGGGGCTGACGATGTCGGGGGGCGAGTTGTCGCTCGGGGCCTGGGGTGAGAGCTACGAGGACCGGCGCCATCCCCACACCTGGGCGCACGAAGTACTCGTCACCGTCAACGATCCCGTCAGGCTCCCGGCGGGGGTGCGTTGGTCGCTGACGGCGGGAAAAGGCTTCGCCGCCTTCGGTACCGAAGATCCGATGAGCCGGCCGGCGATGATCTATCCCGTGAACCATCATTTCAGCCAGGTGCTCGAGCGCGCGGTCGTGGTCGGTGCGGTGAGCTGGCGCGCGGTGACCGTCGAGGGAAGCGTCTTCAATGGCGACGAGCCCGAGCGCTGGAATGAGTGGCCCAACTGGAGCCGCTTCGGCGATTCCTGGTCGGCGCGGCTGACCGTTCGTCCAACGCCGGGGCTCGAGATCGGCGGGTCGATCGCGGAGGTGAAATCTCCGGAGCACAGGCAGGGTGCCGGACTGGTGCATCGGCTGGTCAATTTTTCCGCGCGGTACCAGCGCCTCACGCATATCGGCGAGGTGTATGCGCTGGCCGAGTGGGACAAGACCGTCGAAGGAGGCTTCTTCTCCTATTACTCGGGACTCGCCGAGGTGCAGTGGCGGCGATATCAGACCGGGCTCCGGGCGTATCTGCGATTCGAGCGCACCGACCGGCCCGAAGAGCTGCGGCTCAGCTCCGACGACTTCCGCACCATCCGGCCGCACTCGGAGAACGGCAACATCGGCATCACTCGTTGGAACGTCGCGACCCTCGGTGCGGGCAAACCATTTAGCATTGCACGACTTCCGGTCCGCTTTGAAACCATCGGCGAAGCGGCGTACATGCATGTGACGACGCTCACCGGAGTGTTCGATCCGGTGCAGTGGTACGGAAGGAACGATCTGTGGATGTTGAGCGTAGGACTACGCATCGGCGCCGGCAGCCCGATGCATCGGATGGGACAGTACGGCGCCGCGATGGCCGGCCCCATGCACTCCATGAACGAAATGAAAATGGAATGACCGTTACCCCGGTCCGTATCGCGCTGCGTGGTTTGCTGATCGCCGCCTTTGCGGCGTGCGCGTCGGATTTGCCGACGGTAAGCGCCGGCACGTCCATCATCGTCAACGGGGGCAGCGGCCAGACGCTCCAGGTCGGCACGGCGGCGGCCTCGTCATTGTCGGTGCTGGTGAAGGACATGTCCGGCGCTCCCGAATCGGGTGCGAACGTGACGTGGACGATCGCCAGCGGCGGCGGGACGATCGCATCGGCGGGGCCGAGCGGCGCGGACGGCATCGCGCACGCCACCTACCAGGCTGGGACGACCAGCGGCACCAAGGTCATCAACGCCAATCTGGGCGGTGCCGCCGGCTCGCCGGTGGCATTCAATCTCACCGTCCTTCCGGGCGCAGCGTCGCGGCTGGTGAAAGCCTCGGGCGACCTGCAGGCCGCCCAGCCGCTCGCGCCGCTGGCATCGCCGCTCACGGTGCAGGTGGTGGACAACTTCGGCAACGGGGTCGGCGGGGTCGCCGTCACCTGGTCGGTCACGTCGGGGACCGGCAGCATCGCGCCGCCCTCATCGGCCACCGACTCGACCGGCAGGGCCTCGGCGATCTACACCATGGGCCCGGGCACCAGCGTGTCGATCATCACCGCCGCCGCCGCCGCCCTGGCCGGCTCGCCGGCGACCTTCACCGAGGGCGTCGTCACGGTGGTGAAGGAAATTCCGGTCCCCGCCAACTACGGCGAACACGACCAGTTCGCGCGTGCCGGCCTCATGTTCCTCTGCGAGTGGAATACCGGGCTCAACATCTACGACGTCGGCGACGGGCGCGCCGGCGGTACCCTCGCCAACCCGGTGCTACTGGGCAGCATCGTGACGGCGGGCGGCGAAGTCCACAACGCCTGGTGGTACTGGGCGCCTAACGGTGAGAAGAAATACGTCTTCGTCGGCCAGGAAGGGCCGGGAAGCATCGGCTCCAGCTCGAGCGGCGACATCCACGTGGTGGACATCAGCAACGTCAACAGCCCCATCGAGGTGGCGTCGTACCACATGACCAACCCCGCGGCGGGGACGCACAACTTCTGGATCGACGAGCAGCACGCGATTCTCTACGCCGCCTATTACAACGGCGGCGTGGTGGCGCTCGATATCTCCGGCGTCCTGCTGGGCGACCTGTCGACCCGGCAGATCGCGCGGATCCAGCCGGGCGGGCAGGGCAACACCTACGTCTGGGGCGTGCAGCTCTACAATGGATCGCTCTACGCCACCGACATGGTCAGCGGCTTCTACCAGCTGAAGCTCGTCAACGGCGCGTTCCAGAAACTGGCCGGGGGCGC
>DASXPG010000060.1:0-3477 GCA_036493755.1 Gemmatimonadales bacterium
ACGAGGGAAAGCGCGGGCACCCGCTCGCGCCGGCCGGCGTGCTCGACGCGCAGCGCCTGGTATTCCTGGCGCAGATCGGCGCCGAAGGCATCGCGTTTGCTCGAGAGCAGCGCACCCATCACGCCGACGCTGCGCGACGCGTCCAGGACGTGCACCGTCGCGCCCTGGTAGTGGGGCTCGATCTTGACCGCGGTATGCATCCGCGATGTCGTCGCGCCGCCGATCAGCAGCGGAACGCGGAATCCTTCCCGCTCCATTTCGCCGGCGACGTGTACCATCTCGTCGAGCGAGGGCGTGATCAGCCCCGACAGTCCGATGGCATCGGCTTTGGACTCGCGCGCGGCGTCGAGAATCTTCTGCGCCGGCACCATCACGCCCAGGTCGATGACTTCGTAGTTGTTACAGCGAAGCACCACACTGACGATATTCTTGCCGATGTCGTGGACGTCGCCTTTGACGGTCGCCATCACGATCGTCCCCGCGGGCCGGCCGGCTTCGCTCCCCGCCGCTTTCTCGGCTTCGATGTAGGGGATCAGCTTCGCCACCGCCTTCTTCATCACGCGGGCGCTCTTCACCACCTGCGGCAGGAACATCTTGCCGGCGCCAAAGAGATCGCCGACGACGTTCATCCCCGCCATCAGCGGTCCTTCGATCACCTCGATGGCGCGCGCCGCGCCCTGGCGCGCCTCTTCGACGTCGGCCTCGACGAAGGCGTCGAGCCCTTCGACCAGCGCGTGGGTAAGACGCTCGCCCACCGGTGCCGAACGCCAGGCCAGATCTTCCTTTCTCGTGACCCGCGAACCCTGAGCCGTATTCTCGGCGAGGGCGGTGAGGCGCTCGGTGGCGTCGGGCCGCCGGTTGAAGAGCACGTCCTCGACGGCGGTCAGCGTCTCCCTGGGGATATCGTCATAGACGGCGAGCTGGCCGGCGTTGACGATCCCCATGTCCATCCCGGCCTTCACCGCGTGGTAGAGGAAGGCCGAGTGCATCGCCTCGCGCACCGTGTTGTTGCCGCGGAAGCTGAAGGAGAGGTTGCTCACGCCGCCGCTGATCAGCGCGCGGGGCAGCTCGGCCTTGATCCGGGCCGTCGCCTCGAGGTACGCCATGGCGTACTCGTTATGCTCGGCGATGCCGGTCGCGACCGCAAAGATGTTGGGGTCGAAGATGATGTCTTCGGGCGGCACGCCGACCTGCTCGGTGAGAATCCGGTAGGCGCGCGCGCAGATCGCCACCTTGCGCTCCACGGTGTCGGCCTGGCCCTGCTCGTCGAAGGCCATGACCACCATCGCGGCGCCATAGCGGCGCACCAGCCTGGCGTGCGCGATGAAGCTGGCTTCGCCCTCCTTCATCGAGATCGAATTGACGATGCCTTTGCCCTGCAGCCGCTTGAGGCCCGCCTCGATCACCGAGAACTTCGACGAGTCGATCATCACCGGGACCTTGCTGATGTCCGGCTCGCCGGCGATGAGGTTGAGGAATTCGATCATCGCGGCTTCCGAGTCGAGCATCCCCTCGTCCATGTTGACGTCGATGACCTGCGCCCCGTTCTCGACCTGTTGCCGCGCCACCCGCAGCGCATCCTCGTAGCGCCCGCCCTTGATCAGCTCGGCGAATTTCGCCGAGCCGGTGACGTTGGTCCGCTCGCCGATGTTGATGAAGAGGCTCCCCGGCCAGTGGGTCAGCGGCTCGAGGCCGCTGAGCCGGGTGTAGGGCGGCACGTCGGGAATGGCCCGCGGCGGAAGCTCCCGCACCGCCGCGCTGATGGCCCGGATGTGCTCCGGCGTGGTGCCGCAGCAGCCGCCCACGATGTTGAGAAAGCCGCTCCGCGCGAACTCCCCCAGCAGCTCGGCCATGTAGTCGGGGGTGTCGTCGTATCCGCCGAACGCGTTAGGCAGGCCGGCATTGGGATGGCACGATACCGGGAGCGTCGCCACGCGGGACATTTCCTCGACGTACTCGCGCATCTGCTTCGCGCCCAGCGCGCAGTTGATGCCGACGCTGAAGAGATTGGCGTGGCGGATCGAATTCCAGAATGCCTCGGTGGTCTGGCCCGACAAGGTGCGGCCGGAGGCGTCGGTGATCGTCACCGACACCGAGACCGGGACGTCCTCTCCGCGCCGTTCCAGCACCCCGGCGATAGCGAAAAGGGCCGCCTTGCAATTCAGCGTGTCGAAGACCGTTTCGACCAGCAGCAGATCGGCGCCACCATCGAGCAGCCCTTCGGTCTGCTCGGTGTACGCCGCCACCAGCTCGTCGAAGGTGACGTTGCGATAGGCCGGGTTGTTGACGTCGGGGGAGAGCGACGCGGTGCGGTTCGTCGGCCCGATGCTGCCGGCCACGAAGCGCGGCTGGTCGGGCTCCCTGGCGGTGAATTCATCGGCGACGACGCGGGCCAGCCGCGCCCCTTCGACGTTGAGCTCGCGAACCTGGTCCTCGAGGCCGTAATCGGCCTGGGCGATGCGGGTCGCGGTGAAGGTGTTGGTCTCGACGATGTCGGCGCCGGCCTCGAAGTAGGCGCGGTGGATGGCACTGATCACATCGGGCCGGGTGAGAATCAGCAGGTCGCTGTTCCCCTTCAGCGGCCGTTGATGCGCCGCGAAACGCTCACCGCGGAAATCGGCCTCGCCCAGGGCGTACCGCTGGATCATCGTCCCCATGGCGCCATCGAGGACGAGGATGCGGCGCGTCACTGCTTCGCGAAGTCGCTTGCGGCGTTCGGCTGCGGTCATGTTCCCCCAAACAAATCGCCCGACGGTGCCGAAAAGCTGGCACCAACGGGCCGGCCTTTTAGCGTTTGTTTAACGTGGCCGCAATACGCCTCAAATCGCCACGAATCGTCGGTTGTAGAGTAAAGCTAATCCCGCCAGATGAGTTAGGCAAAATACCGGCGATAGGCCCACCAGCCGACGAAGATCCCGACCACGGACCCCACGATGCCCCCGACCAGTCCGCCGACGATCTGGCCCACGCCCCCGATCACCGTCGGGCCCACGAACCAGACGAACAGCTTTTCCATCTTCATGCCAGCCTCCAGATCCACGACCCGATGAAACCGAGCAGGACCCACGCCAGGATCGGCGTAATGTCGAGCGGCCCGACGCGTGGAATGATGCGCCGCATCGGCGCCAGGAACCACTCAGTCATGAGGTAGAACGGACGCATCCACTTCGCGTACTCGCCGATGCCGAACCAGGAACCGATCACCCGCACGATGAGCGCGAGCTTGAGCAGTGCAATCGCCCAGTAGGCCAGGAGCCGGATGAGTCCGGCAGGGCCGGCCGCGGTGGCGGAGGCGAGAAGACCGGCCTGTCCCACGCTCCAATCGGCCGCGGATATCAATGCGATCCCGATCAGCACCGCCATGCCGACCATCCACCAGGGCGCCGACTGCGGATTCCCACCGGCGCGCAACACCCGGCGCTCGATGGGCTTGATGAACGGGTCGGTCAGGCGCCTGATGCCACGAGCCAGCGAGCC
>DASXPG010000061.1:0-34748 GCA_036493755.1 Gemmatimonadales bacterium
ATGACCAGCTTCACGACGCGGGGTATGATGCGCTCGCGCACGCAGTGAGTCAAGCGTTTGCCACGTTTCGAAGCGCACGAAGGTCGCCGCTGCGCACCGTAACTCCTTCTCTATCAGCCCATTCCAGTAGTGGTATGAGCCACTTTCGAGATAGTCCCAAGCGTTCCCTTATGGCAGCGGGACTCGAAGGTCCCAGCTCGGCCAGCACTCTGGTCAGGCGTTCCAGCTCCTGCTCGAGTGCCATTTTTTCGTAGTACCGCTCTCCGACCGCGGCCACCTGGCCGTCGCGCGCCAGCAACCGCAGAAGAGCAGCAACATTCACGCCAGGCATGGCGGCGCCGATTTCGGCCGCCGACGGAGGCTCGGCGCCGGCTTTGCGCAGCATCTCCAGTACCGCGGCGGCGGCGCCCTGGGCTTCGGTCCCGCCCGAAGGATTCCAGCCTTTCTGCCTGACGAGTGCCCCCTCACGAATCACCGCCCCGGAACGGATCGAGGCGTTTTCGGCGATCGCGACCAGCTCCTCGCGGGGCGCGCGGGCCGCGGCGCGCCAGGCCTGCGCGCTCATCCCCGGCTCGAGGGGGCTGGCCCGATGAAATTCGGCCAACGACTCCGCCATACGCTCCTGGGCAGCGTCAATTTCAGATCGAGCGACCAGCCACGACTCGGTTCCGGTGATGCCAAGCTTGCGCGATTTCTCGATCGCCGGCGCGAGCCGCGATGTGGAAAGGCCTGCGGCGACACTCAGGTCGTCCACGGTCATTCCCGCGGCGGCACGGCGGCTCACCAACCGCGCCACCAGCTCGGCGTCGTTGGCCGCCGGGAGCGACGGTGGCCCCTGCCGGCGGCGTGCACCGGCAGGACGCTCGGCGAAAGGATCGGTGATCACGCCGCCACCGATCGTCGTCACCGGTGACCACGACCGCAACACCAGGCGATCGCCGGCTCGCGCGACCAGAGGCTCATCGAGCCGCAGACGCAAGGCGATCAGGCCTGCCTCCGACTCGCCGATGCGCGAGACGCGAGCCATGACTTCCGACGTGCCGTGATGCAGGTGCACCCGCGAGCGCAATTTCAGCGTCACGCCGGCCGCGAGGGTGACCGCGACATCGATCGCGCGCGCCGCTCGCCATCCTTCGCCGGTGACGACGACGGAGCCACGCGCCGCCTCTTCCTTCGAGAGGCCGACGAGTGCCAGCGCCGTCCTCCGCCCCGGAGCGGTGCCGGGCGCGGGCGCGCCGTGCACCTGGATGCTGCGAATTCGCACCGTTCGCGCGGCCGGAAGGATAGTGACCGCGTCGCCCTCGCTGGCGCTTCCGCTCCAGACCGTCCCGGTGACGATCGTCCCCGCACCGGCCAGCGCGAACACCCGATCCACCGGCATGCGGAAGCGGTCATCCGGTGCCCGGACCTCTGACTTCCGCGCCTCCGCCAGCAGAGTGGCGCGCAATTCCGACAGTCCCGCGCCGCTCGTCGCCGACACCGGAATGATGGGCCAGCGCCGCTTCAGCTCGGCATCGAGCAGCCCGGCGATGTCGTCCGCGACCAGAGACTGCCATCCGGCGTCGGGCGAGGCATCCGTCTTCGTCAATGCGACCACGCCGCGCTCCACCCCGAGATGGCGGAGGATGGCGAGATGCTCGCGGGTCTGCGGCATCACGCCCTCGTCGGCGGCAACGACGAGCAGCGCGAGATCGATGCCGGTCGCGCCGGCGACCATGTTGCGGATGAAACCTTCATGGCCCGGAACGTCGACGACGCTGGCGTGAAGCCCGTCCAGATCGAGTGGCGCGAAGCCGAGGTCGATGGTGATGCCGCGCGCCTTTTCCTCGGCGAGGCGATCGGTGTCCACCCCGGTGAGCGCCTTCACCAGCGTGGTCTTGCCATGATCGATGTGGCCGGCGGTGCCTATGACGACGTGGGGTTCTACCGAAGCCATGGAACTAAACTAGCGATTCGAGCCAGTCCGTACCTCGCGCCCTGGAGATCCCCCCGCCCTGACGGAACCACCGGCCATTTCAGGGGTTTTGCTGAGACATCCACAACGGGGACCACGATGAAGCGCATCCTGATCGTCGATGACGACTCGGACACAGTCGAGAGGCTGGGTGTCCTGCTTGCCGATCGATACCAGACGGATTCGGCAAGCAATGGCTTCGATGCGCTTGCGCAGCTGAATCGACAGGCGTACGACATGGTCCTGCTCGATATCCGGATGCCCGGCCTGGATGGGCCGGGGCTGATCAAACTGCTGCAGGAGCGCCGGATCCCGGTTCCCATCGTTCTCATGAGCGCCAACCCGGATCTTTCAGCCCTGGCCAGGCGTCTCGGCGTCTCGTTGAGCTTGACCAAGCCGTTCCCCGTCGAGCGCCTCGAAGCCATCATCGACCAGCTTTAGCGGGCGACAGGCGCGCGATGCCTGACCTGATCGAGCGGCGGCTGATCCTGGCCTTCGCCATTGCTCTGCTGGTCCTGATCGGCGGCGCGTGGGCCTCGATTCGATCGAGTCACCTGCTGGCCAGCAATGAAGCCCGGGTCAGCCAGTCCCTCGAGCTGCTGAACGCGCTCGAGACTGTCCTTTCCGACATCACCGACGCGGAAACTGGACAGCGCGGGTACCTCATTACCGGGCGCCCCGAGTACCTGGAGCCGTTCAACCGTGCTCCAGGCCTGCTCCGGCCAACGCTCGATCGTTTGACCGTGCTGACGGCCGGGGATCCCGCGCAGTCTCGCCGCTTGGTGCAGCTGAAAGCCGACGTCGCAGTGAAGATCGGCGAGCTGACGCGCACCGTCGCGACGCGCCGGGATCGCGGCTTCTCGGCCGCGCAGGAGATGGTCCTGACCGAGCGCGGGCATACCACGATGGACGAGATTCGACGCTCGATCGCCGAGATGGAAGCGTCCGAAAGCGCCCTGCTGGGGAGACGGGCGGCCGAATCGGCGGCAACGGCGAGCTCCACCACGTTTCGCCTCATGGTCGCGAGCCTCCTGGTGGGAGCCGCCCTCATCAACTTCTTCACCATCGGCGTGCGCGGCCTCGCGCAACGGCGGCGGTATGTCGCGGACATCAGCCGGCAACGGGCCGCGGCCGAAGCGGCGAGCCGCGCCAAGGATGATTTTCTGGCCATCGCATCCCACGAGCTGCGCACGCCGCTCATGTCGATGGGACTCCAGATCCAGATCGTCCGGCGATCGATCGAGGACCAGCTGAAGGACGCGCGCCAGACCAGCGCCGCTGTGACGGCTGACGGCCTCGATCGCCTGTTGACGCTCACACAAGTGGTGGACCGTGACAGCCGCCGCCTCGGCGACCTCGTCAACGGCCTGCTCGATGTCACCCGGATTGCGAGTGGGCAGTTTCGCGTGGAGCCCGGCACTGCGGAGCTGGGCGAGATCGTCACCGCTGCCGTCGCCACCGCCCGCCCCGATCCCAGGCGCGGTCCCGCCATCAGCATTCATATCGCCGGGCCGCTGGTGGGAGGATGGGATCGGGTTCGCCTGGAACAGGTCGTGGTCAACCTGGTTTCCAACGCGATCCGATATGGCGGCGGACAGCCGATCCGCATCGATGGGCGCGGCGAGGATGACGGGGTGGTGCTGACAGTCACGGACAGCGGGCCGGGCATCGATCCCGATCTGCTGCCGCGTCTGTTCCGGCGATTCGAGCGCGGAACCGCCAGCTCACGCGGGCTGGGGCTCGGTCTCTATATCAGCCGGAGAATCGTGGAAGCCCACGGCGGAGCCATCAGCGCGAAAAGCCGGCCCGGTGAAGGTGCGACGTTCACAATACATCTGCCCCGTCAGGCGCCGGCAATCCCGCCGGACCAGGTCATCTGACGCGCGGATCGGTGCTCCACGACTCGGCATCCCAGAAGGCGAGCGCGGGCAGCGCGCGATGTTCGGCGAGGTGGTGCCGGATGAAGCTCAACAGCAGGCGGCGATGCGCGGCGACATGTCGGCTATCGAGGGGAGCATCGGGGAGCCGCCCGCTGATGAACGCCGAGAGCGCGGCCGCGTCGGGCTCACCGAGCGACGAGGCGCGCTCGCCGCGCCGGTGCTTCGAGCAGAGCGCCCCGCCCTGCGCGGCCGAGAAGGCGACGGCGCCGTCGCTGGCCTCGCCGCAAATGACGCAACGATCCAGCGTCGGCGCGAAGCCCAGGGCGACGACGAGCCCCCAGCACGCGAGAAGGGCGACGGTGTCGGCGTCTTCGGCGGGCGCATGTTCGAGCGCATCGAGGCCCGCGGTCGCGGCGTCATAGGCCCCCGGCAGCGGCTCGGTGGAGGCGCATTTGAGCGCCAGCTCACAGAGAGCCGAGGCAGCGGCGAAGCGGGCGACATCGCCCGCCAGGGCGCCGTGGGCCTGCGACAGCTCGAAGCTGGTGAGGGGGTGCAGATCGCGGTGCGGCTTGATCAACAGCGTCGCTGAGCCGACGCTGAAAATGTCGAGGCGTGGGCCGGTGCGGCTCTTGGCGCGCCGCGCGCCGCGCGCGATGCCGCTCACCAGCCCGAGATCCCGGGAGAGGAGCCGCAGAATCGCTGACGTTTCTCCATACGGCATCGTATGCAGGACCAGCACCGGCGTGGTGATCTCGGGCACGCCGAAAGTTACAGTCACTCAGCGCATTTCGATCTCCGCGCCGATCATCACCCGCCGCCCCGGCGCCCGGTATCCGAAGATTTCCTGGAACTGCTGGTTGGTCGCGTTCTCGACCCGGCCCGTGATCGCCACCGTCGCGCCGCCGCCCAGGGTCGCGATGGTGGCTTGGCCCCAGAGATCGAGACGGGTATACGCGGGAAGATGCACCCGCGATTCGGTGAATCCGGAGAAGGTCACGTCGTCGCGCCCGCCGATATACGTCGCGCGCGCACCCAGAGCATGTCCCCGCATCGCGCGCCACTCGGCGGAGAGCCCGCCGCTTTGCGCCGGCCGGCGAAGCAGCGTCTGGCCCTTGGCGAAGGCGTAAGGATCGCTGCCGCTGTCGCCCGCAACGGTCGTCAGCCAGGTGTAACTGGCGCTCACGCCGAGCCCGCGCATGGCTGCGACGCGAACTTCCGTCTCGACGCCCGACGCGCGCGCACTGCTCACGTTGTGATAGTCCGGCGCCGGTGGTCCGCCGCCGTACGAGTACTCGATCAGATCGTGAAACTGCTGGGTGAAGCCCGTCGCCGAGGCCGTCACGCGCGCGCCGAGGCCCTGCTCGATGCCCGCCTCGAGACTGCGCGAGCGCTCCGGCTTGAGGCCCGGATTCCCGGTCGAAAAGGCGGTGTTGTAGTTCTCGTCGAAGGTCGGCTCCTTGAAGGCCGTGCCGGCCGCGAGACGCAGTCGGGTCGAGCGGCTCACGCGCACCGACGCGCCGGCACGCCACGTTGTGAAATCGCCGAACCGCTGGTTGTCGTCGAGCCGCACGCCGGTCTGGAATGACAGCCGCCCCGCCCCGCCGTTCGCCTCGAGGTAGGCGGCCTTGTTGGTGCGGGAGGTGTCGGTCGTGGACACCGAAGTAAATCCCGGTGACGCGAAGGTGCTGTGGTCGCGCTCGTGCTGCCCTTCGATGGTCCCGCCGAGTGTGAGGGACCAGTGCGCGTTGGGCCGAAGGATCGCGCGCAGATCGGCGCTGCGCCGAATCACCCCGCGGCCGCTCTCCGACGATCCCGACACGGTGTCGGCCGGGCTGTCGGGATGATTGTCGCTGCTGTCGCGGCTGTCGGCGTAGGCGAGCAGCGCGCGCAGCTCCAGGTGCGAGCCCAATCGCCGGCCCGCATCGAGACCCACCGTTGACTGGCGCGACGTGCCGAAGGAATTGCTGTCGACCGGATTGCCTTGGCCATCGGTCGGAAAATGGAAGACACCATCACGGTGGCGCGCCGTCACCTGGATGTCGGTCGATGCATCGGGGGCCAGCGACAGCCGTGCGCTCGCGGCGCTGTTTTCGTGGTGGTTGTTGAAGTCGTAAATGCCGCGCGTCGTCTCGTGTTCGAGGCCAACGGTAAATCCCGCCCGCGGGCCGCCCGCCATCAGCTCTCCGCGCGACAGCGAGCTGGAACGGCCGCCCCCCTCGGCGAACAAGTTGCCGCGTACACCGCCAAGTGGCCGCCGGGTGATGATCTGGATGACCCCGGTCATGGCGTCGGATCCGTACACCACGCTCGAAGGTCCGCGCACGATCTCGATCCGCTCCACGTTGTCGGTGGAGATGTAGGCGAGATCGATCGCGCCGCCGGATTGGTTGAGGGGCACGCCATCGACCAGCACGCGCACATAATCACTCTCGCCGCCGCGCATGAAGAGCGAGGTCGCCGCGCCCCAGCTTCCCGCCTGGGCCAGCGCGATTCCCGCGACTCCGCGCAACGCTTCGGCGACGGTCCCGATTCCCTGGCGTCGCAGCGACGCGCCATCGAGGACCGTGACGCTGTTGCCGAGGTTGCCCGCGGGCTCCGGGGTGCGCGTCGCGGTCACGACGATCGGCGACAGGATGGTGGTGTCACGGGGAGTCTGCGCCGCCAGCGGCAGCGCGAGCGAGAACGTGAGAAGTGTGGTCGTCCAGAACCGCTTCATGCACCGCCTCCGAAATCCAGGTTTCATGCAACTCTCATCCTGAGCGTGTCGCGCCGGGCGCCACGCGCTTGCGCTCCGGATAGAGCTGGACCGCGCCATCAGCCATGCGCTGCACCGAGACCGGCCAGCCGAAGACCAGGCTGAGCCGCTGCGCCGTGAGGACCTGCTCGGCCGGCCCATCGGCGGCGACGCGCCCCGCCGACATCAGCACCAGGCGATCGGCGAATCGCGCCGCGGCATTGAGGTGATGCGAGACGACCAACGCGGCCATCCCCTCGCGCGTGAGGCCCTGCACCAGCTCGAAAAGCTCCATCTCGTGCCGGACATCGAGCGACGCCGTCGGTTCGTCGAGAACCAGCACCCGCGGCTCCTGCGCCAGCGCGCGGGCAATGCGCACCCGCTGCCACTCGCCGCCGGAGAGGGTCTGCACCAGGCGATCGGACAGGCTGCCGATGTCGGCCCGTGCCAAAGCACGCTGCACCGCCAGATCGTCAGCGGCGCCGGCGGCACGCCATGGACCGAGGTGCGGATAACGGCCCATCTTCACCACGTCCAGCACGGTGACGGGGAATGCCGGCTCCTCCCGCTGGCTCACCGCGGCAACAGTCCGCGCCAACGCCGGCCGCTCCCACTCTGCAACCGGCCGGCCCATGAGCAGTGCGGAGCCGGCATTGAGGGGCGCGATGCCGAGGAGGGCGCGAAGCGCCGTCGTCTTCCCCGCTCCGTTGGGTCCGACGATCGCAACGCATTCGCCCGGCGACACCGCGAGCGAGACGCGATCGAGCTGCGGCATCGCGGAACGCGGATAGCGTACGGTTGCTTCGCGCAGCTCAAGCGACCGCCCGCTTCTCTCTGCCGCGCGGCTGCCCGTCAGCCCGCTCGGCGCGTCTGGCGCGCCGTTCATGCCCGCACCGCCGTTGCACTACGCCGCAGCAACACGGCGAAGACCGGCACACCGACCATCGCGGTAATCACGCCGACCGGCAGCTCCATCGGCGCGAAGAGGGTGCGGGCGATCGCATCCGCGACGACGAGGAAGGCACCGCCGAGAACGAAGGCCGACGGAAGAAGGCCGCGATGGCCTGGCCCGCGGACCATGCGGATGGCGTGCGGCACGGCGAGTCCCACGAAGCCGATGATCCCGGCGGCAGCGACCGCGGCGGCCGTGAGGAGCGAGGCGGCGATGTAGATCCGGCGGCGGGTCCGGTTCACGTCGGCGCCGAGATGGAGGGCCGGCTCGTCGCCTAACGACAACAGGTCGAGGGTGCGCGATTCGGCCGCGAGGATGACCAGGGCCGGGACGCTGTAGACCGCCAGCGCCAGGACGCCGGCCCAGCCCACGCCGCCCAGCCCGCCCAGCAGCCAGAGCATGGCGGCGCGCACCTGTGCCGATTCACTGACGGCGAGAATGCCGCTGGTCAGCGCGCCGGCGAAAGCGCCCGCCACGACTCCGGCGAGGAGCAGTATCCGCCCGTCGAGTCCACCCCCCGATACCAGCGCCAGCCGGTACACCGCCGCGACGATGAGCAAGGCGCCGGCGAAGGCGGCGATCGGCATCCCCCACACCGAGCCGGCGCCGAACGCCACCGCGATCACTGCGCCGAGCGACGAACCGCCCGAGAGCCCCAGAAGGTAGGGATCGGCGAGTGGATTTCTCACCAGCGCCTGGAGCGCCGCGCCGCTCACCGCCAGCGCCCCGCCCACGAGGAAGCCCAGGACGATGCGCGGGGCGCGCAGCTCGAGCACGATCGCCCGTACCGAAGGATCGCCATGTCCGGCGATGGCGCGCAGCGCTTCGCCGACTGGAATGTGCGAGCCACCGACGAGCAGGCCGAGAAGCGCGGCGCCAATGGCGCCGCCCGTAAGACCCAGCACGAAGGCGCCGCGTCCTACCCGCATCAGCGCTGGTGCTCCATCGCCGCGAGCTTCGCCGCCAGGGCCGCCACCGCTTCGGGAAGCCTGGGGGACGGCCGGTCGAACTGGCTGCCGTCGAGCGCGATCACCCGGTGCGCGCGTACCGCGGCGATGGCGCCGAAGCCGGGCCGCGACTCGATCTCCCGCACCGACGAATCGGCGCCGAGGACCATGACCACATCCGGCTGGTGCGCCACCACGGCCTCGAGGCTGACCTGCGCGCTCGGCCCCGCGATGTCGGCAAAAGCGTTGCGGCCCCCGGCCAGCGTGACCAGCTCGGAGATGAAGCTGCCCATGCCGATGGCGATCGGCGGATTGGCGCCGACGGCGACAAACACCGACGCACCGGCGCGCGCGACTACGCGGCCGCGCGCCTGCGCGCCGTCTTGCCGTACCGCATCGAGTCTCCTATTGAATGACAATAGGAGCGAGTCGGCACGCGCCGGCACGCCCGCGGCGCGGGCGATGAAGCGCGTCGTCGATTTGAAATCGGCGATGGCGTCCTGCTTGAGCACCGCCGCGGGAATGCCCAGCCCTTCGAGCTGCGTCACCGCCGCGCGGTTGGCTTCCGACGGATAGACGACGACCAGGTCGGGCTTCAGCCGGGCGATGGCCTCGACGTCGGGCCCGATGCCGTTGCCGACGCTGGCCACGGTGCGGACTTCGGGCGGATAGTCGCACCAGGTCGTCCGGCCCACGAGCCGGTCGCCGAGGCCCAGCGCAAAGACGATTTCCGAGGTGGCGGGAGCGAGCGACACGATGCGCCGCGCCGGCGCGGCCAGCGCAACGGTGCGATGCCAGTCATCCTGGAGTGTCAGGGGAGCCGCGTGCGGCGCATTCCGGCTGCAAGCCAGAACGGCCAGGCACGCCGCCAACAAAGCTCGGCGCATCACCAACCCTCCCGCGAGGGGGCGTCGTGAGGCAGCGAACGGTGAGGTCTCCTGACTCCGGGCCCGTCCGCTCGCCTTCCCGGCGCATGGCCAGTGGCTTCCGAGCGGCGGTGGGACGACTGCGTCCCGTGCCCGTTACAGTGGCGGGGCCGTGCCGGAATTACACCGGCTTCCGAGATCCCCGTTCGCCTTCAGTTGTGGCAGCAATTTGCGGAGTCGGCTACGCGGACGCAACTCTGCGCGCGAGCTCGGCCTTGAGCGCCGCACGACGCTGCTGGTAGTTGGACCAGATTTCGGGATCGGTCGCGGTTTCGCGATCCGCGAACTTGTCGTCGAGCGCGGCCATCTGTGCGAGCAGGCGCTCGTCGGAGTCGAGCTCGAAATCCGCCGCGTCGCCTTGCGGGGGCGTGGCCGCCCGATCGTCTTGCGCGCTCTGCGCGGCTGCGCGTCGTCTCCCGAGCACCAGCAGCGCGCCGCCAACCAGAATCAGCGCCGCCGCCGCCACCGCGAGCCAGCCGAAGCGCCGCGCATCGATCGGTCCCGCGCCGAAGGTCAGGCGCGTGGATGCGCCGGCGGGCACATTCTCCTGAGCATACCGCCGGAAGGTCCGGCTCTCGATCGTCACCGGCTCGGCCGGCGTGAGCGCGCCTTCGACGGTGACGGAGCTGTCTTCCACCAGGACTTCGAGCTCGCCGGTGTTCTGGTCCACCGGGATGTCGAGGGTGCGGATGCCGGCCGGGAGATCGTAGGTCACCACCACCTGCTTGGTGCCGGGCGGGAACGGGGCCGACACCGCGATTCTGCCGCCGTCGAAATTGACCGCGGTGGCCGGAATGTCGCCCTCCCCCGGTTGCGGCGAGACGACGCCGCCGGGCAGCCGCGCCGTCCACACGGCGGCGGTACTGTCGCGTCCCACCCGCGTCGCGGTGCCGCTGTTTTCCACCTGGAAGATGTCGAGGATGCGGTGCACACCCCGGTCGCCCTTGGTGATCACCACGTGCCGGATGCCGATGCCTAACGGCGGGCCGCTGACGGTCGTATCGAACACCACCAGCGTCGTCGGGCCCGAGTCCACATTCATCGGCTCGGAGAAATAGCCGATTCCCTGCCAGCGCGAGCTGACCACGTAGACCGCCCCGCTGTCGGGGCGCGCGACGTTGAAGTGGAATCGCCCGCGGGGGTCGGTGCGCATCGAATCTACCGGACCCTGCTTCCGCTCGGTGACCGAATGCGCGATGACCATCTGATTGGGGATGGCGACGGTGTCGCGGCCCTGGACGCGGACGAGGCGGCCGACGAGCGACACGGACTGAGCGAATAGACGGCCAGACGGGCCGACGGGGAGTACGCAGAATACCAGCGCCGAGACCAAGGGCCGCCAACCGTTCCTGCCCGGCTGCCCGGCTGCCCGGCTGCTCACCGGTCTACGGCGCAAACTTCCCAAAGTCCTCGGGATTCAGCTTCGAGAGGTATTCCTTGAGCGATTCGGCATCGAGCGCGGAGGGATCCGGCGCCGATTCGATGAGCGGCTCGGTCGGCAGGTCGAGCAGGTCGCGGGTGGTGAAGATCGGCGCCTTGAGCCGCAGCGCCACGGCGATGCTGTCCGAGGGCCGCGCATCCACCTGGATCACATCCTCTGCGCGATGGATGTGCAGCTCGGCGAAGTAGGTGTTCTCCTTCACCATCGTGATCAGGACGCGGCGCAGCTCGCCGCCCAGCCCGACGATGATCTGCTTGATGAGATCGTGGGTCAGCGGCCGGCTGAACTTCACGCCGGCCAGCTCCATCGCGATGGCGCTCGCCTCACCCGGCCCGATCCAGATCGGCAGGACGCGCGGGCCATCCTTTTCCTGCAGAATGACCACCGGCGAGTTGGTATTCCGATCGAGGCCAAGGTGGGCAACCTTGACCTCGACCATCGTCATCCCGCCCTTCGGATCAGGTGCCAAGAACCCACGACGTGACGCGCAGCTCTTCGGCGGCTGACGCCCGGTTCGCGAACGGCATGTCCATGACGCTCGTCAGCGGCGCGCGCCTTGCGCGGCGCCGGCCAGTCGGTGGGCGGTTTCGTTCAGCTCGGCGGCGCGATCGGTACGCTCCCAGGTAAAGAGCTCGATGTCGCGCTTCGTGCCATTCGTCTCGATGGTGCGCTTCTCGCTCTTGCGGCCGAAATGGCCGTACGCCGCGGTGGCGCTGTAGATCGGATTGCGCAGCTCGAGAGCCTCGATGATGCCGCGCGGCGAGAGATCGAACTGCTCGCGCACCGCGCGCTCGATTACTTCCTCGGGGAGCTGGCTGGTGCCGAAGGTGGTCACCAGAACCGAGAGCGGCTGTACCACGCCGATGGCGTAGGCGAGCTGCACCTCGCAGCGCTTGGCCAGACCCGAGGCGACGACATTCTTGGCCACCCAGCGCGCGGCGTAGGCGCCGGAGCGATCGACCTTGGTGGGATCCTTGCCGCTGAAGGCGCCGCCACCGTGCCGCGCGAAGCCGCCGTAGGTGTCGACGATGATCTTGCGGCCGGTCAGGCCGGCGTCGCCCTGCGGGCCGCCGACCACGAAGCTGCCGGTGGGATTCACATGGTAGGCCGGCTCGCCGTTATTGATCCAGTCACCCAGCACCGGCTTGATCACCTTCTCGATGATCGACTTCCGGATTTCGTCATTGGAGATATGGGGATCGTGCTGCGTGGAGATCACCACCGCGGTCACGCGCTTGGGGGTGTCGTCCTCATACTCCACGGTGACCTGCGATTTGCCGTCGGGACGCACCCACTTGAGGGTGCCGTTCTTGCGGACCTCGGCCAGCTTGCGGGTGAGTCCCTGGGCCAGCTGGATGGGGAGCGGCATCAGCTCCGGCGTTTCGTCCGTGGCGTAGCCGAACATCATCCCCTGGTCGCCGGCGCCGCCGATATCCACACCCTTGGCGATGTCGGGCGACTGGGTGCCGATGGCGTTCAACACCGCGCAATGCAAATCGGCGATGCCCCAGGTGGCGTCGGTGTAGCCGATTTCCTTCAGTTTGCCGCGCACCAGCTTGGGAAGATCGACGTAATGGGTCGTGGTGATTTCGCCGCCCACGATCGCCATCCCCGTGGTCACGAACGTCTCACAAGCGACGCGCGCCTTGGGATCGTGACCGATGATTTCGTCCAGCACGGCATCCGAAATCTGGTCGGCGATCTTGTCGGGGTGCCCTTCGGTAACGCTCTCTGAGGTGAAGAGCCACCGGCGATTGGCCACAGGATTCTCTCGGCTGAATGTGGGCTAACAGTCGTGAAGAACAAAAGTTAGCCGCACTGTTGGGCCGGAGCAACGGCCCGTCGGCTACGCCGTGGGGTCGATGAGGGCGAGATCCACGGAGTGGCCGAGGACGGCGCGAGCGGCAGCCGTAACCTCCTGTGTGGTACGGGCCTGCAGCAATTCGCGGGCGCAGGTGGCCGCATCCTTCATGGCGATGCAGCGGATGAGCCAGCGCAGCAGCGTGAGGTTGGGCGGCGCCACCGAGAGCACCCGGTAGCCCAGGCCGAGCAGGATCCACGACGAGATCGGATCCGAGGCCATCTCTCCGCACACCGAGACTTCGATTTTCGCCTCGCTCCCCGCTTCGAGCACCGCCGCGAGCGAACGGAGAATCGCCGGATGATGCGCGGTGAAGCGATCGGCGAGCCGCGCGTTGCCGCGATCCACCGCGAGAGTGTACTGCACCAGATCGTTGGTCCCGACCGATAGAAAATCCGACACTTCGGCGAGCCGGTCGGCGATGACGACGGCAGCCGGCGTCTCGATCATTACGCCGACCGGGACATCGCTCGCCGCCTCGATCCCCGCTGACGCGAGCGCCGCCGCTTCCTCCTGGACCATGGCCCGGGTGAGCAGCACCTCTTCGACGCGCGTCACCAGTGGAATCATCAGCTTGACCGGCGTTTTGTTTGCGGCCCGCAGAATGGCGCGGATCTGGGGGCGGAAGATTTCCGGATGATCGAGACAGACCCGGATCGCGCGCCAGCCGAGGAATGGATTCGGTTCGGGCGCCATGCGGAAGGCGGCGGGAAATTTGTCGCCACCAAGATCGTACGTGCGGATGATGACCGAGCCGTCGGGGAAGCGTTCGCCGATGCGCTGGTAGAGCGCGGCCTGTTCGTCCTCGCTCGGCATCCTGCCGCGGCCGACGACGAGAAACTCGGTGCGCATGAGCCCGATCCCCTCGGCGCGGCCGTGGGTCGCGGCGTCGAGCTCCTCGGGAAGATCGAGATTGGCGCGCAGCGTGACCCGCGTACCGTCGGTGGTCACGGGCGGCTGGTCGGCGATGGCATCGACTTGCGCCGTGAGCCGGCGATGCCGGGCGTCGCCCGATCGGGCATCCTCGAGGTCGGCGGCGCTGGGCCCGACCTTGAGCGTTCCCGCCCAGCCGTCGAGCACCACCATCTCGCCCGTCTTCACCTGGCCGAGCACGTCGGGCAATCCGACCACCGCCGGGATACCGATCGAGTGCGCCAGGATTGCCGCGTGGGACGTGCGCGTTCCCTGTTCCGTGGCAATCGCCAGCACCGCGTCGCGGTCGAGCTGCACGGTGAGGGAGGGCGTCAGCTCGCGCGCCACCAGGATGACCGGACCATCGTGTCCGGCCAGGACATCGGGCTCATCGATGCCCAGCAAGCGGGTGAGGACACGGATCTCGACGTCGGTGAGATCGATCAGCCGGTCGCGCAGGAGCTGGCTGCCCTGCGTCGACCAGAGCCCGCGCCATTCCATCATCTTCAGCTCGAAGGCGCGCTCCGCCGTGAAATGATTGTCGCGGATCAGCCGCTCCGAGCCGCCGACCAGGTCAATGTCATCGAGGATCAGCAGCTGCGCGTCGAAAATGCGCGCCTCTTCCGGCCCGGCGCGGACCGCGGCGCGATCGCGCACCTGGGCGAGCCGCTCCTTGGCGAAGCCGAGCGCCTCCTTGAGACGGGTGACTTCGCCCTCGACCTGCGCCGGCACGATGGCGTGATCCGAGGTTGAGGGGACTTCCCAGCGCACCACCAGCGCCGGCCCGACGGCGATGCCGCGCGAGACGGGAATACCGTGGATGAGCCGGGTCACCTGGCCAGCTCCTCGCCGAAACCCGCGGCGATGAGCGCCTTCAGCGCCGTCATCATCTCCTCGCAGTCGTCGCCGTCGATCTTGATGAGCAGCTCGCTGCCGCATTCCGCCGCGAGCATCATCATCCCCATGATGCTCTTGCCGTTCACCTCGAGGCCATCCTTGGTGACGGTGACGTTGGCCTTGAAGCGCGAGGAGGTCTTGACGAACTCCGCCGCCGGCCGGGCGTGCAGGCCCAGGACGTTGACGATGGGCACCACCGCCTCGATCACCACGCGATCAGCCCCGCGAGCCAGGTCATGCCGAGGACCGCGGCGGGCACCAGCACGCCGCCCGCCGGCTTGACCAGCTTCAGCAGGAGCGCGATGAGCAGGGCGCCGCCCAGCGCGGCCAGTACCGCGCGATCGCCGGCGCCATGCAGCTGCCAGGCCAGCGACAGCGGGACCGCCGCGCCGACCAGCAATCCGGCCAGGGGCGCCGCGCCGCGGCCGATGGCGCGCAACGCCGGGGTGCCTAACGCCGACGCGACCTGCATCCCCCGCTCCCAGCCCGCGCGCAGCGCCCAGACCCGGCAGGCGAGGTGCATCGCGTTATAGAGCAGCAGAAACAGGACGGCGGCCCAGGCCCGCGCCCCGAAGGCGATCGCGATGACGGCCGCCGCCGAGCAGGCAGGGAGCCAGGCCGCCCAGAAGAGCCGGTCGCCGATCGAGCCCAACGGCCCGCAGAGCGCCTCGCGCAGCCGTTCAACCCTCTCTGGAGACTCTCCGTCAATTTCGGCGCGCACCGACGCCCCGACCGCGAGTCCCGCGAAATACGGATGCGCGTTGAAGAACCGCGACTGGCGCGCCAGCGCCGCGCGATAGGGCGCTCCATCCTTGCCGCCGGCGAGACCGCGCAGCGCCGGCTCCGCGGCATAGCCGAAGCCGATCCCCTGCATCCGTTCGTAATTCCACGCCGCCTGGAGCGCGAAAAGACGGGCCAGGACACGGCCGAATCCCGGCATCGCCTTCACTTCAGCCACACCACCGCCAGTGCCAGCCCCGCGGCGAACCCGCCCACAACCCAGAGGCGCTCCCGGCCCACGCCGCTCAGCCGGAGCCCGGCGAAAAGCGCGACACCAGCGCTGGTCGCGGCGAGCGCGACGCTGGCCAGAAGCTGCGGGCCAACCCAGGTGCGGGAGAAGAGGCTCGAGACCAGCATCCCGGCGAGGAGTGCGATGGCCGTCAGCACCAGGCCGCGCAGCGCGTCGCGCAGCAAACCCATCCACTGGAGTGAACGCAGCACCGCGCTATCGCCGGATTCGAGCGCGGCACGGCGCGCTTCGACCGCACCGGTATTGGCGCGCCTCACGACTTGCGACAACCCTCCCCCGATCCATGCCGAGAGTACGGCGACGAGCGCGAGCCCGAGAAGACCCGACGCCGGAAGGGTGCTCGCGCCGGCGAGCGCGCCGACGGCGACCGTCCCCGGCCCCCAGTCGGGAGTTCGTGCTGCGCCAACCGGGAGTGTATCCATCGCGAAGAGCTCGAGCATGGCGCCGATGGCGATGCCGGGCAGTGGATGGCCGGTGGCGAGACCGCCCAGCAGGCCCGCGACCAGCGGCCGCGAGAACATCGCCTGGGGAAGGCTGGCGAGATCGACGCCGACCACGGTGCCGGCCGCGAGCGTCAGTGCAACAGCGAGGGGCGTCACGCCGCGAAGTCCGCCAGCAACACCCGGGTGCCGGTCGGCACATCCTGCGCCGTCACCTGGACCCCCGCTGCCGCCATGCCCCGCAGCGCCTCGGCCTCGGCATCGTTGAGAAAGACATAACGCAGGCGCTCCTTGCGGCCCTCGCGGTAGTGCAGGCCGCCGACGTTCACCTGGCGCACCGCACCGTTGGTCGCGGCGCTGAGGCGGGCCATCGAGTCCACGTCGCCGGTGAGGACGATTCCCTTCCTTTTGTCGGCGAGCCACGCGGGCATGTGGTCCGACGCCTCGGCGATGCTGGCGAAGGTGACCTTGACCGCCGGCGGCACGCCCATCCGGTACAGCTCCTGTTCCCAGTCGTTGGAGCGCACCTCGTCGTCGACCAGCACCAGAAATTCTATTCCCAGGGTCTGGCCCCAACCCACGACCACCTGGCCGTGGATCAACCGATCGTCGATGCGAAAGAGCTCGACGCTCACGACCCTCCGACCATCGTGACCGATGTACGTCCGGTCTCGACGGCGCGCTGCGCGGCCGCCGGCGGAAGCTGATCGCGATGGAAGGCGAAATCGAGCAGCATGGCGAGATTGACGCCGGTCACGACGCGCACCTCGGCATGACCGCGGGCGTAGGCGGCGGCGCTGAAGGCGCAGGACCCGCCCGGCATGTCGGCGAAGACGACCGACGGCCGGCCGGCGATCGCCTGGTCGAGTCGCGCGGTGAGCGCGGCGCGGTCGCAGCCGGTATTGGAGACCGGGACCAGCCCGTGCTCGGTCCCGGCGATCGCCTGGACCGCCTGCACCAGCGCCTGCGCGACGGCTTCGTGCGCCAGCACGATCCCCGTCAGGCGCTCACTCATAGTCTTCCTCGAGATACTCGCGGGTTATGCGTCCCGTCGGATTGTCTTCGAAGCGCCGGTTGCGCTTCTCCTGCATCCGGGCGATCAGGCGCTCGTTGAACTGGGTCGCCGAATCGGTGCCGCCGCCGTACTTGAGCAGGTGGCGCATCGCCACGACTTCGGAAATCACGGTGATGTTCTTGCCGGGATTCAGCGGCACCAGGACCTTGGGCAGCGGCACGTCGAGGATCGTCGTCTCCTCGCCGTCGAGGCCGGTGCGGTCGTAGGGCTTGGAGCTGTCCCAGTCGTCGAGCTGCACCACCACCTCGATGCGCTTCTGCTGGCGCACCGCGCGGATGCCGAAGAGCGCGGCGATGTCGATCAGCCCCACGCCGCGGATTTCCATGTAGTGGCGCGCATTCTCGTGGCCCTTCCCGATGAGCACATCCTGGCCGAGCTTGCGGACCATCACGATGTCGTCGGCGACGAGGCGATGCCCGCGCTCCACCAGGTCGAGGACGCACTCGCTCTTGCCGATTCCCGAGCGACCCACGAACAGCAGCCCCACGCCGTAGATGTCGGCCAGCGAGCCATGCAGCGTGGCGTGCGCCGCGAAGACGTCTTCGAGAAACGGCTTGAGCCGGCTGTAGAACTCGGCGGTCTTGAGTGCGGTCCGGAGCAAGGGGACACCGCGCGCATCGGCCAGAGCCGGCAGCTCGGGGGGGACTTCCTGGCCCTTGGTGACGACGAGGCACGGCAGGTCGAAGGCGAAGAGATTTTCGATCGACCGGCGGCGTGCGTCGGGATCGAGCGTATAGAGGTAAGCGATCTCGGTCTCGCCGAGAACAAATACCCGGCCGCCGACGAACCGCGCGGTGTACCCGGCGAGGACCAATCCGGGACTCGAGGCTTCGCCCCGCTGGACTTCGGCGTCGAGGCCGCGCTCGCCGGCCAGCAGCTCCAGCGCCAGCCGCTCCTTCTTGGCTTCAAAAAGCTCGCGGACTTTCAGGAGGCGGCCGCTTTCCGCCGGCTCCGCGCCGGATTCGCCTCGACCTTTTCGAGCTGCCGCTGGAGCTTGGCCAGCGCGCGATCGAGAGCGGTGCGGTGGTCGGCGGCGTCGGCCTTGGCCACGTAGACGGCTCCGCGCGCGGCATTCAGAACGATTTCGACCCTGGCGCCGGTCTTGGCGGTATCGAAGGTCACGTGCGCGCTGGTCGGACGGACGGCGCGGCGTCCGAGCCGGTCGACGGCTGCTTCGGCCTGGGCCTTCAATTCTTCGGAAACATCTTCACGGCGTGAAGTGATGGTCGTCTGCATATCAGGACTCCTGGCCGCCGGACAGCTCTGCGCAGGCGGCGTTGAGGTGCGCTTCGGTTTCCTGCGCGGTGCGCTCCCAGCTGAAGCTCTGCGCGAACGCCCGCGCTCCCCGTCCCAGGCGTTCCCGCAAGGCGGCGTCCTCGGCGACCCGATGCATCGCCGAGGCCAGGGCCGATACATCGCCGGTCGGCGTGAGGAATCCGGTCTCCCCATCCCTCACCGATTCGCGCAGCGCCGAGTTGTCGGCGGCCAGCGCCGGGGTCCCGCAGCCGGCGGCCTCCAGGTTGGTGATACCCCACCCTTCCTTGAGTGACGGCAGCACCACTGCCCAGGCGCGGCGGTACAGCTCCAGCTTGCGATCTTCGGAGACGAATCCGAGGAACTCGACATTTCCGGCGATCCCCAGCTCGCGCGCGGCGCGCTCGAGCCGCGGGCGATCGTCGCCGGCCCCGGCGATCCAGAGCCGCGCCGACCGATGCCCCCGCGCCGCCAGCGTGGCCAGCGCCCCGATCGCGACGTCCACCTGCTTATAACGCTTGAGGCGCCCGACGTACAGGAAGGTCGGCGCGCTTTCCCTCGCGATACCCGGCTGCGGCGCGAACTGGACCGTGTCCACTCCGGGATAGATCACCCGGACCCGCTCATCCCGAAAGCCGCGGGCCAGCAGATCATCCTTGGTGCTGGCGCTGATGGCGTGCACCGCGGCGCCGGCGTATACCCGCGGCATCGGCCGCTCGGCGGCCCAGACCACCGCCGCCAGCGGCGCCGGCAGTTCACGAAAGGCCGTCGAGCCGAAGAGGTGCGGGACCAGCAGGGCGAAGGGCCCGCGCCAGATTCCCGGGATGTTGAGCGGCACCTTGTTGACGTCCTCAACCGCGATGTCGGGCTTGATCTCGGCGGCCAGCCGGCGAAAAGCGGCGCGGCCGCGCAGCGCGAATCCGTAGCGGGTGCTGGCGCGATGCACCCGCATCCCATCCACCACGTCGTTGGCCGGCGCGCCGCGCCAGCCGCTGCACAACAGGTGAACTTCGTGGCCCCGCGCGGCAAGCCGGGAGAAGATTTCGTGCAGGTGCACCTCGGCGCCGCCGGCCTGCGGGTTGGTGCGGTCCTGCCAGTTGACCACCAGGATCCTCACAGCTTGCCGAGGTCGCGCGCGATCCGGTCGAGGACGCCGTTCACGAACGACGGCGACTTCTCGCCGCCGAACCAGCGCGCCAGGCGCACCGCTTCGTCGATCACGACGCGGATCGGCGCGGCGTCGGTCTCGATCTCGAGGGTACCCAGTCGCAAGACGTTCCGGTCGATGATGCCGAGCCGCTCGATCCGCCAGCGCTCGGCGGCCCGCTCGATGCTCGCATCGAGGCGCGGCTGTCCTTTGACCACTCCGGAGGCGAGCTCGAGACCGCGCTCTTCCACGCGTGGCGTCGGCCCGACCATCGCGAGCACGCGGGCCCAGGTGGCTTCCGGCGTGCCACTCGTCGCCCCCGGAAGATCCCATGCGTACAGGAGCTGGAGGGCGAGGGCGCGCGAGCGGGTCTCGGGTTTACGAACGGCCATCGGCGCGGGCGGCGGCGACCGCGCCCAGCGCGGCCTCCGCGGCGTCGAAACCCTTGTTGCCGGCGGCGCCGCCGGCGCGAGCCAGCGCCTGCTCCATGTTGTCGCAGGTGAGCACGCCGAAGCCGACCGGCACGCCGTACGCGGTCTGGATGTCCATCAGGCCGCGCGCCGTTTCGCCGGCGATGAAGTCGAAGTGCGGCGTCTCGCCCCGGATCACCGCGCCTAACGCGATGATGGCGTCGTAGCCGCCGGCGGTCGCCATCGCGCGGGCCACGACCGGGATCTCCCACGCTCCAGCGACCCAGCGCACGTCGCGCCGCTCTTTTGCCACGCCGCGCTCCTCGAGGCATCCCTCGGCGCCGGTGAGAAGACGCGAGGTGACCGACTCGTTGAAGCGCGCGACGACGATGCCGACGCGGTAGGGCGGCGCCACGGTCATTCCAGCGGCGCGGGCGCGGCTTTGAAGAGATGGCCCATCTTGTCCCGCTTCACGTCGAGGTAGCCCGCGTTTTCTTCGGTGCGCGGCGGCACGATGGGGACGCGACCGGCGATGGTGAGACCGTAGCCTTCGATCCCGACGAGCTTCATCGGATTGTTGGTGAGCACCCGGATCTTGCGCAGGCCGAGGTCGAGAAGAATCTGCGCGCCGATGCCGTAGTTGCGCAGATCGGGCTCGAAGCCAAGCCGACGGTTCGCTTCGACGGTGTCGACGCCTTCATCCTGGAGCGCGTAGGCCTTGAGCTTGTTGAGCAACCCGATGCCGCGGCCCTCCTGGTCGAGATAGACGACGGCGCCGGTGCCTTCGGACTGGATCATCGCCATCGCATTCTCGAGCTGCCAGCCGCAGTCGCAGCGCGCCGAGTGGAAGACGTCGCCGGTCAGGCATTTGGAGTGCATCCGCACCAGCGGCGCGTCGGCCGACTGCGGGTCGCCGTACACGAGCGCCACATGCTCGGCCTTGTCGACGTCGTTCTGGTAGCCGACGATGCGCCACTCGCCGTCAGGCGTCGGGAGCCGCGCCTCGGCGACGCGATGCACCAGCCGTTCGGTCCGCAGCCGGTACGCCACCAGTTGCGCCACAGTGATGAAGGTGAGGCCCTGCTGCGCGGCGAGCTGCTCCAGCTGCGGACGCCGCATCATCGTGCCGTCGTCATTGAGAATTTCGCAGATCACGCCGGCGGGCTGGAGTCCGGCGAGGCGCGCGATATCCACGCTGGCCTCGGTCTGGCCGACGCGCTGGAGCACACCGCCGGGACGCGCGCGCAGCGGATGCACATGTCCCGGCCGGCGCAGGTCCGAGGGCACCGTCCCCGGATCGATCGCGACCTTGATGGTCGTCGCGCGGTCGGCGGCGCTGATGCCGGTGGTGACGCCGAAACGGTGCGCCGCGTCCACGCTCACCGTGAAGGCCGTGGTGTGCGACTCGGTGTTGTTCTCCACCATCTGGGGCAGATCGAGAGCGCGACAGCGTTCGGGGGTGAGCGTCAGACAGATGAGCCCGCGTCCGTACTTGGTCATGAAGTTGATGAGAGCGGGTGTGGCCCGATCGGCCGCGGCGACGAGATCCCCTTCGTTTTCGCGGTCTTCATCGTCGGCAACGATCACGATCTTGCCGGCGCTGATGTCTGCTATCGCCTGTTCGATGGTGCCGAACGGCATTTATCGCTCCCGGCGCCCGGAGGCGCGATAAGGCCTGGCCAGCTGCCGCACGAATTTGCCGATGAGGTCAGCCTCCAAATGTACCCGTTGCCCCACCCCGGCTCCACTGAGCGTCGTCATTTCCAGGGTGTGCGGAATCAGCGCGACCTGCACGATGCCCCGCTTGGGAAGGTCGTTGATCGTCAAACTCACCCCGTCGACGGCGATCGATCCATGAGGCACGCAGAGGTCAAAGACGCCAGGCGGCACCGCGATGTCGAGGATGACGCTCTCATCTCCCGCCTCGCCCCCACTCCTGCCCCGTGCCTCCTGCCGCTTCCGGATGGTACCCACTCCGTCAACGTGTCCGGCGACCAGGTGCCCGCCGAGCCGGTCTGTGGCGCGCATCGCGCGCTCCAGATTCACCCGCGTTCCCGGCTCGTATTCTCCGACCCTGGTTCGGCTACGCGTGGTGCCGATGGCCTCAACCGAGAAGCTGCCTTTCCCCCTGGCCACAACGGTAAGACAGGCACCGTCGATCGCGACGCTCTCGCCGATCTCGAGTCCGCGGTACGGCGCGGCGATGGTCAGCCGGAGCCCGCGCTTCGTTTGAAGGGCGCGCGTGATCGTACCGATCGCGGTGATGATGCCGGTGAACATCAGGGCCGGTCCAGGACGGTGAGGGCATCGGCGCCTAACGTGCGGCGGCCGGACACCGTCCACGGCTTCACCGTCTCCAGGCTCACGCCATCGAGCGCGCCAAAGGCTGGCACGCCGGTGGCACCGAGCAGAATCGGCGCCTGCAGCAGGAAGATGCGGTCTATCACACCGGCTTCGATGAACCGGCCGGCCAGGATCCCGCCCCCTTCGACGAGGATGCTGCCGACGCCGCGCGTCTTGAGCTCAGCGAGCTGCGCCATCGGCCCTTCGGCGACCACGACCTCGACGCCCGCCTTCGCCAGCGCGGCGATGCGCGCATCGGGGGCGCCGGGCTCCGCGACGACGAGGGTCGGTGTCTGGCGCGCCGATTTCACCACGTCCGAAGCCAGTGGCGTCGCCGCCTCACGGTCGAAGATCACCCGCTTCGGCGTCACCAGCGGCGCGACATCGCCCCGCACCGTGAGGCTGGGATTGTCGGCGCGCACCGTGCCGAGCCCGACGGCGATGGCGTCGAAGCCGGCGCGCAGCCATTGCACGAAGGCGCGCGATTCTTCGCCCGTGATCCACTTCGAGCGGCCGCTGCCGTCGGCGATGCAGGCATCGAGCGACGTCGCCAGCTTGAGCGCGACGAACGGGCGCGTCGCGGGAGTATGACGATAGAAGAAGAGCGCGTTCTGGCGGCGGACCTCGTCGGCAAGGAGGCCCGTCTGCACCGTGACGCCCGCGGTGCGCAAATGCAGCGCCCCGCCCCGCGCTTTGGGGTCCACGTCCTCGGCGGCAAAGACGACGCGGCGGATGCCATGCTCGAGGATGGCGGCAATGCAGGGTGGTGTCTTGCCGTGATGCCGGCAGGGCTCGAGCGTGACGACGAGATCGCCGCCGCGCGCTTTCTCTCCGGCCTTCTGGAGCGCCGCGACCTCGGCGTGCGGCCCGCCAAACTCGGCGTGCCATCCCTCGCCCACCACTTCACCATTCTTGAGGACGATGGCGCCAACCATCGGATTGGTGCCAACTCGTCCCCAGCCTCGCCAGGCGAGTCGCAGGGCGAGCTCCATTGCCTCGCGGTCGGTGGTCATGTATTGGCTGCTACTTGAACCGCACGGCGCCGGAGCCCTTGACGATCTCACCCATGGCAAACGTCTCGATGCCCGCCCTGGATGCCGCCGACACGATAGCCCCGGCCTCATCCCTGGCAACAACGGCAACCATACCGACGCCCATGTTGAAGACGCGGCGCATTTCGTCGATGCCGATCCGACCAGCATCCATGACGACTTCGCACGCGACCGGCATCGGCTGCATCCGCAGATCGACTACGGCATCGACATCCGGCGGCAGGACTCGATTCAGATTGCCGGGAATGCCGCCGCCGGTGATATGAGCCAGCGCGTGAACGACGGTGCGCACCGGCCAGATCGCCTCGAAGTAGCTCTGGTGCACGACAAGCAGCTCGTCAGCCACGCTGCGGCCGGTGCGCGGAAAAGGATCATCGACGGCGAGTCCCATGTCTCCGAAGACGACACGGCGCAGCAGCGAATAGCCGTTGGTATGGAAGCCGCTCGCCGCATAGCCCACCAGCAGGTCGCCCACCCGGACGCGGTCGCCGTGGAGCGCGTCGGCTTCGCTCACGACGCCGACGATCGTCCCCGCGAGATCGTACTCCCCCTCGGCATAGACGTCAGGCATCTCCGCCGTCTCGCCGCCCAGCAGCGGCATGCCGTGGTTGCGGCAGCCGCGCGCCACGCCGCTCACCACATCCGCAGCGATGTCGGGTTCGAGCCGCCCCGCGGCGAAGTAATCCAGGAAGCCCAGCGGCCTGGCGCCGTGGACCAGGATGTCGTTGACGCAGTGATTCACGAGACATTCGCCGACGGTGTCGTGCCGGCCCGCCTGGATGGCGACGAGGATCTTGGTGCCGACGCCGTCGGTCGACGCGACCAGTACCGGTGCGGGCACGTCCGCGGGCACCCGTACCAGACCGCCGAATCCGCCGACGGCGCCTAACGAGCCGGCCGTGCGCGTGCTCGTGACCAGCTCGCCGATGCGGGACTTGGCCCGTTCGGCGGCGCCCAGGTCCACACCGGCCGCGGCGTACCGATCCTGGCCGTTCACGCGCTCTCGGGATCGAAGTGCACGAGGTCGCGGTAGGCGAGCACCCGCTGGCTCACGTCCGCCGCGCTGATTTCGTCGAAGCGCTTCACCGAGAAGCGCTCCACCGCGAAGCTGCCCATCGCCGAGCCGTAGACCATCGCGAGGCGCAGCCTGGCATTGTCGATCGAGCCCGCGCGCGCCAGATACGCCATGAAGCCGCCGGCGAATGCGTCGCCGGCGCCGGTCGGATCGAACACGTCCTCCAGTGGAAAGGCCGGCACGAAGAAGACCTTGCCGTCGCCGACCAAGACCGCGCCGTGTTCCCCCTTCTTGATCACCACGTACCTCGGGCCGTGGTCGAGCACCCAGCGCGCGGCGCGATGGAGGTGCCAGTCGCCCGAGAGCTCGCGTACCTCGGAGTCGTTGACCATCAGGCAGTCCACGTGCTCCAGCAGCTTCATCAACTCCTTCTTCTTGCCCTGGATCCAGTAGTTCATGGTGTCGCAAGCGACGAACTTCGGCTTCTTCACCTGGTTCAGGACCTCGAGCTGAAGCTCGGGATCGATGTTGCCGAGGAACACGAAATCGCTGGACCGGAATTCCTCGGGGATCCGCGGCTTGAAGTTGGCGAAGACGCCGAGCCGGGTCTCGAGCGTGTCGCGGCTCGACAGGTCGAAGTTGTAACGCCCCGCCCAGCGGAAGCTCTCTCCCTTCATCACGTCGACGCCGCGCAGGTCGACGCCGCGCTTCGCCAGTTTCTGCAGCTCGGCCATCGGGTAGTCGTCGCCGACCACGCCGACGAGCTGCACCGGCGTGAGCAGCGAGGCCGCCGATGCGAAAAAAACGGCGGAGCCGCCCAGGGCATCGTGGACCTTGTCGAAGGGCGTCTCGACCGAATCGAGCGCCACACTTCCTACCACCAGCAGACCCACGTCGAACCTCCCCTTACATCCGTTCAGGCGCTCTCACGCCCAGGAGCGCGAGCGCATTGGCCAGCACAATCTGCGTGGCGCGGGCGAGCACCAGCCGCGCCCGTTCGATCTCCGGCGGCTCGCCGAGCACCCGGCACTGGTGATACCAGTGGTGCGCGGCCTGCGCCAGCTCTTCGGCGAACCCGGTTATCCGCTGCGGCTCGAGCGCCTCGGCGGCGCGCCGGACCGTGTCGGGAAAGCGTGAAAGCACCTTGAGCAGGGCCGGCTCACTCGGATCGTTCAGCACCGCGGCATCGACCCCGGCCGCGCTCACCTTCAAAGGATCGCCCCCTGCCGCGGCCAGATTGCGGAAGATGCCCGCCATCCGCGCGTGCGCCATCTGCACGTAGAAGACCGGATTCTCGTCGGTCTTCTTCAGGGCCAGGTCGATGTCGAAGACGAAGGGCGTGTCGGCGCGGCGCATCAGGAAGAAATAGCGCGCCGCATCGGGACCAACCTCGTCGATCAGCTCACGCAGCGTGATGAACTCGCCGGAGCGCTTGGACATCTTCACTTCCTCGCCGTCCCGCCGCACGCTGACCATCTGGACGATCAGCGCCTCGAAAAAATCCGTGCCGTGGCCCAGCGCCTGCATCGCCGCCGACATCCGCGGAACGTAGCCGTGATGGTCCGCCCCCCAGACGTCGATGGCGCGCTCGAACCCGCGCTCGGCCTTGTCCTCGTGGTAGGCGATGTCGGGGGTGAAGTAGGTGTAGTCACCGTCCGACTTCTTCAGCACCCGGTCCTTGTCGTCGCCGAATTCCGTGGAGCGCAGCCAGAGCGCTCCCGCTTCGGTCTTGAGCTTGCCGCGCTGCTCGAGCCGGTGCAGCGTCGCATCGATCCGGCGCTCGCGGTGCAGCCGGCTCTCTTCATAGAAGACGTCGAACGTCACCCCGAAGCGGGCCAGGTCATCCTTCTGCTCTTTCAGCATCGTCGCGACGGCCCACTTCCCCGCTTCGCCGCTGCCGAGCGATTCGGGCTGATCGGCAAAAGCGGAACCTTTCTCCAGGAGGAGCAGCCTGGCCAGCTCGATCAGATAGTCGCCGTGGTAACCATCCTCGGGGACCGGCACATCGCGCCCGCACGCCTGCTGGACCCGAGCCCAGAGGGAGCGCTCGAGCCGCAGAATCTGCACACCGGCGTCGTTGACGTAGAACTCGCGCTGGACGGTGTGACCCTGCGATGCGAGCAGCGTCGACACGCAATCGCCGATCGCCGCGCCGCGCCCGTGCGCCACGTGCAGCGGCCCGGTGGGATTGGCCGAGACGAATTCGACGTTGACCCGCAGCGGCTTGGCCGCGAGCGCGCGGCCGTAGAACTGACCGGCGCTCAGAATCTTCTCGAGCAGGTTGGCGAGCTGATCGGCGGTGAGCCGGAAGTTGATGAATCCGGGCCCCGCGATCTCCACGCTTTCGACGATGCCCGGCGGAAAGCGCAACGCGGCCACGATCTGCTCGGCGATCTTGCGCGGCGACGCCTTGAGAACGCGCGCCAGCGTCAATGCGAGATTGGTCGCGACGTCACCGTGGGTGCGGTCGCGCGGCGTCTCGAGCAGGACCTCGACGTCCCCCGGCGCCCCGAGCGACGCGGCGACCCGCGACAGCTCGGCCCGGATTTGATCGAGGGCCATCACTCCTCTTTCTTCTTTGACTTGGGCTTGGGTGCTGCCTTCTCGGCCGGCTTCTCGGCCGGTTTCTCCGACGTGCTCTTTTCGCCGCTCGAGGACTCACTGCTCTCCGACTTGCGCGGCGTCTGACCGGAGCGTCCGTAGTCGGTCAGGTAAAAGCCCGATCCCTTGAAGACCAGTCCCGCGCCACCCGACAACTGGCGCTCCGCCTTGGACCCGCACCTGGGGCACTTGGCGCCGGCCTTAGCCGTGATCTTCTGGACCTGCTGGAATTCCTTGCCGCACTTGGGGCACTTGTAGTCGTAAGTCGGCATAGCTACGCAAGTTAACGAAACTGCGCGCCAGACGGTAGAAGCCCGCCGCCTCCCGGCTACGGGTATTCGGGAAGCGGAATCTTGTCGAGCAGGCTGCGGCCCAACGCAAGCCGCGCAACGGCCGGCACGTTGAAGGCGCGGGACACCAGATTCCGGAGTCGTACACCCAAGGCGGTGCGGGGAGCGAACGACTTGGCGAATTGGTTCGCGCCGCGCTGCTTGCTCTCCATGAACGGCCGCAGCAGCACCTCGTAACGCGCGAGCGCGTCGGGGACCTGGCCGCCGCGGCTGAGTTCGCCGGCGAGGACGTAGGCGCCGATGATCGCCAGTGCCGAGCCCTGTCCGGCGAGGAGCGAAGGGGCATATGCCGCATCGCCGACCAGGCCGACCCGGCCGGACGACCAGTGGTCCATCCGGATCTGGCTTACGCGGTCGAAGTAGACATCTCCGGTGCGCTCCAGCGCCGCCAGGATCGCCGGTACCTCCCAGCCCATGTCCCCGAAATGCCGGCGCAGATACTCGATGTGCGCCGTCGCTCCCTGCCCCGCCGCCGGGCCCGCGTCGTCGGCGATGACGAACAGAAACATGGTGCGGTCGTCCCGCATGGTGAAGCGCGCCACCTGGCGGCCGGCAGCGCTGAAGGCGACGTAGGTATCCGCTTCACGCGGCTGATAGCCCGCGCACTCGAAGGCCGCGACGGTGTAGCCGAGCGGCACCTCGTACCGCGACTCCGGGCCGAATGCGAGGGCGCGCACGGCCGAATGGAGGCCGTCGGCTCCGATCACCAGGCGGAATTGGCGCTCCGGCCCGCGCGCGAAGGACGCGCTTACGCTGTCGGGCCCAGCCGCCAGACCGACGATGTGATCGCCGAAGATGGTCTCGGCGCGGCCTTCGACCGCGCGAAACAGGATGGCGCTGAGATCGGTGCGGGACAGGCTGATGTAGCGGCCGAGGGTGGCCCGGCGAAAGACCTCGGCGTCGAATCCGCCGACCCGGCGTCCGAGCGCGTCCACGAAGCGCAGCTCGCGGATGCGGTAGCCGGCCGACTCGATCTGGGGCAGGAGGCCCATCTTCTCGGCGAGGTCGTAGCCCGCGCCCCAGAAGTCGATGACGTAGCCCTGCGTGCGCAGCCGCGGCGCCCGTTCGACCATGGTCGGCGACCAGCCGTGCCGCAGCAGCCACCAGGCCAGTGCCGGGCCGGCGACGCCGGCCCCGGAGATGAGGACCGACCGGTCATCGTTCACAGTGAATGCTGAATACCCCGGCACGGCCTCTCAGGTGCCGTGGTAGCGCCCCCAGACCGTTTCCATTGCGCCGGCGATTTCGCCTAACGTTGCGCGGGCCCGCACCGCTTCGAGAATCGGCTCCATCAGCGCCGCTCCCGGCTTGCGCACCGCATCGGTCACGGCGGCGAGGCTGGTCCTGGCGCGCCCGGCGTCCCGCGCCGCGCGCCCCGCCCTGAGCCGCTCGACCTGCTTGGCCGCGAGCGCCGAGTAGTCGGGCGCGGGGAGTGGCTCCGCCTCCTCGCCGTCGGCGTACCTGTTCACGCCGACGACAATATCGTCCCCGCGCTCGACGGCCTGCTGCGCAGCGTATGCCGATCGGGCGATCTGGTCGGCGATGAACCCGTCGGCGACGCAGCGCGCGGAGCCGCCGCGCCGCTCGACTTCGGCCATCAGCGCGCGGGCGCGTTGCTCGAGATCGCCGGTGAGGGCTTCGACGTAGTAGCTGCCGCCTAACGGGTCGGCGGTGCGGGTCGCACCCGACTCGTGCGCCACGATCTGCTGGGTCCGCAGCGCCAGCCGCGCCGAGTCGGCGCTGGGAAGGGCGAGGGCCTCGTCGTAGGAATTGGTATGGAGCGACTGGGTCCCGCCCAGCACCGCCGCGAAAGCCTGGAGGGCGACGCGGACGACGTTGTTGAGCGGCTGCTGCGCCGTGAGAGTGGAGCCGCCGGTCTGGGTGTGGAAGCGCAGCTTGCACGACGCGTCATCGAGCCCGAACTCATCCTTCAGAATCGAAGCCCAGAGCCGGCGCGCGGCGCGGAATTTCGCCGCCTCCTCGAAGACGTCGCTGAAGCCCGCGAAGAAGAACGAGAGGCGCGGTGCGATTGCGGCGGGATCCACGCCGGCCGCCCTGGCGCGGCGCAGATACTCGACCGCATTGGCGAAGGTGAAGGCCAGCTCCTCGACGGCCGTCGCCCCGGCTTCCCGCATATGGTAACCGCTGATCGAAATCGGATTGAAGGCCAGGTCGTTCGCGACCACGAACCGGAAAACGTCGGTCACCAGCCGGAGGCTCGGCTCGGGCGGATAGATGTACGTCCCGCGGGCGATGTATTCCTTGAGCACATCGTTCTGGATGGTGCCGCCCAGTTTCGCCATCGGCACCCCCTGCTCCTCGCCCACCACGACGTACATCGCCAGCAGGATCGAGGCCGTGGCGTTGATCGTCATCGAGGTGGTGACGCCGTCGAGCTTGATGCCGGCGAAGAGCCGGGCCAGGTCGTCGACGGTATCGATCGCGACGCCGACCCGCCCCACTTCCCCGGCGGCCATCGGGTGATCGGAGTCGTAGCCCATCTGGGTGGGGAGATCGAAGGCCGTCGAGAGCCCCGTTTGCCCGGCAGCCAGCAACTCGCGAAACCTCGCGTTGGTCTCTTCGGCGGTGCCGAAGCCGGCGTACTGGCGCATGGTCCAGAGCCGTCCCCGGTACATCGTGGGATGGACACCGCGAGTGTACGGAAACGATCCCGGCGCGCCGAGCCGCGTTGCCAGATCAGCCGGAAGATCGGCCGGTCCGTACGCCGGTTTGATGGGAATGCCGGACGCGTTGTCGTCGCTCATGGAGTCGCGATCAACAGTTGACAGTCAAGAGTTGACGATCTGGAGGAGTCGGTCAGGTCGTCAGCGCCGCTTCGGCCGCGCGCACGTCGTCCCGGCTGCCGATGAACAGCGGCGAGCGCTGGTGCAGCTCGGTCGGGACGATGTCGAGGATCGCCCCGCGGCCGTCGGAGGCGTAGCCGCCCGCCTGCTCGCAGATGAAGGCCAGCGGCGCGCATTCGTAGAGCAGCCGCAATTTCCCCCGGGGCGATTTCCGGTCGGCGGGATACGCGAAGACGCCGCCGGCCATCAGGTTGCGATGAAAGTCGGCGACCAGCGAGCCGATGTACCGGCAGTTTTTCATCTCGTGGCCGTCGTCGCCCTTCCAGCAGCGCACCACTTTCTGCACGCTCAGATCCCAGCGGGGGAAGTTGCTCTCGTTGACGCTGTAGTACTTCCCCACCGGCGGCGTGGTGATGTTGGGATGCGAAAGGAGAAATTCGCCGATGGTGGGATCGAAGGTGAAGCCGTGCACCCCCTGCCCGGTCGAGTACACCAGCATGGTGGAGGAGCCGTAGAGCACGTAGCCCGCCGCGACCTGCGTGCGCCCGGTCTGCAGACAATCGCGCAGCTCGCCCGGCCCGCTATCCTCCGAAAGCCGCCGATGGATGGAGAAAATGGTCCCGATCGACACGTTGACGTCGATGTTCGATGAGCCGTCGAGAGGATCGAAGAGCACGGTGTACTTGCCGATCCGGTAGCCCGGCGGAATCGGAATCGGCTCGGCATCTTCCTCGGACGCCAGCAGGCAGGTCCGCCCGGTGCGCAGCAGCGTGTGCTTCATGGTGTCGTTGGCGAATTCGTCGAGATGCTGGACGACTTCGCCCTGCACGTTGACGGTGCCGTCCGAACCCAGGATGTCGGCGAGGCCGGCCATGCGCACGTGGCTGTTGATGACCTTCGCGGCGAGGCCGATGTCGTAGAGAAGGTTCGACAGCTCGCCCGTGGCTTCGGGAAAGTGCCGTTCCTGCTCGATGATGAAGCTCTCGATGGTGACCAGGCGGTCGAGCGAAATGTTCAGCGATGGCCGCACGGCTGCTCCTCGCACAATACCAGGGTGGTGTCGCGCGCCGCCGCGCGCACGGTGACCTGCCGGCCGTCGGTGCTCACATCAACATCGCCATCACGATCGGTGCGGAAGAGGCTGCAGCCTTCCGCGCCGAGCCGGGCCACGGTGCCGGGATCGGGATGCCCGTACTTGTTGTGCGCCCCGACTTCGATGACGCAGACCGCCGGCTTCAGGGCCGCCAGCCACTCGTCGCTCGTGGCGCTGCGGCTGCCATGGTGTCCGACCTTGAGCACGGTGACGGCGCCGATCTGCTTCGCCCGCAGCGCTTCCATCGGCAAGCCCGCGTCGCCGCCGAGCAGCGCCCGGAAGCCGCCGTATTCGATCGTCAACACCACGGAGTTCTCGTTAGGATCCCAGTTCGCGGCGATCGTCGCGCTGTCGGGATGCCAGACCCGGATCGTCACGCCGTCGAGCTGGATGCTGTCGCCGGCGCGGGCCGGATGCCAGTGCGCGTGGTCCTTCGCGATGTCGGCGAGCCACTCGACGTAGAGTGGCCGGCCCAGCGGCGTCCCCGGCTCCATGACCAGCCCCGAGGGCAGCGAGGTGAGCACCGCCGGAAGGCCGCCCATATGATCGGCGTCGCCATGCGAGGCGACCACGATGTCGACCGTTTCCGCACCATTGCGGCGCAGCATCGGGACGACCTTCCGCGCGCCTTCGTCCCGCCCCGCTTCCCGCGGCCCGCCATCGACCACGATCCAGTGCCCGTGCGGCGTCCGGATCGCCTCGGCATCGCCCTGGCCGACGTCGAGAAAATGTAGTGTCAGCCGTCCGTCGCCGTCAGGCGCAGCCCCGGTTCGCAGCATCGGGGACCAGGCAAACACCCCGATGACGGCGAGACCGGCGGACGTCAGCCGCCAACCGAATACCGGACGGACACCCAGCCGGCGGGGCGCAGCTCTCAACAGCCAGATGGCGATGATCGCGAGGAGCACCGCCACGAACAGCGGCCGCGCGATCTCCATGCCCGCACCCCAGCCACTCTGAGCGGTCGCCGCGATCTGCTCCAGTCCGTCCAGGCCGAGCCCGGCGGCGGATGCGGCAAGCGCCGCCGCCGGCATCGCGCCGGGAATGGTCCCGAGCAGCAGGGCCAACGCCAGCGCGGGTGTGGTGAAAGTCGCCAATGGAATCGCGATGAGGTTGGACAACACCCCGATCGGCGTCAGGGTGCCGAAGGCGAGGGCCTGGATGGGCGCGGTCGCGAGAACCGCACCCGCGCTCAGGGCCACCGGCGTCAGCCAACGCACCGGGTGCAGCCCCACACCCCGGCGAACGACAGCCACGGCCCCGCGGTGAAGATCGACCATGGATCGACGGCCATGACGACGAGGGCCGTCACCGCGAGCATTGCTCCCGGCGCCGGCGGACGTTGCCGCGACCTGGCCCAGCACCAGAAACCGATCATCGCGCCGGCACGAAGCGCGGGCGCGGGGAATCCCAGCATCCAGATGTACAGTGCGATGCCGGTCGCCGCCGCGATTCTCGCCGAAGCCGGCGACCAGCGCAGCGCGCGCAGCAGCGCGAACAGCGCGCCGGCTAGAATGCCGACGTGCAGTCCGGAAATCGCCAGGATATGCGCCAGGCCGGCGCGGGCAAATTGCTGGCGCAGCTCCTTCGGAACGGCCGCCTCGGGGCTCACCGTCATCGCCGCGGCCAGGGGCCAGCGCCGGGGGCCGAAGAGCAGCGCCAGTCTCCGTTCCGCGGCCAGGCGAAGGCTGAGTCGCAACGGCGCCGCGGTCGCGATTGGGCGCGCGATGACCGCCATCAGTTTCCCCGCCCACACGGCATCCTCCGGCAACCGCGATTCGCCGAACGCCGGATCGCGCCGCCAGGTGCCGGCGAGCGCCCGCGCGCCCTCGTTGCTATCCGGCCGCGGCAGCTGCACCAGCAGCTCGCCGCCGCATTGCGCCGGCTCCAGAACTTCGAAGCGCCGCACCTGCGCCCCACGTTCGTCGGGTGGCGCGAGATCACGAGGGACGGCCAGCACCGAAATGCGCTGATCATCGCGCCAGCGCATGCGGCAGTCGGCGTCCCGTACCGCGCGCGACGCCGCGCCCCACAGAATTCCAACGCAAGCGGCGATCAAGACGGTCGTCAGTTGACGGTTTACAGTTGACGGTCTGCCGTGAACCGTCGACCGTGGACTGTGGACCCTGAAAACAAGAATCGCGCTCGCAACAACCAGCGGCGCGAGCACCAGAGGAGCTAGCGGAAAAAAAAGGCCCGCGGCGAGGCCGGCCGGGAACCCGAATGCGACGAGGAGCAGGGCCGGCATCAGCGCCGGCCGCCGTGAATCAGTTGCCCGGCGATCTCCCGCAGCGGGGATTGGCCGCGACGAAGCGGAAGGCTTCCATGATGGCGATGGTGGCGTCGGTCTTCTGCTGCCCGATCTGGATGTCGAGCCGCGACAGCACCTCGCCCTTGGGGGTCGCCACGTAATGCGCCGGCAGGCGGTTCAGCGCGTAGACCATCACATCCTCTTCGCAGGTGCGGCAGTCGTGCGCCGTCGGCACGCCGGGCCGCAGCTCGTCGTAGAGGTTCTTCACGAATTCCTCGACCACATTCTTCATGCGGGCATCTCCACCACCGCGAGATTCGCGGATGCCGGCAGCGCGCTGAATGTCGCGCCGGTCGTCCCGGTGAGCCGCAGCATCCGGTAGCTGCCGATCCACGACGCAGGCGCATCGATGAGCGCCACGCGATTGTGTCGCGTCCGCGCCTGGAGCCAGGGACCACGCGGCGCCGGTCCCTCGACCAGGGCCTCATAGGTTGCACCCACGGCCGCGGCGTTGCGAGCCCGGCCCGTTTCCCGCACCACCGCGATGAGCGCCGCGAGCCGTTCCGAGCCCAGCTCGTCAGGCACCGCGTCGGGCAACTTGATCGCGGGCGTCCCCTCGCGGGGGCTGAACTTGAAGGTGAAGGCCGCGTCGAACTCGACCTCGCGCACCAGCGAGAGGGTCTGCGCGAAATCGTCGTCGGTCTCTCCGGGAAAACCCACGATGAAATCGGTCGAGAGGGTGACGTCGGGAATCGTATCGCGCAGCCGGCGCACCACGTCGAGATACGCCGCGCGATCGTAGCGGCGGAGCATCCGCTTGAGCACCCGGTCGCTGCCGCTCTGCACGGGCAGATGGACGTACTCGCACACCGCCGCGGTCTCGGCCATCGCGGCGATGACGCGGTCCGAGAAATCGTTCGGATGCGGGCTGGTGAACCGGAGACGGCGGATACCCTCCACCGCGCCGACCGCGCGCAGCAGATCGGCGAAATCGCTGTCGCCGTCGTGATACGAGTTGACCGTCTGGCCAAGGAGCGTGACCTCCGTGACGCCGCGGCCGGCCAGTTCGGCCGTCTCGCGCACCACGTCGGCCAACATGCGACTCCGCTCGGACCCGCGCGTGTACGGAACTATGCAAAAGGTGCATCGATAATCGCAGCCACGCTGGACCGTGACGAAAGCACTGGCGGCGGTCTGCCGAGCGGGCGTCACATCCTCGTAGTGCTCCGAAGCGACAAACGCCGTCTCGCTGCTGCGCTCACCCTCGCGGGCGCGCCGCACCAGTTGCGGTAGCTGCCGATAACCGTCGGGCCCGACGACAAAATCCACGTGCGGCGCCCGCTTCAGCAGCCGCTCGCCAAGACGCTGGGCCATGCAAC
>DASXPG010000062.1:0-7327 GCA_036493755.1 Gemmatimonadales bacterium
CCGGCCAACGTGCCGCTCACGTGGTTGAGACTGCGCACGAAGGCCAGCTCGCCCTCCGTCGTGACGCTCAGCTCGTGCACCTCGTAGCCGATGACGCCGGAATAGGCAGCGAACGCCTCGTGCCAGGCTCGACGCTTGTTGTCGGCCCCGGCGTACCTCAGCGGCGGACCGATATCGAATGAGACGATGTCGGACGCGTACAAAGACATGATGCGATCGATGTCCTTCGCCCGGAATGCCGCCGCCCAATCCGCTACGCGCTGCCGAACCTCGGCTTCAGCCATGGCTTCCTCCTTACCACAGTTTTACACCGCTCGGCATTGATCGCGAAGCTGGTGTAGATTTCGCGCCAGTCGGAATCGGGACGTAGCGCAGTCCGGTAGCGCACCTGAATGGGGTTCAGGGGGTCGCGGGTTCAAATCCCGCCGTCCCGACTCAGCAACCAGGCCCTGCCAGCTCTCTCGGCAGGGCTTTGCATTTTGCAGCCCGGAGGTTGCCGCCGTAGCAAGCGCGCCGTACGCTTGGTGCCATGACAACCACCGACGACACTGCCCCGGCCCCGACCAGCCCGCTGCGCTGGACCGCCCTGATCGCCCTCGGCTTCGTCACCGACTTCCTCGACACCCTGGGCGTGGGGTCGTTCGCCACCACCTCCACCGCCCTGAAGCTCGGCCACGTCACCACCGACGAAAACATCCCCGGCACCCTGAACGTCGGCCACGCCATCCCGACCGTGGTCGAAGCCCTCATCTATATCGTCATCATCCCGCTCTGGCTCTCGCACGCCGAGAACTCGTTCCGCGTCGAGCCACTCACGCTGATCACCATGGTCGCCGCCGGCGCCCTCGGCGCGTGGCTCGGCGCCGGCCGGGTCTCGCGCTGGCCGCGCCGCACAATCCAGCTGGCCCTGTCGGTCGCGCTGCTGCTGACGGCCGGCTTCATCACCATGCGCCTCCTCTACAGCTTCCCCGACGAAGGTACCTTCGGCCTCACCGGCCCCAAGCTCATCATCGGCATCCTGGCCAACGCCCTCTTCGGCGCGCTGTGCACCCTGGGCATCGGCAACTATGCCCCCTGCATGGCCCTGGTCGCGCTGTTAGGCATGAACCCCACCGTCGCCTTTCCCATCATGATGGGATCCGCCGCGCTCTTCCTGCCCATCGGCGCCATCCGCTTCCTCAAGGCCCGCCGCTACAACCGCAACGTGGTGATCGGCCTGACGTTAGGCGGCGTTCCCGGCGTGCTGGTGGCGGCCTTCATCGTGAAGTCGCTGCCGCTGACGGCGGTGAAGTGGCTGGTGGTTGGAGTGCTGACGTACACGTCGGCGCTGATGTGGATGTCGGCGAAGCAATCGGCCGCCGCCGCAGCGAAGGTGCCTGCCGCGGCGTGAAGATCACCAGGATCCGCGCCTGGCAGGTGGACCTGCCGCTCCACGAGGGCAGCTACAAGTGGTCGGGTGGCAACTCGGTCTCGGTCTTCGACTCGACCATCGTCGGCGTGGAGACCGACACCGGCCTGACCGGCTACGGCGAAGTCTGCCCGTTAGGCCCCGCCTACCTCCCGGCCTACGCGAACGGCGCACGCACCGGGATCGCCGAGCTGGCGCCGGGTCTGATCGGCCTCGATCCGCTGGGGCTGGATGCGCTGAACCGGCACATGGACGCCGCCATGCGCGGCCACCCGTACGTGAAGTCCGCCATCGACATCGCCTGCTGGGACTTGTCAGGCAAAGCCGCGGGCCTGCCGGTCGCGACGCTGATGGGCGGCCACGACGGCGACGATTTCGTGCTCTACCGCGCCATCTCGCAGGAGGCGCCCAGGGCCATGGCCGCGCGGGTCGCCGAGTATCGCGCCCAGGGGTACCGGCGCTTCCAGCTCAAGGTGGGCGGCGATCCCGATACCGACATCGACCGCATCCGCGCCGTCGCCGCGAAGCTCAAGCGCGGCGACGTGCTGATCGCCGACGCCAACACCGGCTGGACCCAGCACGAAGCCATCCGGGTGGCCGACGCGGTGAAGGACGTGGACGTCTACATCGAGCAGCCCTGCCTCACCTACGAGCAGTGCCTGGCGGTGCGGCGCCATACCAACCGGCCCTTCGTGCTCGACGAAGTGATCGACGGACTCGACATGGTGGTGCGGGGCGCCCACGATCAGGCCATGGACGTGATCAACCTGAAGATTTCCAAGGTCGGCGGCCTGACCCGGGCGCGGCAGATCCGCGACCTCTGCGTCTCGTTAGGCATCGCCCTGACCATCGAGGATACGTGGGGCGGCGACATCACCACCGCCGCCATCGCGCACCTGGCGCACAGCACGCCCAAAGCGCTGCTCTTCACCGCGACCGACTTCAATTCCTACGTCACGGTCTCCACCGCCGAGGGGGCGCCGCGGCGAGTGAAGGGCCGGATGAGCGCGTCGCGGGATCCGGGGCTGGGGGTGCGGCCGCGCATGAAGGTCCTGGGCAAGCCGGTCATTGACGTTGCCGGTTGAGTGACGCCTCGGCGCCATCGATGTAACCCCGGCATCCCGCCGGATCCAGGAACGCCGCGGACCCTGCCCCCGCCTCCATTCGCGCCCGCTTCTCGTCCATGCCGAAGATCGATGCGTGTGCGGCCAGGAACAGGTCGCACCGAGCCCGCCGCAGCTTCGCGATACTGCTTTGATAATCGGCGATGACGCCGGCATCACTCAGCGGACCCAGCACGCTCAGACTACAGATGAAGAGCGCGGCGTACTCGCGTCGCCCGTCGTGCACCGTCATCGACCAGGTGGTGCAGCCCTTGGTGTGACCCGGCGTCGCCATCGCGACGATCGACGTGCCGCCTAACCGCACCGTGTCGCCGTCGGCCACCGCGCGATCCACCGTGACCGCCGGGAACGGGTTGCCGTCTTTCAGCCAGAAATCGTCCCGGCCGCCGTTGGCCAGCTCCGCCGAGTCGCCGCGGCCGGCCACCAGGCGCGCGCCCGTCACTCGCTTCAGCTCGGCCAGTCCGCCGGCATGGTCGAAATGCGCGTGGCTGTTGAGCAGCAGCTTCACATCTTCCGGGCGATATCCCAGCGTCCGGATATTGGCGAGGATCTGCGGCGCGGTTTCGACGTAGCCGCCATCCGTCACGATCAGGCCATTCGGCGTGGCGATGAGAAAAATCGCGATGTCTGACGCGCCGATATAGTAGACATTGTCTATGATATGGAAGGGGCGCACCGGCTGATTGCGCGCCCGCGATGCCGAGTCCGCCTGGGCTTGCAGGACGGAAACAGGCAGGAGAATCAGCCAGGACAAAATCCGCATAACGACCTTCCAGAGGGTCGCCCAATATAGCCTTGCCTGGACGACTCGCCGGGCCGCTGGAATGCGGCACTGGATTCAGGGCGTGACGGTAATGCTCCCGGTCATGGTCGGGTGGAGCGCGCAGTGGTAGGTATAGGTTCCCGCCTTGGCGAACGACACGGTGAAGCTCGTCTGGGCCTGGAGCGGACCGCTATCGAAGACCGCGGAATCGCTCGTGACGGTATGGATGTCGGTGGCCGTATTGGTCCAGGAGATCAGCTCGCCCACCTTCGCGGTGACGGTGTCCGACTGGAAGGCAAAGTCGACGATCGCTATGTGAACGCCGGTGGGGGGCGGCGGAGGCGGGGGCGGCGGCGGCGGGTTGGTCGACACGACGTCGTTGTGACCGCCGCAGGCCGCCATCATGATCACCAGTCCGGTAAACCACAGAGACTTTTTCATGTCTCCGTGTAATGCACAAGTCATACCCGATCCGTGGCGGCACGACATGGCACAAGGTGCGGGGAACATCGCGCGCCTGCACAACGCCGTTGCGGGGGATGCCTTTTTATTGGTCAGGGGATAAGTTAGGCGCCCCTCGAACAACCATTTCCGGAGGCTTGTATGCGTACCAGGTATCTCGCCGTCGCCGTGCTGCTCCTTGCCGCGTGCAAGCCACCAGCCGAAACCGACGAAGCGGCCAACGCCCGTATGTCCGCCGAGGCCGACTCGGTGAAGACCGGCGTGACCATGATGGATAACGCCTTCGCGTCGGCGATGGTGGCTGGGAACGTCGACGGCATGGTGGCGAACTATGCCGACAACGCCACCGTGATGCCGCCGAACATGGGTCCGATCCACGGCAAGGTGGCGATCAAGGCGGGCTTTACTGCGATGGTGAGTCAGGGGAAGCCCAGCAGGTTTGTCCTGAGCCCCGGCGAAGTGTCGGCCAACGGGCCGATGGCGGTGGTCCGCGGCCGCTACGACTGGACCGGACCCGGCCCCAACGGCGTCATGGCGAGCGACAGCGGCAGCTATCTGGAGCACTGGCACAAGATGGGCGGGTCGTGGAAGCTGGTCGACGATATCTGGGCCAGCGATCTGCCGCCGATGCCGATGGCGCCGGCCGCGCCCGCGGCGCGTCACCGGAGCTGAGCTGCCCGAGCTTCCCGACGTAACGGTCTACGTCGAAGCGCTGGAGCGTCGCATCATCGGTGCGACGCTCCTTCGCGTTGAGGTCGTGAATCCCTTCTTCCTGCGTTCGGTCGAACCATCGCTGGAATCGGTGCGCGGCGCGAAATGCGTCGCTGTCCGGCGGTTAGGCAAGCGGATCGTGATCGATCTATCCGGGACCTACCTGGTTATCCACCTGATGATTGCGGGGCGGCTGCACTGGAACGGCAAACGGAAGCCGCTGGCGCGATTCGTCTTCGATACCGGCACGCTGTCGTTGACCGAGGCGGGGTCGAAGCGGCGGGCGTCGCTGTACGTCGCGCGGGAGTTGAAGGAGCACGATCGCGGCGGGATGGAAGTCCTGGAGGCATCGCTCAAGGAGTTCTCCGAAAGAATCAGGAGGGAGAATCATACCGTGAAAAGAGCGCTGGCCGATCCGACGCTGTTCAGCGGAATCGGTAACGCCTATTCCGACGAGATTCTGCATCGCGCGCGGATGTCGCCGATGCTGCTGACCCAGAAGATGAGCGACGAGCAGGTGAAGCGGCTTTATACGGCGACCAGGGCGTCGCTGCTCGAGTGGACCGATCGGTTGCGCAAGGAGGCGGGTGAGGGATTTCCCGAGAAGGTCACCGCTTTCCGGCCGGAGATGGCCGTGCACGGGAAGTATGGCCAGCCCTGCCCGGTCTGCGGGACGCCGGTACAGCGGATTCGTTACGCCGACAACGAGACCAACTATTGCGCTCGTTGCCAGACCGATGGGAAACTTCTACGCGATCGTGCGCTGTCCCGTTTACTCCATGACGACTGGCCGAAATCGATCGATGAGCTCCTGTAGTCAGCTGAACGCCTTCATCACAATGGTCGAGCCGGAAGGCGCGGCCCGCGGGCCGCTGGGCGGGCTGCGGTTCGCGGTGAAGGATCTCATCGCGACGGCGGGCATCCGGACCACCGCCGGCTCGGCGATCCTCAAGGACTGGATTCCAAAGCGGACTGCGCCGGTTGTGCGGGCATTGCGAGCCGCGGGCGGCGTCATGATCGGGAAAACCAACACCCACGAGTTCGCCTTCGGCACCACCAATGACAATCCGCATTACGGCGCGACCCGGAATCCCTGGAATCCGGAGCTGACCACGGGCGGTTCGTCGGGCGGCTCGGCCGCGGCGGTGTCGGCGGGGATGGTGCCGCTGGCGCTGGGGACCGACACGGCGGGGAGCGTGCGCATTCCGGCGGCGCTCTGTGGCTGCGTCGGGTTCAAGCCGAGCTGGGGGATGATCAGCACCAGGGGCGTGGTGCCGCTGGCGCCGTCGCTCGATACCGTCGGATTCCTGGCGCAGAACGTGGCCGAGGCGGCGGTGGCATATGCGGCGGTCTTGTCGCTGGATATGCGGCATGTGGCGCCGTTGCCGAGCCTGGGCGGGGTCAGGATCGGTGTGATCGAGGAGTATGTCTTCGATCGGGTTGATCCGGCCATTGTCAGCAGCGTCCAGACCGCGCTGCGGCTGTTGGCGAAGCGGGGCGCGGTGGTGAAAAAGCTGTCGAGCAAGGTGTTCGAGAAGTGCAGCGATGTGGGGATTCCGCTGGTGCGCAGCGAGGCGCTGGCCTTTCATAAGCGGTGGTTTCCGGCGCGGCGCGACGAGTATGGGGCCGATGTGGCGCGGTCGTTGGACGCGGCGGCACAGTTGAGCGCGCAGGAGTATCTGGGGGCGCTCGAGGCGAGGCGGATGCTGGGGCGGCAGGCGCGGGCGCTGTTTGCGGATATCGATCTGCTGGCGGGTCCGACCGTGCCGATCGCGGCGTTTCCGAATCGGCTGGCGTATGAGCCGGTGGGCGTGGGGGGCGAGCTGCCGCGGTTCGCGCTGACGCGGCTGACGTATCCTTTCAGTCTGAGCAGGTTGCCGGCGATCAGCGTGCCGTGCGGGTTGACGGCGGATGGGATGCCCGTCGGATTGCAGCTCGCGGCGGGATTTCGGAGGGATGAGTTCCTGCTCCAGGCGGCGGCGGCGTATGAATCGGCGCGAGGGGCGTTTCCGCAGCCGCGGATTTACGCGGAGAGCGGGGCGGCAGCGGCGGTTCGCTAGGCGGCCATGGTGGTTGAACTGATGGCGCCTTAATGTCTCGACAGTGATCCTTCTTCAAATCCCTATGATTGAGGCAGAGGCGGAGACATTACTCCTCGCCGCACACCACAAAGTGATTGTGTTCATACGTATGTATGATATCATTCATACGTATGACATATCGTGGCCGGTACCGTAAGCGGGGAGCACCCCCTCACACCCGCCCGGACATGGTTCCGGACGAAACCGACGATACCCGCCGCAAGATCCTCTACGCCGCCCGGCCACTCTTCGCCGAGTACGGCTTCAACGGCACCTCGATCCGCGACATCACCTCCGCCGCCGGCGTGAACCTTGGCGCCGTGGGCTACTACTTCGCGACCAAAGAACTCCTCTACCTCCACCTCCTCCAGGAAATCGTCGGCCCGCTCGCGCCCCGGATCGAATGGTGCATGCGCGGCGATGACATCGCCCCGCTGGTCAAAATCGAGCGCGCCGTCCGCGCCGTCTTCGACCACATCCGCGCCAACCCCGACATGCCGGCCTTCATGGTCCGCGAAATGGCCACCGGCCGCCCGCCGGCCCAGCCCATCCTCCAGACCTTCGGCCGCATCGCCCCCGCGATGGCCGCCGTCATCATCGAAGGCCAGAAACGCAACGAAATCCGCGCCGGCGACCCACTCCTCTACATCCTCAGCATCATCGCCCAGCCAGTACACCTCTTCCTCGGCCGGGTCGCCATCAGCCACATCACCGGCATCGACTTCGACGACGCCCACGATCGCATCGTCGACCACGCCGTCGCCGTGGTCCGCGCCGG
>DASXPG010000063.1:0-5225 GCA_036493755.1 Gemmatimonadales bacterium
ACGAAGACCTGGACCTCGTTCTTGAAACCTTCGGGAAAGAGCGGCCGGAGGGTGCGGTCGATGATGCGCGCCGCGAGGATCTCCTCGTCGTGCGGCCGGGCTTCGCGCTTGAGGAAGCCGCCGGGGATCTTCCCCGCCGCGTAGAACTTCTCGCGGTACTCGATCAGCATGGGGAAGAACGGGAGGTGGCTCTGGGTGTCGGCGACCGTCGCGGCCGCCAGGACCACCGTTTCGCCGAACTGGACGAGACAGCTGCCGTGGGCCTGTTTGGCCATTCGGCCGCATTCGATACGCAGCGGCCGGCCCGCGAAGGTCCGTTCGATCACGTGCATCATGGAGAGTCTGCTTTCATGAGGTGGTTAGAAACGTCAACAGTCGACAGCCAACAGTCGACAGAACGCTCCTAGGCGTGCTGTTGACTGGGAACTGTCGACTGTTGACTCCTAGTGACGGAGCCCGAGTTCGTCGACGATCTTCCGATAGCCCCCGAGGTCGGTCCGCTTGAGATAATCAAGCAGGCGCCGGCGCTGGCTGACCATCTTCAGCAGCCCGCGGCGGCTGTGATGGTCCTTGGCATGGGTTCGGAAATGGTCTGTGAGCGAATTGATGCGGGCGCTCAAGAGAGAAATCTGGACCTTGGTCGAGCCGAAATCGGTCTCGTGCATCTGGTACTGCTTGGCGGCTGCCGTCTTGTCGTAACCCATCACTGTCCTCTGGTAGTCGCCCGGCGCGTCCGGGCTATTCTGTAATTGTGCGTAGCATTGTAACTTAACCCGCGTCCCGACCCCGCTCAAGGGGGCCCATTCTGGTGCTGGAACCGACGACCCTCCCGAACAAGACCGTCGGGCCCTACACCACCAGCGGGTTCATCGGGGGTGGCGGGTTCGCGTGGGTCATGGCCGCCCACCGGGAAGAGGGACCTGAAGTAGCACTGAAGGTCCTGAAGCCCAAGTACGCTGTTGACACGCAGTTCGTGGCCCGCTTCCTCAACGAAGCCGAGGTCGCCGGACAGCTCCGCCACCCCAATATCATCCGCATCGTGGACGCCGGCTCGCAGGGCAAAGACGTCTGGTTTGCCATGCACCGGCTCAAGGAATCGCTGGAAGCGGTCCTGGAGGAGAAGTCGCTTCTTCCCGAGGCCGAGGTGGTCCGGACCGCCCGCGACATCAGCCGGGCTCTGGCTTTTGCCCACGATACCGGCGTCATCCACCGTGACATCAAGCCCTCGAACATCCTTTTCCAGGACGACGGGAGTGCCGTGCTGACCGACTTCGGCATCGCCCGCGCTGTGGCCGGCTATATCTCCAACACCGGCAAACAGCTGGTCCTCGGCACGCCGCACTACATCAGCCCCGAGCAGGCCCGGGGGATGCCGCTCGACGGCCGCACCGATCTGTACGCCCTTGGCGTCACCATGTACCGGGCGGCCACCGGCGATCTCCCATTTCGATCGTCGGACTGGTACGAGCTGGCCCGCCTTCACGTCGAGGAGCCGCCGCCCCCGCCCCGGTCGAAACGGCCCGAGCTATCGAAGCCCTTCGAGCGGATCATCCTGACCTGCATGGCGAAGGATCGCGAGGAACGCTATCTCAGCGCGTCCGCATTGGCCGATGAACTGGACACGCTGCTGGATGGGAATTCGCGGGGCCCGCTCAGTACGACGGCTGAATGGGCCTTCCGACTCTTCAAGAAGCGGAGCAGTTAGCGAACGACATCATTCCAGGTGACGAGGACCATCAGCATCAGCAGCAGAACCAGCCCTACCGTCGTCAGCCGCTCCCGCAATTGCACCGATACCGGCTTCCCTCTCACCGCTTCTGCGATGAGAAAGACAATGTGCCCTCCATCGAGCACCGGAATCGGCAGCAGGTTGAGGATCGCCAGGTTCATCGACAGCAACGCCATGAGGGTGAGCAGAGTCTCGATGCCCCGGCGCGCGGCTTCGCCCGAGAGTCGGCCGATCGCGACGGGACCGCCCAGGTCCTTGACCGAGATCTTCAGCGTCAGCAGTCCCTTGAGCGTGAGCAGCACCAGTCCACCATTGTCGGCCGCCAGACGCGCGCCTTCCGAGACCGAACCGAGCACACCATAACGAGTATGTGGGAAGAAGGGCGCGACGCCGATCTTGCCCATTTCGCGTCGGTGACCGGCTGAGTCGGGCGACAGCTCGACGCGGGGCATCACCTTCGCCTCGATGGTCTGGCCGCCTCGACGCAGCGTCATGCGCAGGGTGTCGTGCGCGGACGCCTCGATTCTCTGCACCATCACTTCCCAGGCCGGGATGCTGTCGCCGTTGATCCGCAGGACGCGGTCCCCGGTCTTGAGCCCGCCAGAATCAGCCTGCTGGCCCGGGACCACATCGCCCAGCACCGGTTCATGCCAGAAACCGAGTGCCCGTAGCGCCGCGACACGGTTGTTGGATTCCGAGAGCGGAATCGCGACCAGCAACGGCGCCGGCCGTCCAGCGACGTCGATGCGCAGAGAGGTTTCGGTGGACGTAAGGAAGGCGCGCTCGATGGCGGCCGCCCCCGTCATCGAATCGCCGTTGATCCTGATGATCCGGTCGCCAGGCTTCAGCGTCTCCAGCGGACCGGCACCCATCGGTAACGACTTCACGTCCACCGAGCCGATGGTGGTCGATGGATCCACGGTGACGCCGTACTTGAAGGTCAGGGCGGAGTAGACCGCGACCGCGAAGATCACGTTCATGGTGACGCCGGCCAGCATCACGTAGGCCCGCGCCCATACCGACTTGTGGTCGAAGGTCCGCTCGGGCGGGACCGGCACCGCGGAGGCGGGACCCTCGAGGGCGCGGGCCGGACCTTCGTCCTCGAGCCCCGCCATCTTCACGTAGCCGCCGAAGGGCACCCAGGAGACGCAGTACTCGGTCTCGCCGCGCTTGAATCGAAGCGGCGTCTGGGGACCGAAGCCGAGCGAGAAGCGCAGCACCGCGATGCCGACCGATTTGGCCGCGAGAAAATGGCCCAGCTCGTGGACGAAAATCAGCACACCCAGCACCAGGACGAAGGCACCAGCGGTCGTCAGGACATTCATGCGAGCGCCGCCTCGGCCCGGCGCCGGGCGCAGCGATCGGCCTCGCGTACCGCGTACAGGCTGTCTGCCGGCGTCGCGGCATGCGCATTCAACGCCGCATCGATCACTTCGGCGATGCGTCCGAAGGCGATGCGGCCGCCCAGGAATGCGGCCACCGCGACTTCGTTGGCCGCGTTGTAGATCGCCGGCGCCGTGCCGCCGGTCTTCCCCGCCTCGACGCCGAGGCCGAAGGCCGGGAAGACCTCGGTGCGGATCGGCTCGAAGGTGAGCGATCCGGCGACGAGTGGATCGAAGGGCACGGTGCCCTCGTCAGGCAGACGGTTCGGACACGTCAGGGCATACAGAATCGGCAGCTCCATGTTCGGAAAGCCGAGCTGGGCCAGCACCGACCCGTCGGCAAATTCCACGAACGAATGAATGATCGACTGGGGGTGCACGATCGCCGTGACCTGCTCGTACCCCGCGTCAAAGAGGAAGTGCGCCTCGATCACCTCGAGCGCCTTGTTGGCGAGCGTCGCGCTGTCGATGGTGATCTTCCGGCCCATGCTCCAGGTCGGATGATTGAGCGCCTGCTCGACGGTGGCCCGCTGCACCTTCTTCGCGTCCCAGTTATGGAAAGGCCCGCCCGACGCCGTCAGGATGATGCGCCGGAAATCGCGCGCCTGTCCCGCAAGGCACTGGAAGACGGCCGAATGCTCGGAGTCCACCGGGATGATCTCGCCCTTCCCCTCGCGCGCCGCGCAGCGAACCAGCTCGCCGGCCATGACCAGGGTTTCCTTGTTCGCCAGCGCTACCCGCTTCCCGGCGCGCAGCGCGGCGATGGTCGCCTCCAGCCCCGCGGCGCCGACGATGCCATTTACCACGATGTCGACGTCCTCACGTGTCGCGGCTTCGACGAGGCACTCGGCACCGCTCGCCCAGCCGTTGCTCGAAGCGCTCACCAGCCCGACGAAGGGTGGATGCCACGTCCGCACCTGCTGCTCCAGCTCCTCGCGTTTGCCGAAGGCCGTCAGCGCGCGCACCCGGAATTCTTCCTGGTGCCGCGACAGCACGCTGAGCGTGCTGGTCCCGATGGAGCCGGTCGAGCCGAGCACCGCGACGCCGATCGTCAGACGATCCCCGTCACGCGATACAGCAGCGAGGTCATGGGCAGGACGAAGTAAAGCGAATCGAGCCGGTCGAGCACGCCGCCGTGGCCCGGCAGCAGCGACGAGGAATCCTTGACGCCCACCTCGCGTTTGAAAAGCGATTCGGCGACGTCGCCGACCTGGCCGGCCACGCTGATGGCCGCGCCGAGGACCAGCGCCTCGCCCAGGCTCACCGACACGCCCACGGCCCGGAAGACGACCGCGGCGTAAATCAGGCTCACCGCCATGGTGCCGAAGAGTCCAGAGAATCCGCCCGCCCACGTCTTGTTCGGCGACACAACGGGCGCCATTTTCGCACCGCCGAAGGCCCGGCCTCCGGTCATCGCCGCGCTGTCTCCGACCCAGGTCAGTACCAGCGGAAAGAAGAGCAGCGCCATGCCGACGCGGTGATCGTTGAGGTCCGGATCCCAATGCGGATGCCGCAATACCAGCGCAAATGAAAGAAGCCACGAGGCGTAGACCGCGCCGAAGATCGTCACGGCGACGGCGCCTAACGGCTTTCCCGTGGGACCGCGCCGGCGGATCGCCACGGCCATTACCACGAGAACGAACAGCAGAAAGAGATAGCCGTCCTGGATCAGCCCGTATGCCAGGCCGCGAGTGAAGAGGGTGGTCGCGGTGGCCAGCGGCGCGAGCGCGGCACCGGCGAGCCCCAGCCGGCCCAGCGGCTCGATGCCCTGCTTGCGGGCCAGATCATACAGCTCGCGGGTGCCGAGGACTCCCGCGATGCCGAGGAAGACGGCGAAGATCCAGTGACCCACCCAGGCGATGGCGATCACGCCGGGAATGGCGACGGCCGCAAAAGCGACCCTCCGCACCATGTTGGGAGTCATGGATCAGGCCGAGACGCGCCCGAAGCGCCGCTCGCGGCCCTGGTAGTCGATGATCGCCTCGTACAGATTCTGGCGGCTGAAAGCAGGCCAGAGGACGGGCGTGATGTACAGCTCGGTGTAGGCCAGCTGCCAGAGGAGAAAATTCGAGATCCGCGATTCACCCGACGTCCGCACCAGCAGGTCGGGGTCG
>DASXPG010000064.1:0-3196 GCA_036493755.1 Gemmatimonadales bacterium
CCGCATTGCAGCAAGCTCTCGGCCCCGGCCTGACGCTCGAACAGGAGCTCACCGGCGGCGGAATGGCCACGGTCTATGTCGCCCACGATGTCGCGCTCAATCGCAAGGTGGTCGTCAAGCTGATGCCGCCGGAACTCGCGGCGTCGGTCTCGGTCGACCGATTCAAGCGCGAGATCCTGGTGTCGGCGGCGCTGCAGCATCCGCACATCGTTCCGGTCATCAGTGCCGGCGAGATGGACGGGCTGCCCTACTTCATCATGCCCTTCATCGACGGCGAGTCGCTGCGCACTCGCCTCACCCGCGGACCGCTCGCGGTGCGCGAAACCGTCGCCGTGATGCGCGACGTGGGGCGGGCGCTCACCTACGCCCACGGACACAACGTGGTGCATCGCGACATCAAGCCCGACCACATCCTGCTGACCGGCGGCTCGGCGGTGGTCACCGATTTTGGCGTGGCCAAGGCGCTCACGGCAGCGAGCGGCAACGTGCGGGCCCGCCGGTCGGTGACGCCGGGCGGGTCGCCCGCGGCGATCACCGCGCACGGCATCGCCATCGGCACGCCGGCATACATGGCGCCCGAGCAGGCGGCCGGCGATCCGGCCACCGATCATCGCGCCGACCTCTACGCGCTCGGCGTTGTCGCGTGGGAAATGCTTTCGGGCACCGCACCGTACCACGGGCTGTCCCCGCAGCAGGTGATGGCATCGCACATGGTCCAGACGCCGCCGCCGATCGGGAGCCGGCGTTACGATGTCCCCAGGGCACTTGCCGACGTGGTGGATCAGTTGCTGCAGAAGCGGCCGGCCGACCGGCCGAAAAGTGCCGCCGACCTGGTGCGGATGCTGGAAAATCCTGCGGTCATCAGCGGGGCCTTCGTGGCGCCACCGCGCACCACGGCCCGGCGCCGGTGGCGCTTGGGCGCCGTGGCCGCTGCGATCGTCGCCATCGGCGCACTGCTCTACAAGTTCGTCTTCAGCCGCCGCTGACGCCCGGCCGCCGGCCTGGTACTACGCCGTCAACAGCTTGTGCCGCAGCACTCCCAGACGCTTGCGCACCGAGCCATCGTAAATCCGGTCGCCGATGCGCACGACCACGCCGCCGAAGAGCTCCGGATCGACGGTAAATCCGGCAATCACATTCTTCCCGATCGCCTTTGACAGCCGCTCCACGATCACCTGCCGGGCGAGCGCGTCAACGTCCCGCGCCACGGTGACGCCGGCACGCACCCGGTTCATCCTGGTGTCTACCAGGTGATGGTACTCGTCGGCGATCTGGCCCAGCAGCTGCTGCCGCCCGCGCCGGATCACCGCCGCAATGAACAACGAAAACGGGCGCGGGTAATCCTGCAGGGCATCGGTCATCAAGGCGATTTTCCGGTCGCGGTCCACCCGCGGCGACATCAGCACCGCTTCCACCTGGGCCGTGCTCATCGCCGCCGCGGTAACGTCCAGCCTGCCGCCCCACTTTTCCAGCGCGTCGTGCTCGCCGGCCAGCGCGACCAGCGTTTCCGCGTAGTTCCGCGCGATCGTGACGTCCCTCATGCGCGGGGTCCGCTGCCGATCGACTGGATGTAATCCTCGACGATCTGGCGGTCGGCCGCGGCATCGAGTCGCTGCCCGACCACCTTCCCCGCCGCCGATATCGCCAGATCCACCGCCTCTCGCCGGATTTCCGCCACGGCACGCTCGCGCTCGGCGTCGATTTCCCGCCGCGCGCGCTGCAAGACGTCTTCCTGCTCCTGGCGGGTCTTCTCGACCGCAGCGGCGCGCTCGCGCTCCGCCGCCTGGCGGGCTTCCGCCACGATCGCCGTCGCTTCACCGCGGGCGCTGGCGAGCAGCTGACGCTGCTCCTCCAGTGCCGCGGCCGATTCGCCGTGCATCCGTTCCGCGTCGGCGAGTTGCTGCTTGATCGCCGCTTCGCGATCCGCCGTCATCTGGATCAGCGGCGGGAAGACGTACTTGCTCAGCACGATCAGCAGCAGGACGAAGACGACGATCGTCCAGATGAAGAGGCCGAGGGTCGGCTGGAATGGTGCCGGCAGATTGTTCATCGTGCGACTCCGGTGCAGGTCACTTCACGAACTTGAACAGCAGGGCGAACACCAGCGCGATGATCGCCGTTCCTTCGACCAGCGCCGCGAAGAGGATGCCGGCGCCGCGGATCGCGGTGGTGGCCTCCGGCTGGCGGGCGATACCGCTGGCGACGTTGCCGCCGATGAGGCCGATGCCGATGCCGGCACCGATGGCGGCGAGTCCGAGGCCGATACCGGCGCCGAGCTGGCCGTAGGAAGCCGTCGCGGCGGCCTGGTCCTGCAGAAGCATGGGGAGCAGCATGTCAGTCATTCCGTTGCAGTGGAAGATCGATTGTGGTTCGCATCGCTCGTCGGACGACCCGTCTCTTCCCTGACGGGGGTCTTTCGGTGGAGGCCAGCGGGCCGGGGCCCAGCCTCCAGCGACAGCGTGATTCGCTGTCGTGTGCCGTCACCGCGGGATGCGCGAGGGGACGGGGAATGGCTACTAGCTACTAGCTACTGGCTACTGGCTGCCGCCTGCTGTCAGTGCCCTTCCTGCATGATCCCGATGAACACCGCGCAGAGCAGCGCGAACACATACGCCTGCAGCACCGCCACCAGCAGCTCCAGCAGCATCACCGCCAGCACCACCAGTGCGGCCGTACCGCCCAGCGCCCAGCTCACCAGGCCGAAGTGTCCGAACAGGAATACGATCCCGAACATGGTGAGGATCACGAAATGGCCGGCGCTCATGTTGCCGAAGAGACGGACCATGAACGCGAACGGCTTGACGAACTTCGACAGGATCTCGATCGGAGCCATGAAAATGGACAGCGACATCGCGCCGACGGGCCCCAGCCCATCGATGTGCGGGAAGATCGTCCCCATGTAGCCCTTGAATCCCAGCTTGCGCATGCCGCCGATCTCGATCACGAAAAACGCCATCAATCCGAGCGCACCGGTGACCGCCAGGTTGCCGGTGGGCGTCGAGCCCCACGGCAGCAGTCCCAGCAGGTTGCAGATCAGGATGAAGAAGAAGAACGTCATGATCAGCGGCGCGTAGCGGGGGCCGTCTTCATGTCCGATGCTGTCGATGGCGATGTCGTGCCGCACCCAGAGCACCAGGGCTTCCATGGCGGCGGCGTAGCCGTGCGGTGCCTCGCCGCGCTGCTGCGCCTTGCGCAC
>DASXPG010000065.1:0-17284 GCA_036493755.1 Gemmatimonadales bacterium
CGCCAGCGGCAACTCCGGCAAGCTGGGCATTTTCTTCTCGGGGACGCGCCAGGCTACCGACTTGCGGCGAGAGCCGGTGGTGGGCACTGCGGACACCAATGCCGAGGGTTCGATCACGACCGTCCATGCAATCCAGAACTATTCCAACCACGGCGAGGATCTGTTCGGATTCGCCAAGCTGAACTACTCGGCGACCGACCACGATGTCCTGAACCTGGATGCCAACTGGTCGCGGTCGCGCTTCCAGACACCTTTTGACTCGGCATTCGGTGTCATCAACGATCGCCAGACCGATATCAACGGTTTCGTCAACGTCGGGTACACGCACCGCGTGCCTGCCGGCAGTCATGCGGGCTCCGAGACATTCATTTCGGGCTTTTACCGGCACGGGAGCCTGAACTACGTCCCCGGAGTGAACGATTCGCCGTCGTTCACCTTTGCGCCCGATACGACGCTCTATAACATCGCCGAACAGCGCAGCTTCAATCTCTACGGTATCAAGGCCGATTACGCGCTGCGGATGTCCGAGCAGCTCGGCTTCAAATTCGGAGTGCTGGCCTCGCTGGTCCGCGGCCAGGAAAACTTTCAGTCATTCGATTCGACCGGCGCCGCGGGGCCGGCTTCCAACTCGCCGCTCAACGGCACCGACGTCGGCGTCTACGCGCAGACCCAGATCGCGCCGAGCGAGCAGTGGGAAATCCGGGCCGGTGTCCGCTTCGACAACCACAATTACCCCCTGAGCGCCACCACCAGCACCAACGCCAGCCAGGTGAGTCCGCGCCTGCGCATCAGTTTCTTTCCGTCTCCGGCGACCACGCTCTGGGCCTATTACGGTCGGCAGTTTGTGCCCACCAATACCGAGGACCTGCGCAACATCACCGCGGCTTCGGCGGGCGGCACCGTCACCACGCCGACACTGCCCGAGCGTGACGACTTCTTCGAAATCGGGATGACGCATCGCTTTCCGGCCGGCATCGTGGCCAAGCTCTCGGCCTACCACAAGCGCAGCGCGCCGGGCATCGATGACACCCAGATACCCGGAACGGCAATTACTACTGACGTGAACATCGATCACGTGCGGATCACCGGCCTCGAAGGGGTCGTCGAAATCCGGCCCCGCGGGCCGGTGAGCGGCTTCGTCAACGTGGCCCTCAACCATGCGTACGGATATGGGGCAGTGACCGGCGGATTCTTTACCACCACTCCGCCCGCGCAGCCCTTCGATCTGGATCACGACCAGCGGTTCTCGGCCACGGCCGGCCTGACCGTCGGCAAGAAGGGACTGCTGGCGACCCTGACAGGTATTTACGGCTCGGGCCTCACCAACGGCGTCACGCCGAACGCGCCGGGAATTGGGGGCTATGATTCTACGATCGCGAGTACCGGGGTTCTGGGGACGGGGTTGTTCGACTTCAACAAGGAGTTCAAGGTGAAGCCGAGCTTCATTCTCAACGGCAGCGCCAGCTACTCCTTCGCGGCAGGCAGGGCCATTCTGCGTCCGCAGTTGTACGTGGACAACATCTTCAACCTCAAGTACTCGCTGAAGGGCGCGTTCTTCAGCGGGGCGGTCTTCGGCCGGCCGCGGACATTCCAGCTCAGAATGAACATCGACATGTGAGCGGGGCAATGCCGAGCATCGCGCGCGCCGTCGCCGGGAGAGTGGTCAAGCTCCTGGTAGTCGGCGCGTGCGCGCTCGCCGGTTGTCATCATGATGCAGCGGCGCCGGTGGTGCAGGCACCCTTCGCCGATGCCGCCGCAATTTCGGCGAGCATGTACATCCTCGATTCGACTCTCGCGTCAGCGGGGATGCAGAGCCTGGCGGGATTGGGGCAGTTCATGCAGGCGGCCGCGCCCGCGTCGTCGTCCGCTCCGGCGGGATCGTTCGCTCCCGCAGCGTGCGGCGCAGGTATGGGCGCTGCGGGCGCGGCAGGTGCGGCACCACTCTTTGCGCCGGCGTCGGGTGGCTCTCTGATTGCCGATTCGCTGCGCCGCCATGTCTATGTGCTGGTGCCGCCCTTTGCGAGCTACACCCGCACCTCGGATACCAGCGGGCCCGTGAACGGAGTGCGCTTCCGGCTCTATGCCGTCGACACCATGGGCGTGGCGATCGCTCCGCTTTCGATCATCGGCAACTTTGATCTGCTCGACGTGAGTACCGGCACCGCGTCATCGCTGCGGGGTCTCATCAGTACCGGCGCGAGCACGAACGTGGACTACCTCATCACGCCGCGCGGTCACGTCGTCAACGACACCGTAATTCTCGCCGGCACCGCGAGCCAGAACGGCCACAGCTTCAGCTTCACCGATTCGATCACCCGCTCGATGATCCAGTTCAGCTCGCAGACCACGATGGTCGCCACGCTCACCGACGCCGCCGACGACATCACCATCCGGATCAGCGCCGCCTTCTACGCCTATGATCTCTACGACGGCAACTACACCACCGATTTCACGCTGACCCACGGGCCCCACAGCGTGCGGATGACCGGCAATATCTTCACCTACTGCCTGCTGCCGGCCTGGGACCTCGACCTGAGCGCCGATACCGTGCCGGTCGCGCAGGTCACCAACAGCACCACCACCAGTGGTCCCGCCGTCGTTCCGGCGGCGACGCTCGCGCTGTCGCCGGAGCAAGCGTTAGCAGCGCTGGACGTGATGTACGGGCAGCAGCGGCTCTTCAAGTGGCTGGTGGGAATGGCGGCGCCGGTGGCGCCGCTGCTGCCGCCCTGAGTCAGCGTCGGGAGCCCTCCATGATCCGCAGAACCGGCTTGCCATCCAGGTTCTGGAGCGGGAGGTATACGCGATGTGAGACGGGATCGACCGACACCGTATGCGCGTGCGGCAGGGTAACGCTGCCCAGCGCGCGCAGCGTCGTGCCCTCCTCGGCAAACACACCCACCACGCCCGACTCCGCGGCCACATAGAGACGGCCGAGCAAGGGATCGAACGCGAGCACGTCCGGGTCTTCACCCACCGGCACCACGCTGGTGAGCTGGAGGGTGCGCAGATCCAGCACGCCGACGCTGGCGCTTCCTTCGCCGGCGATGAACGCCATGCGGTGCGGTGCGTCGATGTAGATGCCGTGGGGATGCCGGACCGCATCGGCGACCGTCACGCGTCGCACGATCTGTGCGGACCCTGGGTCGATGATCGCGAGTTGATTGAGCGTCTGGATCGCGACGATGATGCAGTGAGATCCGGCGTCGTACTGCGAGTTGCCGGCTTCGCCGCCCAGCGGAATCATCGTGATTGGCCGGTGGGTGCGGGCGTCGATGACGAACTCGCGTGCCCCCGATTCATCCGATACGAACACCCGGCGCTCGTCGGGCGCATATGCAATCCCATCGGGGAAAGTGGGACCGGGGACGTGCGCGACGATGCGCAATGACGAATCCTCGACGACCACGACTTCGTGGTTTCCTGTCGCCGAGGCATAGGCACGCCCTTCGGCCGGCACCATCAGCACGCCGGTCACCCGCGGGAAGCCATCGAGGTTCGCGAGAACGCGCTGGGTGCGCGTGTCGAATACCACGAGCTGCCCGGCGTTCATGTGCGAGATATAGAGCCGGCCCGAGTTCGGATCGAGGCTCTGGTAGTCGAAGCGCGTCGCCGTGCCGGGCATCGGGACGTCGGCCACCAGCCGCAGGGGCGCCGCAGCTACGTCGGGCGCCGTCGCAATACTCCGCGACCAGGCGGCCTCGACTGGCGGGCCGGCCAGTGTGCAACTCTGAGCTTCGGCTCCTCTCTGGCCGAAGAGCGTCCACCCTGAGATGAACAAGGTGGCGAGCGAGGGCGTTAGGCGGCTCACGAGTGCCCGGCCCGATCGAGCGCGTTGATCTTGTCGACCCGAGACTGGTGGCGTCCGCCGCCGAAGTCGGTCGTCAGGAAGGTCTTCACGATGTCGCCGGCCAGGCGCTGGCCGATGAGCGTTCCGCCGAGCGTCAGCACGTTGGCGTCGTTATGCTCGCGCGCATTCGAGGCGGTGGTGATGTCGTAGCAGAGCGCCGCGCGCACGCCCTTCACCTTGTTCGCCGCCATCGAGCTGCCGATGCCGGCGCCGTCCACCATGATCCCGCGCCAGGCTTTTCCATCCGCCACCGCGCGCGCCACCGCCACCGCGAAGTCGGGATAGTCTACGGCCTCGCTCGATGTGGTGCCGGCGTCGATTACCTCGAATCCCAGCTCGCCCAACGTTTTCTTCAGGGCTTCCTTCATCGGGAAGCCGCCGTGGTCGGAACCAAGGCAGACGGGCAGACGGGCAGACGGGCGGACGGGCAGTGATTGGTCGGCTGACTTCCCGCCTTCCTGCCCGCCTGCCCGCCGGCCCGTCTGCTCACTGTTGGTCAGCGCAACACCCAGCTGCTTCGCCAGATCCCTCGCTGAGGGCGTCACCACCGCGCCCGACACGTCGACCGACCGGCTCGGACCCGCCGAGCGGATGTCGGCTTCGGTGACGACGCGCCGGCTCACCGGGGCTGCGGGACGATGCCGACGTGGGAAAGGTGGTAGAGCAGCTGGACGGTGAGCTTGTCGTTGATGCTGAGGCCTGGCCGCTGCGGCGTCTGGTACATGAGGTCGGCGGCATTGGGGCTGTGGGCGAAGAGTCCCAGGGTGTGGCCGATCTCGTGCGCCGTCACGAAATGATAGCAGGAATTGGTCGCCGCGCTGTCGGTGCCTAACGGTGAGACGTAGGACCGGATCGGCCGGGTGAGCTGGGGCGGCGTGGTGCTGCTGTCCACGAAGACCACGGTCTTGCCGGTGCAGGCGGTGGTCGAGTCGGCGTGCAGCTCGGCAATCCCCACCGCGGGCGGCAGGAAGGCCGGGTTGCGGATGATCACATCGGCCTGGGTCGAGTCGGTCGTCCGCTGGAGCGCCAGCTCGTTGCAGCGGAAGGCATTGGTCCAGAGGGTGAGCCCGCTGTCCACGTTGGCCGGCAGGGCGCCCGTCGGGTCGGCATAGTAGCGGACCGGCTGGAAGGACATCGGCCAGTTGAAGGTCGCGCCGGTGTCGCCGGGAAGATGCACGGCGTACGCGGTGGCGTTCGACTGGATGCACTCGCTCACCGTCGACTCTTTGCACGCGGCGGCGAGCAGCACCACCGCGCCCCAGGCCAGCACCGGAATCCCGAAACGTCGCATGGTGGAATCTATCGTCCGAGGCGGGCCAGGCGCATGACCGGCGTCACCAAGTGCGCGTTTCGATCAGACCTCGAGGCGGTCGCCCGGCCGCGCCACCAGGCCGTAGAGCACCGGCATCAAGAAGATGCTGATGAGGAGGCGCGAGAAGAGCCCGCCGACGATGACCATCGCGAACGGTTTCTGCGAGTCCGAGCCTACGCCCGTCGCCAGTGCCGCGGGGAGGAGACCCAGGGCCGCCACCAGCGCCGTCATCATGATGGGCCGCAGGCGCAGCAGCGCCGCTTCGCGCGTCGCCGCGACGATCCCCATCCCTCCCTGCCGCAATTCGTTGGCGTAGGAGATATAGACCACGGCGGTCTGTACCGACACGCCGAAGAGCGCCAGGAATCCGATGCCCGACGACACCGAGAAGGGTGTATGCGTCAGCCAGAGCGCCAGCGCCCCGCCCAGCGGTGCCGACAACACCACGCCGGCCACGGTGATCACCGGGAACTTGAAGTTCGAGTAGAGCACGAAGAGCAGCAGGAAAATCAGGAAGAGCGTCGCCGGAACGATGACCCGGAGCTGCACCCGTGACGCCTCGTAGTCCTGGTACTCGCCGCCCCACGCCACGCGATAGCCCGGCGGCATGGGCACTCTCGCGGCGACGCGCCGCTGCGCATCCTGCACCGCGCCGGCGAGGTCCCGCCCTTCCACCGAGTACTGCACGCCGATGAACCGCGCGTTGTCCTGCCGGTAGATGAACGACGCGCTGCTCTGGACCTGGATGCTGGCCAGCTCGCGCAGCGGGACCTGCTGGCCTCCCGGCGTCGCGATGAGGATGCTGCCGATCGCCTCCGGACTCTGCCGGAAACGCGGATCGAGGCGCACCACCAGGTCGAAGAGCCGCTCACCCTGAACGACCTGGGTCGCCGCGACGCCACCCACCGCCGCGTTGATCAGGCCATTGACGTCGTCGACGTTCAGCCCGTAGCGCGCGATGCGTGCGCGATCCACCGTGATCGCCAGGCTCGGCTGGCCCAGCTCCTGGACCAGCGTGATCTGGTCGATCCCCGGCACGCTGTCGAGAACGTGACGCACCCGCTGGCCCAGCATCTGAAGGGTGTCGAGGTCGCGCCCGAACACCTTCACGTCGAGCGAGCTCTTGAGTCCCGTTTCGGCCTCGTTGACGGCGTCTTCCGCGGGCTGCGTGTAGTTGAAGATGATCCCGGGGAATTGTTCGAGCTTCTTGTCGATCGCCGCGATCAGCTGCGGCTTGGTGCGAATCGAGCCGCCCCACTGGCCGTACGGCTTGAGCCCGACGTAGAACTCGGCGTTGAAGAAACCGGTCGGGTCGGTGCCGTCGTCGGGGCGGCCATGTTCGTCGGCCACCACCGTCACTTCGGGGAATGAGCGGATGATGTCGCGGATCTGCGGAACGATCCGCGACGACTCCTCGAAGGAGATGGTGTACGGCATCGTGGAGCGGACCCAGAGCGCGCCTTCGTCGAGCTTGGGCATGAACTCGCCGCCCACGCTCATCAGCAGCACCACCGATACGGCAAAGAGCGCCACCGAAATCCACACCGTGAGCCAGGGCTTTTCGAGGGCCCGGTCGAGCCAGCGCTGGTAATGCGCCTTGATCCATTCGAAAACCGCATTGCGCCGCTCGCGCACGCCGCCGGCGAGCACCCACGAGCAGAGCACCGGGATCACCGTCAGCGTGAGAATCAGCGAGCCGACCAGCGCGAAGATCATGGTGTCGGCCATGGGCGAGAAGAGCTCGCCCGACGGACCCTGGAGCACGTAGATCGGCAGGAAGCCCGCCGCGATGACGGCGACGGCGTAGAAGATCGGCCGGTCCACCTCGGCCGCCGCCGAAACGATGACGTCGCGGACGCGATATTCCTGGCCGTGCCGCAAGGCAAGTTGTCGGTGGATGTTCTCCACCATGACGACCGTGCCGTCGACCAGGATGCCGAAGTCGATCGCGCCGATCGAAAGCAGGTTGGCCGGAATGTGGCGCAGGTCGAGGCAGATGAAGGCGAAGAGGAGCGACAGCGGAATCACGGCCGCCACGATCAGGCCGGAGCGTATGTCGTAGAGGAAGAAGACCAGGATGACGACCACCAGCACGATGCCGCGCAGCAGGTTGTCCTTCACCGTGGTCGTGGTGAGCGCGACCAGATCGCTGCGATCGTAGAAGGGGACGATCTTCACATCCTTTGGCAGGATGTGCTCGTTCAGCTCCCGCGTCTTCGCTTCCACGCCTTGCAGCACCACCTGGGCCTGTTCGCCTCGGCGCAGCAGCACCACGCCCTCGACGGCGTCGTTGGTGCTGTTGAAGCCGAACTGGCCGAGTCGTGGAGCGCTGCCCGTCATCACCTGGCCGACGTCTTTTACCAGGATCGGCGTGCCGTGCCGGCTCGCCAGGACGGTGTTGCCGATGTCGTCGAGGGTGGAAATGCGGCCGAGCCCGCGGACGTAGTAGAACTGCCCGCCCTCGGAGTAGAAGCCACCGCCGGCGTTCGAGTTGTTCGCCGACAGGGCGTTCACCACGTCCGACACCGCGAGTCCCGCGCCGGCGAGGCGGGTCGGGTCGATGATCACCTGGTATTCCATCGTCTCGCCGCCCAGCGGCGAATCGTCGGCCACCCCCGAGACCGCCTTGTACTGCCGGACGATCACCCAGTCGTTGATGATCTTGAGGTCCTGCGCGGTGCGGTCCGGGCTCTGGAGGACGTAGCGATAGACCAGGCCCGACGGCGAAAAGAGCGGATCGACATCGGGGCTGATGCCACTGGGAAGGTCGGCGTCCGGAATCTTCTCGAAGACCTGCTGGCGGGCGAAGTAGTTGTCGGTCTTGTCCTCGAAGGTCATCCGGATGTCGGAGAGGCCGTAGAGCGAGATCGACCGGATCACCTTCATCTTCGGGATGCCGTTCATCGCCACTTCGATCGGCACCGTGACCAGCCGCTCGACCTCTTCGGCGGCGTGTCCCGGCCACTGTGTCGTGATTTCGACCATCGGCGGCGAGAGGTCGGGGTAGGCGTCAACCGGCAGCCGCTTCAGCGACCACATCCCCGCACCGACCAGCACCACGATGATCAATCCGACCAGGAATCGCTGCCGCAACGACGCGGCGACGATCGAGTTGATGAATGAGGCTGACCCGGCGGTGTGCTCGGCCGACCGCTCGCTGTCGCTCACTGGCTTTCCTGGAACTGGAGAAAGAGCGCGCCCTCGGCGATGACCCGGTCACCCGCCTTGAGGCCGCTGGTGATCTCGTACTGGTCCCCGACGTGCGATCCCAGGGTCACGAGCTTTCGGGTATACGAGCCGGCGCCGGCCTGGAGAAAGACGAAGGGGAGATTGTTCTGGTCGCGCATGACCGCGGGCGCCGGCACCAGCAGACCGGAGCGGGCGCGATGCGAGACCACCGTCACGCGGACGAACATGTCCTTCTTGAGGAACTCGCCGGGATTCGGCGTCACGATACGGACCGCGGTGGCGCGGGTGTCGGGGTCGACCAGCGCGCCGACGTAGGTCACGTTGCCGTTGAAAACCCGGTCACCGCTCGTCAGGCGGATCTGCGCCGCATCGCCGATGGCGACGTCGCCCAGCTCGCTCTCGAACACGTTGCCGATCACCCACACCGTGGACATGTCGGCGATGGTGAAAGCGGGGGTGCCGCCGGCCTGGATGAGCTGGCCGGGATTGAGCAGCCGCTCGACGACGGTGCCGCTCAGCGGCGCGCGAATCACGCCCTGCTGCGGCGGCACGGGGCGGCCCTGCTCGATGGCCTTGAGTGCCGACGAGTCGGTGCCGATGGCGCGCAGCGCCTCGAGGGCGGCGTCGCGATCGGCGGCGGCGCTGGCGGCGTCGGTCTGCGCCTGCTCCAGCTCCTGGCGCGCCAATGCGTCATTCGCGAAGAGGGCCGAATCGCGGGTGGCGATCCGCTGGGCATTGACCCACGACGTCTGGGCCCGTCGCAGCGCCGACAGATTGGCGGCGAAGTCGGGGGAGCTGACCAGCGCGAGCGGGTCGCCGGCATGCACGTGGGTGCCGACGTCGGCGACGATCCGCAGGACCGTTCCGGAAATCGGCGCGAGCACCTGGGTGCTGCGCTCGCCGTTGAAGGCGACGGTGCCGGTGATGTCCACCGTCGGCTTGAAGGGCACCGCCGCCAGCGTCACGGTGTGAAGACGCGCCTGCTGGGCCGGCGTGAGCTGCGGCGTCGAATCGGCCGCCTCGGCGGCGCTGGCCGGAGGATGTCCCTTGCAGCCGGCAAGGGCGAGGGCGATGGTCGCGACGCACAGGCGCGCGCGGCTCTTACCGGTCATGCGATCCTCCGAGTGCCGGAGCGTCGAGTGGGGTTCCCACCGCGCGCTCCAGGTCGGCGCGCGCGTCGTTCGCGGCGCCTAACGCTTCTGCAAACTGGTTCTGGGCGTCGACCAGGGTCCGGCGGGCGTCGAGCACGTCCAGCGCCGACGATCCTCCCAGTCCGTAGCTCACCGACGCGATGCGATAGGCCTCGCGCGCCTCGGGCAGCACCTGGTCGCGCAGGAAGGCGGCCTGACGCAGCGCCGTCGACGCGGTGGCATACGTGGTGCGAACGTCGAGGTCCACCTGTGCCTCGAGATCGCGGTACGAGGCTTCGAGCTCGCGCTCGTGCCACCTCGCCTCGGCGACTTCGCCGCGGCTGTGATTCCAGAAAAAGAGCGGGACGGTGAAGCCGATCCCGGTGGTGTACGACGACGCGGTCCCCTGCGCGGTGTTTTTCGTGACTCCGAGGCTCAGGTCGGGGAGCCAGAATTCGCGCGCCAGCGAGGTCGAGGCCGAGGCGCCGCGCCGCTGGCCGGCCGCCGCGCGCAGCTCCGGCCGAGCATCGTGCGCGGCGAGGGTCAATGCGTCGAGCTGGGGAAGGTCGGCCGGCACGGCGAGACTGTCGGCGGCATCGATTGCCGAGCCCAGCATCCGGCCCATCAGCCGGTTGAGCCCGGCTCGCGCGTTGGCCCGCTCCCGCTCGTTGGCGATGAGATCGTTCTCGACCTGCGACAGATCCACCTGCGCCTTGATGACGTCGAGCCGCGCCGCCGCGCCATTCTGGTAGCGGACCTGCGTCTTGTGGAAGAAATCGGCCGCCAGCGAATCGGTCTGGAGCAGGTCGGCGTGATGGCGCTCGGCGACGAGCAGGGCGTCGTACGCCTGGACCGTCTGGCTCGCCGTCTGCTGCTGCAGCTGTACCAGGTTGAACTGGGCCGAATGCAGGTCGGCGCTGCTGACGATGTCGCGCAGCCGGAACTTGGTGAGGAACGGAACCGTGAGTCCCACGCCAACGTCGCTGCCGGTGTTCGAGCCGAAAGCCGTCGGGCTGGTCAGACCGCCGTAGTCGGCCGAGAGGGTCGGGTCAGGGAAGGCCGTGGCCTCGGTGACCCGCGCGCGGGCCTGGGCGATCTGGGTGGTGGCGACGCGCAGCTGCGGATTGTTGGCCAGCGCCGAGTCCACCGCCTGCCGGCGGGTGAGCAGCAGCATCCCCGGCGCCGGCGCGCCCTGGGCGGATGCCCGTGCGAGCGGCGCGGCGAGAAGTCCCAGTGTGATGGCAAACTGCTTACAGCGGTGCATCCAGCCTCCGCGACGTGGACCCACTTCGGGCCCGGGGCGCGATTCCTGCTTCGTTCGTGAAAAAAGAAGACCTCGACGAGAACGACTCCCGGCGCGTGCGCCGGCGAGGTTCAGCCGAGGGTGATGGGAGGAGCCCGGGTGTGGACCCGGAGAGGCGGTGCGCGTGGTGCGGAGGAAGCAGCGAGCTCGACCAGTGTGGCCCGGCCATCGCTGAAGACCGGCAATGATGCCTGCTCAGGCCGCTCGGCTGCGATCGTCAGCAGCTGGCAGGCGAGGCAGGTCGACGTGTCATGCAGGATGACGGTGCTGCACTTGTGGCCGTTGTGGATGGCCGCCTGTCCTACGGCATGCTCCGTCATTCCTTCGAGCACGGGCGCGGCGGCGTAGGCCACGAGTTGAGCGGTGGCCAACACCAGCGCAAAGCGCCGGACGAAGGAGCGATAACGGCCCTGCATAACGGTAATGTAGCCTATACCTCTGTTTTCGTGCCCGGGTTCCCCGCGGCCCAGCGCCGCAGCCGTCTTACCATCCGCCGGTCATTCGTCACAAGATCTTCACCCTTCGGCGTTTCCAGCAGCTTGATGGCCCGGGCGAACCGGGGCTCCGTCATGATCCGCCGGAAGGCTTCGCGGCCGATCTGCCCCTCGCCCAGGAGCTGGTGCCGGTCCAGCTTGCTCCCCCGCGCCGCCTTGGCGTCGTTGAGGTGCATCGCCACCAGCATCTCCATTCCGAGGATCCGGTCGAAGTCGCGCCAGACCCGGTCGAAGTCGTCGACCAGGTCGTAACCGGCGACGTGCAGATGGCAGGTGTCGGCGCAGATGGCGACGCGCCGCCGTGCGTCTTCCGGCATCAGATCGATCAGCTCGCGCAGCTCTTCGAACGTCGAGCCGAGGACCGTCCCGCAGCCAGCCGTGGTCTCAATTGCTACGCGGACGCGGCCCGGCACGTTGGCCAGGCAGCGCGCGTAAGACTCGGCGTTGCGCCGCAGGCCGGCGGCGCGGTCGTCCAGGTAGTTGCCCGGGTGCGAAACCACCCAGGGAACGCCGAGCAGCTCGCAGCGGGCCAATTCGGCGGTGAAGGAGGCTTCGGAGCGGCGGCGCATCGCGGGGTCGGGCGATGCCAGGTTGATGAGGTACGAGTCGTGGCTGGTCACGGCGCGGATGCGCCATTTCGCCAGCTCGGCCTGGAAGCGGGAGGCGGTGTCCGGAGCAAGAGCCGGCTCGCGCCACTGGTTAGGCGTCTTGGTGAAGATCTGGATGGCGGTGGCGCCGATCCGCGCGCCGCGGGCCGGAGCATTGAAGACGCCGCCCTGGGTCGAAATGTGCGCGCCCACGACATCGTCGTGGCGCGATGGCCGGATCCGCGGTGGCGCCGCCTTCTTGGCGCGCCGCGCGCGGGTACGGCGGGTCAGCTTTTTGCGGCGACGCTGAATGCTTCGGCGAGGCTGCGCTCGGCGGCGCGCAGCTCGGCCCGGAGCCGGGCCATGGCGTTGTCGTAGAACTGCAGCTGCGAGAGGTCGCCGCCCTGCTTCTCGACGACTTGTCGCAGCTCGGCGATGCGGGCGAGGTGCTGCTCGACGGCGGAGCCCAGCTGGCCGATCGCCACCGACAGCTCGGCCGCCGATTCGCGCCGGCGCTCGCGGCGGCGGTGGATCGCGGCGACGATCTCGCGCACCCCGACAGTGGGAATGCGGCCGCGCGGCAGGATGCCGCCCTGGTGAACTGGGAGCGCGGCTGTTGGTTGAGCTGGAGCGGCCGGGGACGGCGCGCCCATCTTCTTGCGGTTGGGGCTCACTTCTCCGGTTCAGATCCCAGGATGCGGCGGATCATCGACGAGCGGCGGCCCTTGCGATCCTCGAGCGCGGCCTCGGCATCGGCGGCGCGATGCTCGAGCTGAAGCTTGCCCTCGCGCAGCTTCTCCACCAGAGCCCGCTCAGTCTCCAGCTCGGCACGCAGCTTGTCCACGTCGCCGGATGCGGAAAAGCGCGGCAGCGGCTCGACTTCGACCTCATTGCCGTGCTCGACGACATGCGCGTCGACGATGTGAGAGGAAGCGGAAACCCGCTCGGCAAACGGCGCCGGCGGACCGGAAAGGAATGATGGCGTGAGCGCAGGAGGTGGAGATATCTCGTGAGAAAGGAACGGCGCCGACTGCGGCGGCTGAGCGCGGTCTTCCTGGTGCGTCTGTTGCGTCTGTGAACTGTTCTTGAGCTGTGCCACCGGGGCCGGCGTTCCCAGTGATACTCCTGCCTGATCCGCAATTTCGGAAATCACCTTATCCTGGCTGGCCAGCACTTCGGTGAGCCGGACGATTTCTTTCGCCATCTGCCAGAGTGCGTCGCGCTGATCCCGTTCGCCATCCAGAATTGCGGCGAGAAGATCGAGGTTGGTGACGTCATCGAGGGGGACAGTGCGCTGCTGGGCCTCGGGCGCCGTGACTCTCACCGACGTTGTGCTCGCGCCCGGGCCACCGTGGATTCCGGCGATGATTTCGGTCCGCGAACGGCCCGCGCTGTACGACGTCGCAATGGAGCGCAGGACCGCAACCGCCTCTGGCGGATAGCGGCGGCGGCGTCCGGTTCCGACTGACGGGATGTGATCGAGGAAGGCGTCGCGGTAATAACGGGCAGTGCTCTCGGGAATCTCCAGCTCTTCGGCCAGCTGGCGCAACGTGAGCAGCGCTTCGTCTGTCATTTTCGAATTCTGCCGGTCGAAACGCGGAAACGCAACCCCAGTGTTTCCCCGACTGCGTTCAGCCCTCTATCGCCGCGCTTCGCCAGTCCCGCCCGCACTTCGGGCAATGCAGGCCGCCATCCTCGGGTTCCTCCATGGCGTACTCGAGGGTGCGTCCGCAGCTGCACTGCGATGCCAGGGTGTCGTAGCCGCAGACAATGCAGTACGCGTCCGCGGGATCGTAGCGGCGGAAGCGGCCGCAGGTTTCACAGACCTTCACGACTTCGGCGCTCAATGGCGTCTCCGCAGCCATTGCACCGGATCCAGGGCCTGCTTGCCGCCGTCGCCGCGGATCTCGAAATGGAGGTGCGGACCCTCGTCGGAATTGGCGCCGCCGCTGCGTCCAATCAGGGCGCCGCGGGCGATCTGTTGTCCGGTGCGCACGTCGGCTGATTGAAGCTGGCAATACAGGCTGTAAAAGCCGGCATCGTGGTCGAGAATCACGCACAGACCGTATGTCCCCGCCTGGGTCACCGCCGATACCGTGCCGGCCTCGACCGAGTGGACCGCGGTGCCGACCGGCGCCGCGATGCCGATACCATTCCAGCGGATCGTGGTATTTCCCGGACCCGCCTGCCGCCCGAAGCTGTAGACGATGTCACCGTTCACCGGCCAATCGAGCTGGCCCAGATCGGACGTGCGAAGCCTCGATGTCGCGGCGGGCGCAGGAGCGCGGCCGGGTGCGGCGCGAGCCGCGGCGGCCGCGGCGGCGGCTTCAGCCGCCCTGCGCCGGCGGTCGATCGCGGCGATCAGGTCCACCAGCCGGGCCTCGTCGCGAGCCAGCTGCTGGAGCCGCGCCTGGTCGCGGGCCTGCTCGCGCTGCGAATCGTGAAGGCTGCGCTGGCGTTGATGCTGGAGATCCTGAAGCCGCTCGTTTTCCTGCGCCCGCTCGTCGCGGCGGTTGGCCAGGGTGGACCGCAGGTTCAGCAGTCCGTCACGGCGAGAGGCGACGGTATCGCGCAGCGCCGCGACATTGTTGAGCAGCTGCCGGTCCTGCCGGCTGATCAGGTACAGGTACTTGTAGCGCGACACCAGATCGCCGAACGATTCTGCGGCGAGAAGCACCTGGAAGGTGTAAAGCGAGCCGCGCTTGGTGATTTCGGTGAGGCGATGCTGGAGCCGGGCTCGCTGCTCGGCCAGGCCGTCCTCAGTGAGGATGAGATCGGTCGTGGTGCTGTCGATCCGCGACCCCATCCGGGTGACCTGGAGATCGAGCTCGCCCACGGCCCGCCCCGAAAGCGCCACCTGCTCCTCGATGTTGTTCAGCTCGCTGGAGAGCGAATGGACGCGCCCCCGCAGCCGGTCCATGTCGTCCTGGAGCTGCTGGCGCTCGCGCCGGATTTCGTTGAGGCGTTCCTGCGAGCGTTCGAGCGTGGTGTCCTGGGCGTAGAGACGGGGGAACGGGGGAACGAGGAACGCGATGACCAAAGCCAGTGCCCATCGACGCACTTGGGAGGCACTTCCGTTCCCCGTTCCCCGGTCCCCGTTCAAACGGACCGCAGGTGCCGGCCGACGCTGAACAGACTCCCGACCAGGCCGATCACGCCTCCCGCTGCGACGCCGACGAGCGCTTCGGCAGTAGTAAAGAACATGGCGCTGAAATTGAGGTTGTTGTCGATCAAGGCGTAGACGCACCAGGCCAGGAAGAGCGCGCCCAAACCGCCGATCAGACCCTTGAGCAGTCCCTCGAGAAGAAAGGGAAGCCGGATGAAACCGTCGGTGGCGCCGACCAGGCGCATGATGGCGATCTCGTTGGTCCGCTGGAGCACCGCCATGCGAATCGTCGTGCCGATGATGATCATCGACACCATCGCGAACGCCGCGCCGATCACGAATCCCACCGCGCCCGCAATGTTGCGCAACCGGTCGAGTTTCTCGACCCAGTCACGGCCGTAGCGCACGTCGTCGATGAAGGGGAACCCCTTGCTCAGCATGTCGGCGACGGCCGCGGCGCTCTGCGCGTCGCGGAATTGTGGCTTGAGCCGGATTTCGAGGGACGCGGGGAGCGGGTTGGCCTCCAGCGCCTGGAAGATGTCCTGGAACTCGCGCAGCTCCTGGCGAGCGCGGGCCAGCGCCTGGTCCTCGGTGACGTGCTTCACCGATTCGACCTGCGGTATGGCGGCGATGTCGGACATGGCCTGGGTCAGCGTCTCGATCGGCGTGCCACGCTTGAGGTACGCGACGATTTCCACCCGTTCGGCGACGCTCCCCATCGCGTAGTGCAGATTCACCGCGACCAGGGCGAAGAGTCCGAAGACGAAGAGCGAGAACGCAATCGTGGTGATCGACAGCGCCGAGAGGAGCGGCGCGCGCCGGAAGGCATTGAGCGTTTCGCGCAGGACCAGGGTCACGAGGCCGCGGTCTCCGTTTCACCGGCTTCTTCGGCGGAATCGAACACCACGCTGCCGTGCTGCAGCTCGACCAGGTGCGCGCCGCCGAGGCTCTTCACCAGATCGAGATCGTGGGTCGCCATCAGCACCGCCGTCCCCGAGGCGTTGATGTCGCGCAGCAGTTGAAAGACTCCGCGGGTGGCGCGCTCATCCAGGTTGCCGGTGGGCTCGTCGGCCAGCAGCACCAGCGGATCGTTGACCAGCGCGCGCGCAATCGCAACGCGCTGCTGCTCGCCGCCGGACAACTCCTTCGGGTACTGGCCGGCTTTGCCGGCCAGCCCCACCTGGGTCAGCACCCTCGTGACCTTGGGGCCGATGACCGAGCGGCGGGTGCCGGTGACCTCCAGCGCAAAGGCCACATTTTCTTCGGCGGTGCGGTCGTCGAGGAGGCGGAAGTCCTGGAAGACGATGCCCAGTCGCCGCCGCAGCAACGGGACTTCGCGGCCGGTGACGCGCGACGTCGAGAAACCGGAAACTCGAACTTCCCCCTGGTCGGGGCGCTCGGAGAGATAGGTCAGCTTGAGGGCGGTGGACTTGCCGGCTCCGCTGTGGCCGGTGAGGAAAGCGAATTCACCTTTGCGGACGTGGAACGAGACGTTCTTGAGCGCCGCACCGGTCTTGGGATAATCCTTCGTGACACCCGTGAACTTGATCACGGCGCAAATCTAGGACGCGGCCAAGCCCCGCGCCAAATCCGAGATCAGGTCCTCGGCATCCTCGAGTCCCACCGAGAGACGCAGGAAGCCATCGGGGATCCCGGACGCCGCTCGCTGCTCGGCGGTCATCGACGCGTGCGAGGTGAAGCGGGGTTCCGAGACCAGGCTTTCGACCCCGCCGAAGCTGGGCGCATGGCTGATGATCTTGAGGGCCTTGAGGCAGCGCTCGGCCGAGCGCGGGCCGCCGGCCAGCTCGATGCCGACCATGCCGCCGAAGCCGTCCATCGAGCCCTTGGCCAGCTCGTAGTCGGGATGCGAAACGAGGCCGGGATAGTGCACCCGCCGCACCTTGGGCTGTTTCTCCAGCCACTGCGCCACTTCCAGGGCGCTGCGGTTCTGCCGCTCAACCCGTACCACCAGGGTCTTCATGCCGCGCTCGATCAGCCAGGCCGGGTGCGGATCGATCGATTGGCCCCAGATGCGCATGCGATTGCGCACTTCGTCGACGAAGACCTCGGTCCCCGCGACGGCTCCGGCGATGACGTCGCTGTGCCCGTTCAGATACTTGGTGCCCGAATGGATCACCACGTCGGCGCCATGCTCGAGCGGGCGAAAGTTGATCGGTGAGCCGAGGGAGCTGTCGACCAGGAGCGGGATGCCGCGTTCCTTGGTCAGGATGCTCAGCCAGTTGACGTCGAGCACCCGCATGACGGGGTTGGTCGGCGATTCGATGAAGATCGCGCGGGTGTTCTTGCGCAGCTTCT
>DASXPG010000066.1:0-31073 GCA_036493755.1 Gemmatimonadales bacterium
TGGCAGGGTCGTGAGACCCAGCCAGGCCCGGATGTCGGCGGCACTCCCAAGTACCGGGGTCAGTCCGTTCTTGGCGCAGGACTCGAGCATCGGGAGCGTCGGCTGAACCACGAGGATGTGGCGCACGACGCCCGCATCACGCAGCTCGCGGCCTTCGTCGGCCGTCGCTACACCAAATCCCCATGGGTCGAGCGCTTCCAGGGCGCGCGCGACCGGCACCGCACCGAGGCCGTAGGCATTCGCTTTGACCATGGGCAGGAGACGGGCGCGCCCCGCACGCTGGGCGATAACGCGGGCGTTCTCGCATAGCGCCGAAAGGTCGATTTCGACCCAGGTCCGATCGGGAAGAGCGACCAACGGTTGACGGTTCACGGCAAGCACTTTTTCCCGATTGGGTCTGCTGTCGACCGTCAACCGTCGACTGTAGACCCTGTAGTTTGCGGCTGGCGGCAAACCAGCGTAGCGTACCCGGCAGGAGGGCTAAATGCAAGGCGATTCGGGGTTTGGCGACATTCTGGAACTCGTCCGTGACCTCCGGAAACGGTGCGATTTTGACCGCGCGCTGACCCTCGATACCCTGCGGCCGTACCTGCGCGAGGAGCTGGCCGAGTTCGAGGAGGCGCAGGACGAAAACGACGAGCCAAAAGCCGCCGCCGAGCTCGGCGACATCTTCCTGCACTGCGCCTTTCAGATCGTCCTGGCCGAGGAGCGCGGCGCCTTTACGCTGAAGGACGTTTCGGATCAGCTGGTCGCGAAAATGAAAGGGCGCCATCCGCACCTGTACGAAGGCGGTGCCAAGCCCGACTGGGAAAAACAGAAGGCGGAAAGTCGAAAGCAGGAGGCGGAGAAGCGCGGCGAGCGCGTCAGCGTCCTTGGGCGCCTCCCCGGCGGGATGCCGGAGCTGGAGCGGGCCTATCGCTTCCAGGAGCGCGCGGCGTCGGTCGGGTTCGACTGGCCCGGCGTCGCCGGTCCTCTTGATAAACTGGAGGAAGAGGTCGCCGAGACGAGGGAAAATCCGTCAGGCGAGATCGGCGACGTGCTCTTCGCGGCGGTGAACGTGGCGCGCAAAGCCGGGATTCACCCCAGCATCGCGCTGCGCGACGCGACGTCGAAATTCGTCCGGCGTTTTCAGCAGGTCGAGGAGCTGGCGGAGAAGCGCGGTATGGATATGAGTTCCGCCGGCCTGGCGGAGCTCGACAAACTCTGGGATGAGGTGAAAGCCGGGGCGGCCGGATAGCCGCTGAAGAAGTCTTCATCAATACTTGAAGCTGTCTTCACGCCGAACGGCTGAAATTCGGACCCACGTATCCGATTTCACCCGCAACCGGAGTGAACCGATGTCTCGCACCACCCTCGTCATTCTTGCCGTCGTCGGCGCGGCCGGCGCGGCCATCATCGCCGGCACGACGCGCAATTCCGTACGGCCGGAGACCGTGGACTTCGGCGCGACCCGGACCGCGCTCACACCCGCGCACGATGCACGCGTGGCCCCAGCGACGGCGGCCAACGTGCGCACCTTCAGGATCCCGATCTCGCACGATACCGTCGAGATCGCCGACGGCGTGCGCTACGAGGGCTGGACCCTCGGCGGCACCGTCCCCGGCCCGGTCATCCGGGTGCGGCAGGGCGACCAGGTGAAGATCGTGCTGGTCAACCAGGCGCCGATGGGCCACTCCATCGACTTCCACGCAGCCCGCACGCCGATGAACCGCTCGTTCCGGATGGTGATGCCAGGCGATTCGCTGGCTTTCGAGTTCGAAGCGCGCGATCCCGGCGTCTTCATGGTGCATTGCGGGACCCCGCCGGTCCTCCTCCACATCATGCAGGGGATGTACCTGCCGATCATCGTGGACCCGCGCGACGGATGGCCCGATCACGCCGACAAGGAATTCGTGATCGTCCAGAGCGAGTTCTACGCTGGTGAAGCGCACAACGGCGTGGCGCCGCTCAACTTCGAAGCCGCCGTGCAGACGCGGCCGTCGTACGTCGTCTTCAACGGCAAGGCTGACCAGTACAAGGCTAATCCGCTCCAGGTGGACGAAGGCGATCACGTCCGCTTCTTCGTGCTCAATGCCGGCCCCAGCCTCAACAGCGACTTCCACATCGTCGGCGCGATTTTCGACCGCGTCTTTGTGGACGGCAACCTCGATCGTCCGTTGCGCGGCGTTCAGACCGTCGGCATACCGGCGGGCGGCGGCGCGGTGTTCGAGACCAGCTTCGAGCGTGGCCTCAGTGGCGAGGGCGTTTACGCTTTCGTGACGCATTCCTTCGCGGATGCATCCAAGGGCGCGGTCGGCCTGATCACCGTGGGCCATCCGCAAATCGCCCAGATGCCGTCCCACTGACCCGGATCCGAGCCAACCATGAAGACTCGAGCGATCAGCATCGCCTGCGCCGCAGCCCTCGCCGCGGCGGGCCTCCCGGGGGCGGCGCGGGCCCAGACGCGCGTCACGAGTAGCGATACCTCCACCTGGCTCGGCATAAGCGGCCAGCTGCGACTGCGGGGAGAGGGATGGACGGGGTTCGGCGCGGGCGCGCCCGTGACCGCCCGTCACGACGATGCTTTCGGACTCACTAGGCTGAAACTGCGAGCGGAAGCGCATCTCAGGGGCGCTCTCGCACTGGTCGCCGAGATCAAGAGCAGCCTGGTTACCGACCGCTCCTTGGCGGGAGGCCGCCGGCCCTCCGACGAGGATGTCGTCGACTTTCAGCAGTTCTTCGCCGAGCTGCACGGCCGCGCGGCTGGCGCCTCGACGACGATCCGTGGCGGGCGCTTCGACTTGGCGCTCGGTCGTGAACGGCTGGTCAGCCCGCTCGACTGGACCAATTCGCAGCGCGCCTTCCAGGGCATCCAGGCCACCGCTACCGGGAAAGGCAACCAGCTCCAGCTCTTCTGGGTCAGGCCCGTGATCATGCGACAGAGCCTCGCAGATCTTCCTGACCCCGCCCGCCAACTGTACGGCGCACAGCTGGCCCGCACCTGGCCAAATCTGCGGGCGGAGTTCTACTGGCTGCGCAACGAAACGCGCACCGCCACCTACAACGGGACGACCGGATACGAACAACGCCATACCATCGGCACGCGGCTCAGCCGGCGGCCGGCGGCCGGCAGCGCGGATGCCGATGTCGAAGTGGCCTTCCAGCTGGGGTCGGTCGGCGGCGCGCCGGTTCGGGCCTGGATGGTGGGTTCGCAGGCAGGGTGGACGCTGCCCGGTTCACTGGGAGCGCGGTTCTACGCGGGCTTCGATGCTGCGAGCGGCGACCACGCCGCGGGTGGCAGCGTGCAGACCTTCAATCAGCTGTACCCACTCGGTCACGCCTACCTCGGCTACGCCGATGTACACGGTCGCCAGAACGTTCTGGATGGGAGCGTCGGTGGAAGCGTGAAGATCGCGACCAATCTCGCCCTCCTGCTCGACGCGCACGACTTCTACAGGGCAAGTCAGAACGACGCCCTCTACGCAGTGGACGGGTCGGTCAGCCGCCCAGCCGGCACCGGCCGGGCTTCCCATGTCGGAGAAGAGCTCGACCTCACGCTGCGCCGCGCTGCGGCCCAGGGGCGCCTTATTCTTCAGGCGGGTGTCAGCCGCTACTTCGCGGGGACCTTCCTGCGGCAGAGCGGTCCAGCGTTGGACATGAACTTCATCTACGGGCAGGTGACGGCGTCGTTCTAACCGTCGCCGTCCCGGTCAAGGAGAAGCGTTGCTGTCTCAGACCTCGGAATACGCACTTCGCGCACTGCTCTTTCTCGCCGAGCAGGACCGGAAGAAATCGACGGGGGCCGACGTCATCGCCGCTGCTGTTGGCATTCCGGCGAGCTACCTGGCGAAGGTGTTGCAGCCGCTGGTACGGTCGGGAGTGCTTCATTCGAGCCGGGGACGTAACGGCGGCTTTGCGCTGGCAGTCCCGCCCTCACAGCTCATGCTCGAGCGGATCATCAAGCCCTTCGACGACAACTCGGGACGTCGTCACTGCCTGCTGGGACGGCCGACTTGCTCGGACCGCACGGCCTGCGCGGTGCACCTGGCCTGGAAGTCGACGGGCGAACGGATTGCTCGTTTCTTCCGCACCACCAGCCTCGCGCAGGTTCGGGGACCTGTCGGCCGCCTGACGCTGGGAGTCTAGGGGTAGAGCCGGTACAGCATCCGAGGAAACGCAATCATCTCACGAATATGCGGCGACCCCGTGATCCATTGGACCGTCCGCTCGACGCCCAGCCCGAAGCCCGAGTGCACGAAGCTCCCGTACTTCCGCAGGTCCAGGTACCAGCTGTAGCTCTCCTCGGGAAAGCCGTGCGCGCGGATGCGTGAGAGCAGCTTGTCGTAATCATCTTCGCGCTGGCTGCCGCCGATGATCTCACCCAGGCCCGGCGCCAGGCAGTCGTCGCAGAGGACGGTGCGCGGATCGTCGGGGTTCTCTTTCATGTAGAACGCCTTGGCCTCTTTCGGATAGTTCATCACGAAGAGCGGACGGTCGAGACCCTCCGTGAGCTTCGCCTCATCGTCGGCGCCGAGGTCCCTGCCCCAGGTGATGTCGGATCCCAGGCCCTGAAGCCTGGTCACGGCGTCGGTATAGCTGATGCGATGGAACGGCGCCTTCACGCTTTCGAGCACGCTGATGTCGCGTTCCAGTTCGATCAGCTCCGGCTTCCGGCGTTCCAGGACGCGCGCCACGATGTAGGCGACGAACTCCTCCTGGAGTCGCATATTGTCATTGGAATCGTTGAAGGCGACTTCGGGCTCGACCATCCAGAATTCGGTCAGATGCCGCCGCGTTTTGCTCTTCTCGGCACGGAACGTCGGGCCGAAGCAGTAAACTTTACCGAGCGCCGCGCAGGCCGCTTCGAGATAAAGCTGCCCGGTCTGGGAGAGGTAGGCTTTGCCGAGGTCGAAGTATTCAGTCTCGAAGAGCGTGCCCGCCGATTCGCCGATGCTGCCGGTGAGAATGGGCGTGTCGACGAGAAAAAAATTGCGCTCGTAGAAGAAATCGCGGATCGCCTGGATGACTTCGTGGCGTACCTTCGCGATTGCGACCTGGCGCTTGCTGCGCAGCCAGAGATGGCGCCGCTCCATGAGAAACGCGGTGCCGTGCTCCTTCGGCGTAATCGGAAAATCGACGCTCGGCCCCAGCTGGATGACGTCCGTCACGGTGAGCTCGACGCCGCTCGGTGAGCGCTTGTCCTCGCGCACCACGCCCTCGAGCCGGACGCTGCTCTCCTGGGTCAGGCCGCCGAAGCGCTCCCAGGCTTCGGGCGGCACCTCGGCCTTGGGAACCACACCCTGGAGTTGACCGGAGCCGTCGCGAATGACGACGAAGGCGATCTTTCCGGAGGACCGGGTGGTGACCACCCAACCCTGCACCGCGACGGTTTCGCCGACGTGGGCCGGCAGCTCGGAGATCCAATGACGGGTTGGCATAGGCGAACTGCGATTGTAGCCGCGCTCATCGGGCTGGTCAACGCATGCGCGCGAAACACTCGGGACGGACCGACGCTCCAGGAGCACGCCTGGCCCGTCTACCTGGGCGCGCCCGCGCGGGTCGGAACGCCGGAAACCCTCGCCACCGATCCGCAGCCGGTCTGGCGCGCCAGCATCGCGCGCGGCATCACTGGCGCGGCGGCGGTGACCGAGGACGTGCTCGCCATTGCCCTCTCCGACCACCGCGTCGCACTGCTGGACCGCTCCACCGGCGCGGTCATCTGGACCCGGCGCGTAGGCCAGGCCCTCGGCGCCGGTCCGCTGGTGTCCGACGACCGGGTATTGGTCGCCGAACAGGGATTCGGCGGGCACGTCCATGCGCTGCGCCTCATCAATGGTTTCTCGTTCTGGGACGTCAAAGTGGGCGACGTCTCGGCGCCGATGGCGCTCGACGGGCCGGCACTCTTTCTCGGGACCATCGACGGGACGGTCGCCCGCATCGACTCGCACACCGGCCATTTCGACTGGCGCGTCCGGCTTCCCGGCGCGGTCCGCGCCGCGCCGCTGGCGGGGCCCGCGGGACTGCTCGTCGCGACGGCGGCCGACTCGCTCTTTCTCCTTGATCCAACCTCGGGCCGCATCCTCGTACGACGCGCGACGCGCGGCACCGTGATGGCCGCGCCGGCCCGCGCCGATTCGCTCGTCGTCTTCGGAACGATGGCGGGCCGCCTCGAGGCCATCGATCCCGCGACGCTGCGCCAGCGCTGGAGTCTCGAGCTGGGTGAGCCGATCGTGGGCAGCGTGGCGATCCAGGGCGGCCGCGTCTACGCCATGACCGGCCGCGGCACGCTGGCGATCGTGCCGCTCAGCGGCGCCCCCGGGCAGCGCTTCCCCCTCGGGCTCAGCGCCCGCGCGGGCCCGACGCCAACCGCGCAGGGCGTGGTCGTTTGCAGCGTCGAAGGTGAGATTGTGATGGTGGATTCAACCGGCGCGAAGCAATGGACGGCGCATGTGCAGGCGCCGGTGATGGAGCCGGTCCTGGCGGCGGGCCACACCCTCATCGCCGTGTCGGTGCGCGGCGACGTGGTGACCTTCCGATGAGAATCGCCCGGCTGGTCGGTGGCGCGGCGCTGGCCGCGCTGATGGCGCGTCCCCTTTTCGCGCAAAGCGCCGACAGCGGGAAGTCGCGGACGCCGGACATCGTGCACTACGGCAAGTGGGGCGCCGCGGCGGTCTTCGCCGGCCTCACCACGTTAGGCGTGATCGAGCACGACCGCGCCAACTCGGCATTCGACCGGCTCACCGACTTCTGTCTGAACGTGGGTCCCTGCGGGATCGGTCAGGACGGCAGGTATTCGAACCCCGCCGCCGAGTCACGCTACCAGGAGGTGGTGAGCGGCGACCGTGCGGCGAGGGTGTGGCTGTTGTCGGGACAGATCGCCCTGGCGGGAACCGCGACGCTCTTCATCATCGAGCTGATGAAGAACCACAGCACCACCAACATTCCCTTCCACGGACTCCTGCTCGAGCCCGGGCGGCGTACCTCGAAAATCGGCTGGCGGCTGGACCTCTAGCCGCAGTGCGCTTCGAAGGCGGCCGTGAGATCGGTGGCGATCTCCGCCGCGTCCCGGCCCTCGATGGCATGGCGCTGCATCATGTACACCAGCTCCCCATCCTTGAAGAGCGCGATCTGCGGCGACGTCGGCGGGTTGCCCTTGAAGTAGCTGCGTGCCCGGGCCGTCGGCTCGGGATCCTGCCCCGCGAAGACGGTGGTGAGCTGGTCCGGTTTGATCCGCGCGGTGCGCAGCGCCAGCTTCACGCCGGGTCGCGCCCGGCCCGCGGCGCAGCCGCAGACCGAGTTCACCATCACCAGCACCGTGCCCTTCGAATCCTTCAGCGTGGCATCCACCTCACCCTCACTCCGCAGCTCGCGGAATCCGGCGCTGGTGAGATCCTCGCGCATCGGCGTGACGAAGCGCTCGTCGTACATGTTGCCCTGTCGCTGCTGCGGCTGACCGACAATTCCGAGAGGTTTCATATATGAAGTATAGCGGGAGAAGGGGTAGAAAAGGGAGAAACGGGAGAAAGCGCTGGAACGCGGATCACTAGCGCTCGGCTTCCTGACGGTGGCATTCTTGGAGTCTATCATCGCACGGCAATCACGTCAGGAGGCTTCCGGATGTTCGCACCCGTTCTCGCCTTTGCGCTCGCCTTTCAAACGCCCGCTGCTGCGCCGGCAACCGCACCGCAGCCCAGTCCGGTGGCCCGCATCGTCGTGACACCGGCCGCGCCGGTCGTCGCGGCGGGCGATTCGCTGGCGCTGCACGGCGAGGCGCTCGACAGCGCCGGCCGCCCGGTCCCCAACGCTCGGGTGCGTTTCTACAACAATGGCGGCCGCAGCTTTGAGGGCCGGATCGACACGTTCAACATGGTGCATGGCGGGTCGCGTGGTCTGATCGCGGTCCGTGCGGTCGCGTTCATCCCGGGCTACAGCCCCTCGCGGCCGCAGGCGCTCAACGTGCAAGTGCTCTCACCGCCGGCCTCGCGGCTGGTGGTGACGCCGCCCGTCCCCAAAGCGCTGGTCGGGCAGCGGCTCAGGCTCGGCGCCGAGGTCTATGCGGCCAACGGTGACCTGCGCGATGACCAGGCGAGCTGGAGGTCGAGCAACGCGCACGTGCTGCGGGTGGGCGAGGACGGCCTCATCACAGCCATCGCGCCCGGCAGCGCGACCATCACGGCCACCGCCGGCGCCGCGACCGGCAGCGTCGCGGTTCAGGTCGTGCCTAACAACATCCGCCGCATCGACATCACGGGCGGCGAGCCTGAAGCCAAGACCGGCGACGTGCTCCGCTTCAGGGTCTCGGCGCGCGACGCGGCGGGCCGCGAGGTGACCGGCTACACGCCGAGCTGGATGATCGCGCCCGGCGACGGGCTGATCGATCAGGATGGCGCGTTCGTCGCCAATGACGCCGGCGACTACACCGTGACCGCCAGTTTCGGCAACCTCTCCAGCGAAACCATCGTCCACGTGAAACACCGTGAGGTACGCCGTCCCACGACGACGATGGGACGAATCCCCATCGCGCACCTCGAGACCGCCGAGTTCTGGCCGCATCCCAACGGCCGCAACGCGTATCTCTCGACCATCGGAGACCGGCTCTACGCCCTCGACATCAGCGATCCGTCGAACCCGCGGATCACCGACTCGGTGGTGGTGGATGCGCGGGTGATCAACGACATCCAGACCACGACCGATGGCAAGTGGGGCGTCATGACGCGCGAGGGCGCGAGCAGCCGCCGCAACGGGATCGTCATTCTCTCGATGGAAGATCCCGCGCATCCGCGGCAGGTTTCCGAGTTCACCGAGACGGTGACCGGCGGCGTGCATTCGGTCTACATCTACACCCAGCCGCGCTACGGCACCGATGTCTTCCTCACCGACGACGCGACCGGCTCGATGCGGGTCATCGACCTCAACGATCCGCTCCATCCCCGGCAGATCGCGCGCTGGCAGACGCAGTCCTCCGACTACGGCCGTACCCTGCACGATATCGACATCGTGGACGGACTCGCCTACCTGTCGTACTGGAACGACGGTCTCGTCATTCTCGACATCGGCAACGGGATGAAGGGCGGCTCGCCGACCAATCCGACGCTGGTATCGCAGTTCAAGTACAACCTCGACGACGTCTACCGGAACGTCGAGGCCGAGGGGGGCGCGGGCTTCATCCGCGGCACCCACACCGCGTGGCGCGACCGGAACCCCGCCCATCCGTACGTCTATGTCGGCGACGAGGTCTTCACGACCCGCCCGTTAGGCATCACCATGGGGCCCGGCAGCCAGCTGGGCAAGGCCAATGGCCGGCTGCACATCGTCGACGTCAGCGACATCAACAACCCGAAGGAAGTCGCCTGGTACGAGCAGGTGGACGGCGGGACCCACAACGTCTGGGTGGCGGGCGACAGTCTCTACCTGGGCGACTACCAGGGCGGCCTGCGGATTCTCGACGTGGGCGGCGACATGCGCGGCGACCTGCTTGCCGAGGACCGCGAGATCTCCCATGTGCACACCGGTGACGCGCGGGGGATGATTCCCAACGCCGCGATGGCGTGGGGCGCGTTCTACGTCAACGGGATGGTCTACGTCAACGACGTCTTCTCGGGACTGTGGGTGGTGCGGGTGGATCCGCGGGAGAATCCGCGGCAGCAGCCAGCGGTGCCTTAGCGGCCCCTCCAGATCGTGACGGCCGTGGGCTGCAGCGGGATCGGCATCGTCGCGATCTTCTGAAGGGTTGAGAGGTCGATGACATCCACGGCGCCGGGATCGGCGCCGACGGACTCCTGCGTCACGAACGCATAGCGGCCATCCGGCCCATAAGCGATCCCGTGCGGGATACGCTTGGTGGTCGCGACGCGGGCGGCTTCGGTCCAGGTGCGCGTGTCGAAGATGCTCGCGCTCTGGGCCTTCTTGTTGGTCACGATCACCCAGCGGCCATCGGGCGAGGGCTCGACGTTGTAGGCGCCGGCGCCGGTCGGCAGGCGCCGGACCAGGTCCAGCGTCTGGGCGTCGCGAACCTGCAGCTCGTTGCCGTGGTTGCACGCCAGGTAGATCAGCTTGTCGTCGGGCGAGACCGAGACGTAGGTGGTGAGGCAATCGGGATTCTGCCCCGGCATGGTGCTCGACGACGCCCCCGGCGGCAAATGCGCCCCGGCCGCCGACGGCTGCGGACCGCTGCCGGCCGCCTGCTGCCGCGCCTGGGCCGAATCCTGGTGCGCTTCCATGGCATTGTGCTCCGCCATCGTCATCGGATGCCCGTTGCCTAACGGGACTCGCCGCTGAATCTGGAAGCTCGCAGGATCGATCGTCACCAGCTCGTCCGACATCATGCAGGCGATGTAGACCATCGAGCCGGCGTGATTGTAGCGCGAGCCGTGGGGCATGTCGCAGGTGGGAATTTCCGTCACCTGGGACATGTCGCGGGTGTAGAGCACCGAGACGGTGTTCACATTGCCGCGGTCGCCGTGAAAATCGGAGTTCGGTACGAAGGCCCAGTCGCCGTCGGGCGAGAGGCCGACCGTCGTGGGGAACATCCCGACCTGCACGTGGCCGATCATCGAGTCGGTGCCGGTGGCGTACTTCCAGACGCTGCCATAGGGCATGCCGTGCGCGATCGAGATGTACCAGAAGCGGCCGTCGGGAGAGACCGCGACGTTATGCGGTCCATCGATGTCGGTGGGCATGATGCCGACGGGGATTTCCTTGGCCTTGTGCCAGCCGTCGGGGCCGACTTCGATACGGGTGATGATGTCGCCCGATTCGCTGGAGATGTAGATGGTATAGGGCGTGGCGGAGGTCGGCTGGGTCTGCTGGGCGCTGAGAGGCAAGGGCGCGAGCAGCGCAGCGAGGACGAAAAGAGCGCGCGGGTGCATGGCCGATTATAGCCCGGCACCCGCGCGGGCTCAAATGGTCAGTGCGTTACCACCGGGCCGACGATCTGCGCGCGTATCGTCAGGCCGTTGGTCGCCTTCACGGCGATTGCCGTGTCCTGAATGCAGCCAGCCGCGAGAGTCGAGGGATCCCGGCTCTGGCTGCGCAGCCTCAACCCGAAGCACAGCTCGGCGCTTCCCCCATCAGGAGGCAGCAGCCAGGTAGCCGAGCCGACCAGGGAATCGGCGATCCCCGGAATCGCCAGGATCGGGTGCAGGACATTTCCGCCGTAGAGCAGGTCCGCGAAACCGCTTCCGCCCACGACGGAGAACCGGACGGTCGGCACTGCCGCATAAAAGAGTCCTCGCACACCAACATCGCTCGCGCGGGTCGTTGCCACCCGGATGCCGCTCGCTGCCGCCACGCGGAGACGCTCGGGAAGATCGAACGCGACGGCGCGCTCCTCGCTCGAGAAATACACATTCTGTCCCGGCCAACGAGGATTGCTGTCGAAGCGAGCAGCCGCTGGAGGATCGAGGTCGGGACCGGAGATGCGGACTACCTCGGTCGGCTCGTCTCCGGTATGACGCCCCAGCGGATACAGGAGCAGGTCGCGGCCGCGCGCAATCACGAGGCGCCCGTAGGCGTGTCCTTCCTCATACAGGTCGAGTTTTCTCGGACTGAGTCCGTAGTGACCCCGCATGAACGACGCCACCAGGTACTCGAGCGAATCGGCGCTGACGTTGATACGCACCATCGACTGAAGACTCGGTTGCCAGAAACTGAGGACGAAACCGACACCCGTGGGACCGGTCACCCACGACTCTCCCTCAGCGAAACGCAGGCCATCGAGCTCCGACCAGCTGGTAACACGGTAGGTCTGGGTTGCATGACGCTCGGAACGAGCTTCGCCCGGCGCCAGCACCAGCTCGGGCGCGCCCGGGTAGCCACCCCGGAAGCCGTTCAGACTGGAGCCGCCAACCTGCACGCCGTTGCCCGCGACCAGTCCACCGGCCCAGAAAACGCCGCCCAGCAGCACCAGCGCCGAGAGCGCCGAGAGCGCCCACCGCTTACGCGCATTGCGCCGGGCGATCGGCACCGCCCGCAACTTCACGTCCGCCAGCGCCGCGTCGATGTCGCTCGCCGAGGGCGCGCTCACCAGCCGGCCCCACTCATCACCACGCATCGTCGGCCTCCGCCAGTGTGCCGTTCAGTTTCGCCGTGAGCGCCAGGCGGGCGCGGTGCAGCTCCTGCTTGATGGCGCCTAACGTGCGCCCCGTCGCCCGGGCAATCGCCTCGTAACTCAGCTCGCCGTAGATCCGCATCGCCACCACCTCCTGTTGCCGCGCCGGCAACGCCCGCACCGCGTGGCTCAGCAGCAGCGCCCGCCGCTCGGCTTCCTCACCCATCTCCCACCCGTCCATCGCCAGCGCATCCGACAGCGGCAGCGTCCGCTTCACCGCCCGCAACCGGCTGATCCCCAGATTCCGCGCCACCTTGAACACCCACCGCTCGGCATCGGGGAAAGGCAGACCCTGGCGGGCCAGGAGCCGGGCAAAGGCCTCCTGGGCCACGTCCTCCGCGGCGGCGCGGTCACCCAACAGCAGGTGGGAGCTGCGCAACACCCGTGGATAGACGTCGCGGAAGAACCCGTCGAATTGGCTCTCGGTCCAGGTCATTGCCGGTTAGTCCAGGAACGCTGCGAGGGGGCGGAAGTTACGGCACAGCCCGTGCGTAGATGGAACGGAAAAAGGGGGTTTTTCGTGGCACTAACGCCACAACTCCCGACGTGTATCTTAGGAACCCAATCGTGACAAAGATCACTTATTCCGGTGCCCCCGCCAGCCGGCGCGTCCGCATTGCGCGCTTCCTGGCCGTCATTGCGGCCTGTATGGCCGCGGTGACCTGCGATCTGGTCACGGCCCCCAAGGCCGGATCGGCCTCCGGGTTTGCTTTCACGCTCACGTCGAAGCCCCAGCTCGTGGTCGGCGAACCCGTGCCGATCACCATCGACGTCAGCCAGGCGGGCACCGCGCTCCAGGGCGCACGCCTGGACATCACCTCCGACCATCCGAATGTGGTCGACGTCGTCACCAACAGCGACTTCTCGCACGTCCTCAATCCGCTGGCGCGTGGCACCGCCGTGCTCACCGTCAAGCTGATCGGCTCAACGCTTGGTGACATACCACCCAGCGATACCTTCGCCGTTACCGTGGTCGCCCACGCCATCACGGCGACGCGCGGTTCGGTCACGATGCGCAGCCTCCAGGACACGCTCACCTTCGGCACCAAGGTTTTCGACGCCAACAACGTCGAGCTGGTGGGCGACGAGAGCGCGGTGCGCTGGGTGTCCGAGAGTCCGCTGATCGTGAGCATCGATCCGATCACCGGCAGGGCCACGGCGCTCGCCAACGGGACCGCGATCCTCAGGGCCAGCATCGACGTCGATACTGCGCTCGATACGGTGACGGTACAGCAGCGGGTGGCGCACTACACCTTCGCGCCCAGCCCTGTGGTGATCGCCGCGCTCGGCGCCACGGCCCAGATCACCGCCACGCCGAAGGACTCGGGCGGCTCGACGGTCACGCTTGGCGGCCTGCCGGCGGTGACGTTCACGTCGCGGCGGCCGGGTTCCTTTACCGTCAACGGCACGGGCCTGGTCACGGGCAACCTGAACGACACCGCCTTCGTGGTCGCGACGTCGACCGTGGGGACCGGCACGGTAATCGATTCGGTGAACGTCGAAGTGGGACAGGTGGCGCAGTCGATCGTCATCAACCAGACCGGGCCGATCAACAAGGACGCGCTCAACGATAGCGTGCTCATTTCGGCCACGGCCCTTGATGCGCGGAACCAGCCGATCAACACGCGCAACATCAACTTCACCAGCCGCACGCCGCTGGTCGCCCGCAGGACGACGAGCACCAGCTCCAGCGCCGTCTTCGCGCTCGACCGCACCGGCTCATCGGTGATCGCGGCGCAGCTCGACCAGGCCAAGGATTCCATCAGCGTGGTGGTGAGCAACGTCGCGCGCACCACCTTCGTCACGCCCGACACGCTGAAGTTCGCCACCGTCGACGACACGTTGCCGCTCAGCGTGAAGGTGCGTAACAGTATCGGCGACACCGTCTCGCTGGCGACGACGCCGGTGACCTGGCGCTCGCTCGACACCACCATCGCCAAGGTGGACAGCACCGGCCACGTCTGGGCCCGCTCGGTGGGAACGGCATTCGTCACCGCGTCGATCACGACCGGAACGCCCGATACCTCGGTGATCCGCGTCCAGAACCTGCCGACCTCGGTGCACCTGGCGCAGGGGCCGGTGACGCTGGCGTCGATCGGCGACAGCATCAGCATCGGCACCAACATCACCAACGCGCGCAACAAGCAGCTCGGCGCCGGCTCGGTGCAGTGGACCACGACGGGCGCGAGCGTCGCCAGCATCGGCACGCCGCCCCTGGTCACCGCCCAGGGCCGCGGCAGCGCCTTCATCATCATCGCGGATACCAACAACGCGGCCCATCGCGACTCGGTGCTGGTGACGGTGACCAACGCGCCCTTCAAGGTCATCCTCGATCACCACACAGATGCCTTCCAGGCCATCACCACCAAGCGCCAATTCAACGCCACGGTCAACAACCGGCGCGGCGCGCCGATTCCGCAGCAGGCGCTGCTCTGGTCGTCTTCCAATACCACGGTTGCGACGGTCGACGCCAGCGGAAACGTCACCGCCCAGGGTGTGGGCACCGCGCTGATTTTCGTCGCCGATACCGCGCAGGGCTTCGTCGCCGACACCGCGACGGTGACCAGCGCCAACGACGTCGATCACATCATCGTGGCGCAGTTCCCCTCAGCCGCCATTGGCTCATTGCTGGATACCCTGCGGCTCTCGCCCACGGCGGTGAACATCGTCGGCGGCTCCGTGGTCGGTGTCGCCTTCCGCTGGACCAGCGCCGACACCAGCATCGCGTCGGTGGACAGCGTCACCGGACTGGTGACGGGCAAGAAGGTCGGCTCGGTCAACGTCACGGTGAGCATCCCGACGGCACCGAGCGTGCCGGTCGTGACGACGCGCATCGACGTCTCCAACCAGCCGACCTCGATCACCCTGCTGGGCGGACCGATCACGCTGGCCAACATCGGCGACACGGTGCTGCCGCCGGCCTCGATGACGAACAAGCTCGGCGCCAGCCTGCCCCGCTCCGCCGCGCAATGGCTGGCCGACAACCCTAACGTGGTGTTCGTCAGTCACGACACGGTGATCGCGCTCAACCGCGGCAGCACGCTGGTCCGGGCGCGGAACAGCGTGAGCACCCAGATCCAGGACTCGGTCCTGGTGACGGTGACCAACGCACCGGTCACGATGAACGTGCAGCCGCACAGCGACTCGCTGCCCTCCCTGGGCCGGACCAAGCAGCTCGCGGTCTCGGTGGCCAACGCGCACGGCGCCGCGATCCTCAACGAGCCGATCACCTGGACGTCTTCCAACCAGGCGATCCTCCAGGTCAGCCCGACCGGCCTGGTCTCCAGCGTCGGCATCGGCACCGCGCTGGTGATCGCCACCGCGCCCTTCAACGGCAAGGCCGACACCGCCACAATCAAAGTTTCGAACCTGGCCGCGACGGTCGCCATCTCACCGGCATCGGCGCCGCTGGCCGCGGTCAGCGCGACCATGCTGCTCACATCGACCCCACGCAACGAAGCCGGCGGGGTGATCTCCGGATCGACGCCGACCTGGACCACATCGAACGCCTCGGTCGCGGCCTTCCTGCCCTCGGGAAGCGGATCGCCGAACGGCGGCCCCGCCAGCTTCGTGCGCGACACGATGCGCCTGGTGGCTGTGGGTATCGGAACGGCGACGATCACCGCGACGGTCGACGGGATTCCGACCTCCATCGTCGCGACCGTCGGCAATGCGCCGGCCACCATCCAGATCACGTCGCCCGACACGACGCTGGGCAGCATCGGCGACAGCTACCAGGTGCGGACCAACATCAGGAACGCGCTGAACACATCGTTGCCCGCGAGCGCCGTCCTGTGGACGACCGCCGACCAGACGGTCGCGACGGTCTCGAGCTCCGGCCTGGTCACCGCGACCGGGCGCGGCGGACCGGTGACGGTACGCGCCACCAGCCCGGCCGACGGGACGCTCTTCGCCGACATCCACATCACCGTCTCCAACGCGCCGGTGTCGCTGACCATCGCGCCGCTGACGCCCACGCTGACGGCGCTCGGCGCGCAGACCACGCTGACCGCGACGGTTCGCAATGCGGCGGGCGCGATCGTCGGCTCGCCGGTTCCGGCTGTGACCTGGTCCACCAGCGGCTCGGGCGCCGCAACGGTGAACGCCGCGACCGGCGTCGTGACTGCGGCATCGAACGGCTCGACGACCATCATCGCCACCGCCGGCTCGGCGACGAATAGCACGTTGGCCACCGTCGGCCAGCTGGCGTCGGGCTCACGCTCCACGATCAGCGCTTCGCTGAGCTCGATCACCGCCAACGGCTCGGCGACCTCGACCATCACGGTCCAGGCCAAGGATTCTCTCGGCGTGAGTCTGACAGCGAGCGGCGGCACGGTGCTGTTGACGCTCACCGGCACCGGCTCGCTCAGCGCCGTCACCAACAACGGCAACGGCACCTATACCGCGACGCTGACCGCGCCGATCTCGGTCGGCAGCGGAGCGATCAGCGGAACCATCGCGGGCGCGGCGATCACCACCGGCAATCCGCAGGTGACCTACACCGCCGCGGTGGACACCAAGTACGTGGTCGCGACGTCGGGGACCACGCCGGTCGCCGGAACCCAGGTCACGATCAGCGCCCAGCTCGCCGATGCCAACAACAACCCGGTCGCGGCCAACCCGGCGCGGACGGTGAACTGGACGAGCACCGGCGGAGGCTCGTTCGGCAGCCCGAGCTCGACCACCAGCCTGGCGACGGGCATCGCGACGGTGACCTTCACGACCAGCACCGCGGCAGGGACGCTCCATACCGTCACCGCAACCGACGGCTCGGGCCGCACCGGCACCACGGTCACGATCCAGACGCTGAGCGGCGGCGGCAACAATTACGTGGTGACGCCGGCGACGACCAGCCCGGCGGCCGGCGCCGCTGACATCGTCACCGCGCAGCTGCGCGACAACAACAACAACCCGGTGGCGCAGCCCGGCTTGACGGTGAACTGGACCAAGTCGAGTCCCAACGGCTCGTTCTCATCGGGCGGCACGTCGCTCACCAACAGCAGCGGCATCGCGACCATCACGCTGACGACGCACACCGTCTCGGGCACCGCCACCACGGTCACCGCGACGACGCCGGCGACGGCGAGCGGCACCAGCGGCTCCATCACGACTGTCCCCGGCGCAGCCAGCGTGGTCACGACCACGATCGGCTCCGCCGTCGGCGCGCTGCCGTCGGGCGGTACCACGACGATCACCGTGACCGCCAAAGACGCGAACACCAACGCCCTCACCAGCTCGGGCGGCGCGGTGACGCTGTCGACGACCAGCGGCTCCATCGGTGGCATCACCGACCACAACGACGGCACCTACACGGCGACCTTCACCGCCGGCGTGGTCGGGACGGCGACGATTTCTGGCACCGTGAACGGCTTCACCATCACCAGCGGCAATCCGACCATCACGGTCAGCGCCGGTGGCGCGTCGCAGATGGCGATCAACGGCGGCAACGGCCAGACCGCGTCGGCGGGAAGCGCGGTGGCGGTACAGCCCTCGGTGATCGTCCGTGACGGCAGCGGCAACCCCGTGGGCGCCGGCGTCAACGTGACCTTCGCGGCCAGCGGCGGCGGCACGATTTCACCGGTGGGCGGCGTAGTGCCGACCAACAGCTCGGGAATCGCGACGCTGACATCCTGGACGTTAAGCACGACGGCGGGGCCGAATACGATGAGCGTGACGGCGATCTTCACCGGCGCGACGCTGAACTTCAGCGCCTCCGGCGTCGCCGGGCCGGCGTCGGCGGCGCAGTCGACCGCCAGCATCCCCACCGGCACGGCCGGATCGATCACCACGATCACGATCCAGGCCAAGGACGCCAACGGTAACAGCCGCACCACGACCAGCGGCGCCGTCGTCGCCTCGGTGACCGGCGGGAACACCGCAACGGCAACCGTGGTGGACAACCTCAACGGGACCTACACGGCGACCTACGCGCCCACCGTGTCGGGCACCAGCAGCGACGTCATCGCCATCACCCTGGCCGGCTCGCCGATCAGCGGCAGCCCCTTCACCGTCTCGGTGAATCCGGGCGCGGCGCATCACTTCGTCGTGACCAACACCGGCGGCACGCCGATCGGCGGACAGTCGAGCGGCAGCCCCTTCAACGTCAAGGTGACGGCGCAGGACCTGAACAACAACACGGCCTCCAGCTTCATTGGTACCGTGGACATCAGCTCGACCGGCACGCTCTCGGGTGGCAGCGGCACGACGCCGAGCTTCAGCGCCGGCGTGCTGGCATCGCGCGCCGTGACGATCGCGAACACCGGCAACTTCACCATCACCGCGACGAAGACCGGCGGCGGGCCGAGCGGCACGTCGAACACCTTCCCCGTCACCGGTCCGCCGTCGGCGGCGCAGAGCGTCGCCAGCGTTCCGGCCGGAGCGTCGAACGCCCTCACTACGATCACGGTGCAGGCCAAGGACGCCTTCGGTAACAACCGGACCGCGACCAGCGGCACGGTCGTCGTCAGCGTGAGCGGCGCAAACACCGCGACGGCAGCGGTGACCGACAACAACGACGGCACCTACTCGGCTACCTACACGCCGACCGCGAGCGGCACCGACATCGTGGCGATCACCCTTGGCGGCGTGGCCATCGGCGGCAGTCCCTACAGCAGCGTAGTGGCCGCGGGCACCGCGACGCACCTGGTGATCACCGGCAGCGGCACGCAGACCGCGGGCCTCGGCCAGACGGTGACCATTACCGCGAAGGACGCGCTCAACAACACCGCGACCGGGTATAGCGGCGCCAAGTCGCTGACCTTCAGCGGCGCGGCGGTCGCACCCGCCGGCAATGCGCCGACCGCGACCGACAACGGCGCCGTGGCGCGCAACTTCGGCATCGCGACCAGCGTGACCTTCACCAACGGCGTCGCGACCTCGAGCGTGGTGCTCTTCGACGCGCAGTCGGCGTCGGTCAGCATCACCGACGGCACCATCAGCACCACGGTTCACCTGGCGGTGACGGTGTCGGCGGCCGCGGTGGACAACTTCTCCTGGAACCTGACGACGCCCCAGGTCACGGCGGTGGCCTTTACCGGCACCAACACGCTGACGGCGCGCGACCACTTCAACAACACCGTGACCAACTTCGACGCGTCGGCCGACAACGTGACGATCACGGTTGCACCGAGCGGGACGGTGAGCGGCCTCTCGGGTGGCGCGGTGTTGAATCTGAACGCCGACTTCGTGAACGGTGTCGCGGATCTGATCAACGCTCTGACGTACACGCGGTCGGCCGCCGAGACATCGGTGACCTTCACCGCGACGAACACGACGGCGAAGACCGGCGTATCCGCGCCGGTGACGATCGGTCCGTGATCAATATCATGGCGCGTGACCGGCGGTCCGGGACATATTATGTGCAATCATCACAAGCACTTATCTCTGGCAGGCATGCATGAAGTGTTCCCAGTGCGGTACTGAACTCAGCGGCGGTTCGGCGTTTTGCCCGAGCTGCGGCGCCGCCACCAAGGATCCCTCCGCGGCGACGGTCGCCATTTCGGCCGCGCCGCCGCCTGAGGATCCGCTCCTCGTCGCGGTGCGCGATGCGCTGGGGCAGTACTACGCCGTCGAGAAGGAGCTGGGCCGCGGCGGCATGGCCGTGGTCTACAAGGGCAAGGAGAAGGGTCTCGAGCGCGAAGTCGCCATCAAGGTGCTGCCGCCCGAGATGGCGCTCCAGGGGGGCACCGCCGACCGGTTCCGCCGCGAGGCGCGGCTGGCCGCGTCGCTCGAGCACCAGAACATCATCCCGGTCTATCGGGTCGGCGAAGAGAAGAACCTGATCTACATGGCGATGAAGTTCGTCCGGGGCCGCGCCCTGGACAGCATCATCGAGCAGCAAGGTGCCCTGCCCATTCCCGTGGTGACGCGGATCCTGGCGGCGGCCGCCGCCGGCCTGGCCCACGCCCATGAGCATGGCGTGGTCCATCGCGACATCAAGGGCGCCAACATCCTGATCGAGCTCGATGGACGCCCGCTGGTGGCGGACTTCGGCATCGCCCGCGCCATGACCGAGAACTCGCTGACCGCGAGCGGCATGGTGATCGGCACGCCCAACTTCATGAGCCCCGAGCAATGCGGCGGCTCCAAGGTCGGGCCCCAGTCGGACCAGTACTCGTTAGGCGTGCTCGGCTTCCAGATGCTGACCGGGCAGCTCCCCTTCGAGGCCGATTCGATCATGGGGATCATTCAGCACCACTACATGACACCGCCGCCGGACATCACCGCGGTGCGCGAAGGGGTGCCGCAGGCGCTGCTCGACGTCATCTACAGGGCCCTGGCCAAGAAACCCGACGACCGCTTCGGCCACACCTCGGAGATGGCCGACGCACTCGACGCGGTGCCGGCGACGGTGGAAGAGAAGCGCGAGAGCTTGGCGATGCTCAAGCAGCTCTCGCAGGGCGAGAAGGTCGCCACGGTACGCACCGAGTCGCTGCCGCCGCTGTCGCTGACGGCATCGATCAGCGGCCAGCGTGCCTCGGTGGCGCGCCCGGCGCCGACCTCCGGCGCGGGAATTTCCGGCGCGCGGACCAAGCTGATCGACAAGAAGGGCGCCCCCGACGCGAAGCAGAAGCCGAAGGGCAAGGGCGGATTGATCGCCGCCGTGATCACCGTGCTGGCGTTAGGCGGCGCGGGCGCGTATTACGGCATGGTGATCATTCCGCAACAGCGGGCGGCGGCCGCCGCCGCGGCCGCGCAGGCCGCGCAGCCGCTCCAGCCGCAGCCCACCCGCCGCGAGACGATCCTCGTGGCCGCACCACCGCCGGCTCCGGCCGCCGCCGCGCCGCGCCAGGACCGGCGCGACCGCGCGGCGAACCCGGCCCCGGCACCGGCGCCGGCCCCCGCCCCGCCGGCGGCCCCGGTCGGTCGCGGCACGCTGATCATTTCGGCCGGCGCCGGATGCGCCGGCGCAGAGATCCAGGTGGATGGCAATCGGGTCGGACAGGGCCGCCTCTCCACGCCCGTGTCGGCCGGCACGCATACCGTGAAAGTGATCCCCGAGTCGGGCACCCCGTGGCAGACCAGCGTGACGGTGGGAGCCGGCGAATCGAAGAGCGTTCTCGCGTCAGGATTGTCGTGCAACTCAGAATGAGCCGCCTGCTCTTCGTCGCCGTCATGCTGGCGGCCGTGCCCGGGCGATTGTTCGCCCAGGCCGACGAGCAGCTGCGCCAGGCGATCCGGCGCTATGAAAACCTCGACATCGACCGTGCCCGGACGATGTTCGAGCAGGTGATCTCGCCTTCGTCGCCCTTCCAGGTGACCGAGGCACAACGCGTGACCGCCTACAAGTACCTGGGCGCGACCTACGCGACCCTGGGCAAGGCCGATTCCGCCAAGATGTTCTTCAAGGCGGCGCTCAGCCGCGATCCGCTGGTGGACCTCGATCCCCGGGCCTTCGGCGAGCAGGAGCGGCAGACCTTCCAGCAGGCGCGGCTCGAGGTGTTCCGCGTGGGACTGCGGCCGATTCCGCGCGACACCATCGATCCGCGGAGCGGACACGTCAACATCACGGTGGCGACGACGCACGGCGGTCACGTGCGCGTCGAGCTGCGCAGCGCCGACGATGAAACGCAGCGGGTCACCCTGTTCGACGGCGCCGTCGAAGGACCGCGCGACATTTCATTCAACGGCCTCAATCCGCGCGACGGCAGCTTCATTCCGCCGGGCGCCTACGACGTCGTGGTCCTGGGCGAGGACACCGTTCGCGCCTCGGCGATCGACTCGACCAGCGCGCTGATCGAGATCGGCTGGGACCGCGCGCCGCTCGCCGATACCATCGCCAGTCTGGGCGCCAACGACACCCTGCCCACGCGTCTACCGTCGTCCACGGCGACCCGCGAGCTGGTACTCGGCGTCGGCCTCGCCGCGACCGCGATCCTGGCCTCCAAGGTGATCGGTCAATCGGATCTGGAAGGACGCGGCGCGCTCTCGGCCGCGGTGGCGGGTGCTGGAGTCATGGGCGGGATCTATGCCTACCTGCACCGGCGCAACCACCCCGAAATCCCGGCCAACGTCGCCGAGAATGCGGCACGGCAGCAGCGCCGCGCGGCGGTCAACGGGCGCATCATGGCCGAGAATACCACGCGGATTCAGGCCACCAAGGTTATCATCAGGCCCCTCGGACAATGAGACTCACCGTCGCTGTGGCCTGCGGGCTCGTCGCCCTGAGTGTCGCCTGCGCCGACAAGGCGAAGGTGCAGATCGCGCAGGCACCGCCGCCGGAAACGGTGTTCGTGCGCCAGCCCGAGCCGGCGCCGCCGCCGCCCGAGCCGCTCGCGGTCACGCCCCATCTCGTCGGCTTCAACGCCATCGGCGATACCGAGCGGCTGTCACTTCCCGAGGGCGCGACCTGCGTCGCGGCGAGCGAGAACATCGCGGTGGTGGATTCGACGGGCCTGGTGCGCGCCACCGGAAACGGCGCAACGCACCTGCGCTGCTGGCAGGGCGAGCACAACGCGCAGGTGAAGATCAACGTCGCGCAGGAGGTCGCGCGGGTACAGGTCGTCGCCGATGAGGGCCTGGCGATGCGCAAGAGCGGCGACTCTCTGCACCTCAATCTCGCGCGGGTCGACCGGCTGGGAACGCCGGTTGCCGGGAGCAAGACGATGTGGTCATCGCTCGCTCCCGACGTGGTGCGGGTGGATTCGACCAGCGGCGTGGTTTTCGGCGTGGCCGATTCGGGGACCGCGCGCATCGTCGGGACGGCGGCGCAGGTCGCCGATACCGTCATCGTCGAAGTCGGCGTCAAGCAGGCGGCCACGCAGCTGCTGAGCAGCACCAGCCGCACCGCCAGCTCGCGCCTTCGGACATTGGCGCGGGCGAATTCGACCCAGCGCTTCGGGCTGCGCGCGCCCGGGGCGACGAGCCCGACCGGCATCGTCAATCAATCCCTGACGTCGCCCGCCCAGGTAGTCGGCGGAAATGGCGTCGGCGCGCGGAATCCGCAGCCAGGCGACTCGCTTTTCAAGGATCCCGCGTTCGGCCTCGCGGCCCATCGCGTCGTCGTGCCGTCGCTGCTGGCTGGATTCGCCGAGCACCGCATCATCACGACGCTGGGTGGTCTGGAGAAGACCTCGGGCGCGATCTACGGCGGTGGCCTGAGCCTCACGAGCCGCGGCGTGCTGGGGCTGCGCTTCCAGTTCATGAGCGGGACGCTGAGCAAGGACACCAGCACGGCGGCCGACCTCAAGCTGACCGACGGCTCGGTGGATGCGACGGTCGCCATCGCTCCGTGGCTGAACATCATCGGCGGCGTCGAAGCGCGGCGCTACGAGTCGACGGCCATTCAGCGCTGGGTGATGGTCGGGGCAGGAGCCGAAACCAATTTCAGTCTCGGCGGCGGATCGCTCCGCGGCATCGCGCGGCTCAAGCTGCTGCCGCTGATTTCGATCGCGAGCGACGTGGGCACGGTCACTTCACCGAGCTTCGGGCTCTCCGGCGGGTTCGGCATCGGCTTCGAGAACCGGCGGATTTCGTCCAGCCTGCTCTATGACATCGAGCGCTACAGCTTCCCCAACGGCAGCGGCCGCAAGGAACAGTTCGGCGCGCTGCTCTTCCAGCTGGGATATCGCCTGGGCTGGTAAGAAGAACCAAGGTATGGAAGATCCAGGGCCGTGAGGTTCATCACCGCCATTGGCGGGCCACCCTCGCTATACTTGCCGGATGACTCGCGCAGCGGCCAAGGCGATGCGGTTCGCGCTCCTGCTGGCACTCTCTCTGGCAGCTACGGAAGCGTGCAGCGGCAATAGTCCGGTCGAGACACAGATCTGCCCTATCAACACCACCCCGAGCGTTCCGGCACAGGATTCTGCTGCACCCATGGCTCGGCCTCCCGTGGCGAGCTTCAACGTCCGTCCGAATTGCCCGGGTCACGTCGAACCGACCGTTCCGGCACCTCCGCCTGCCGTGGTTCCCGACACATTGACCGGTCCTTGAAGGACGGGCGATCCAACAAAGAGGCGTTAGTCGGATCGGACTCCGGTCCAGTGTGGGTGAAGCGCGCCGATGCCCGTCCCAAGAAGGGCGAATCCCACCGTGGACGCCGATATCAGCCACAGCGACGACATCGGCCGACGGCTACAATCCGAACACTGGCCGTGTGCCAACAGGGCGGCAACCGTCACGCCGAGCGCGAGACCTGATGCTCCGCCAGTAATCAATCCTCGCCGCCACTGTGTTCCGCGAGCCACGAGAACTTCCCTGATACGTTGCCCATCGATCCAGTGCACAAGCGTGTCGTTGCGATTTGCACAGCGGACCGTGATGGAGGTACACAGATACAACACCGGTGATTGCGGCGACCAGGACGCAGCCAGATGGCCGACCTCGGGGGCTCTGCCGGTCGCGCTCACGCGAACCGCCGCGCCGCTGTCCAGCGTGGCAAAAACTTCCTGGGCACGGCCGGTTGCCGTTATGACCAATGTGAGCAGGAAAACCAGTCTCAGCATGTCAGCCCATTAACCCGGAATCGCCCGAAAAAGTTCCAGTCCTCTTTCGAAACGCCTGCCTATTTCGGTCACCACGGGCCGCAGTGCGCGAGCCTCGAGCGTCGGATCGGCGGCGATGGTTTCGCGCGCGATCGAGTGGGCAAGATCCAGGAGATCGGCGTCACGGGCGAAATCGGCGAAGCGCAGACCGACGAGCCCCGACTGCCGTGCCCCGACCAGCTCCCCGTGTCCCCGCTCCGCCAGGTCCAGTTCGGCGATCTTGAAGCCGTCGGTGGTCTCGGCAAACCGCTGGAGCCGCGGCGCCCCGCCATTCTCTCCCGGTAGCAAGATGCACCAGCTCTCCGCCGAGCCACGGCCGATGCGCCCGCGAAGCTGGTGCAGCTGCGCCAGGCCGAAGCGCTCCGGATGCTCTATCACCATCACCGTCGCGTTGGCGACGTCGATCCCCACCTCAATTACTGTGGTCGCGACGAGGATCTGCACCTCGCCCTTCCGGAATCGCCGCATCACCCTGTCGCGCTCGTCCGCGGCGAGTCGCCCATGGACCAGCCCGACCTCCAGCTCCGGAAATACCTCCTCGGCCAGCAGCTTGGCCATCTTCGAGGCGGCCTTGAGATCGTTCTTCTCGGTCTCATCGATCACCGGGTAGACCACGTACGCCTGCCGCCCAAGGGCGACCTGCGCCTTGATGAACTCGTAGAGCCGTGGCCGGCCCCGCGGCGTCTCGATCTTCGTCGTCACCGTGCCGCGCCCCGGCGGCAGCTCGTCGAGCTTCGAGACGTCGAGATCGCCGTAGACCGCGAGCGCCAGGGTGCGCGGGATCGGCGTGGCCGAGAGCAGCAGCACATCGGGACCCTCGGCGGCGTTCTTCTGGGCCAGGAGCGCGCGCTGCGCGACGCCGAAGCGGTGCTGCTCGTCGATGACCGCGAGGCCGAGGCGGCGGAAGGTGACCTCGTCCTGGATGAGCGCGTGGGTGCCGACGACCACGGGCGACATCCCGGTGCGCAGTCGCGCGCGGATCTCGGCCTTCTCTCCGGCGGCGAGGCGGCCCACCAGCAGCTCGGGCACCATGCCTAACGGCGCGAGGAGCTTCTGAAGCGTGATCGCGTGCTGCTCGGCGAGCATCTCGGTGGGCGCCATCAGCGCCGATTGAAAATCGTTCTCGGCGGCGAGGAGCATGGCGAAGAGGGCCACGACGGTCTTGCCGCTCCCGACGTCACCCTGGAGCAGCCGGTGCATCCGGACCGGAGCCGTCATGTCACCGACGATTTCCTTCAGGCAGCGCTTCTGCGCCCCGGTCAGCTCGAAGGGGAGCGCGGCCCGCAGCTTGGTGGTGAGATCGCGCTTGACCTCGAATCGGATCCCCGCGCGGGAGCGGTGTGCCAGCCAGCGCGCCCGCGCCAGGACCAGCTGAAGCAGAACCAGCTCCTCGAACGCCAGGCGCCGCCGTCCCTGCTCCGCCTCCTCGGCACTGGACGGGTGGTGCATGACCCGCATCGCCTCGGGGAGATCGATCACCCCGGCCCGCTTTCGCCATTCCGCCGGCAACTCTTCGCGCACCTGCGGGAGCAGCACCGGCAAGTGCTGGTCGAGGAGCCGGCGCAGCTGGCGGACGGTGAGGCCCTCGGTGGCGTGATAGACCGGTAGCACCACCCCGGTGTCGGGTGCCTCTTCGTCTTCGCCGCCCAGGACGATCCATTCGCGCGGCTGAAGCTGGCGGCCGTGGAAGTGCCGGATCGGGCCGGTGACGAGTAGCAGCATTCCCTTGGTGATCGACCGCTCGAGGAACGGCCGGCCCGGCCAGCCGCACTCGATCAATCCCGTTTCGTCCTTGAGGACGCACTGGAAGACGCGCAGCCGCCGCCGGGTCGGGATGACCGCCGTCGAGACCACGCGCCCGACGACCGTGATGTCGGAGCCGGTCGGCGCGGACCGGGCCTGCGCGATCGGGGAGACGGTGGTCGCATCGAGATAGCGGAAGGGGACGTGATAGACGAGATCGCGCGCGGTATGGATGCCGAGCCTGCCGAGGAGATCGGCGCGCATCTGGCCGACGCCCTTGAGGAACTGGACCGGCGTCTCGAGGGTCAGCATACGTACGTCGTGAGTCGTGAGTCGTATGTGGGAAAGCCGCGTGCAGTTCCGACGCACGACGCACATACGACGCACGGCCTAGTCCGCAAGCAGTCTCCCTGCATACGACGCCGCGTCGAACACCTCGAGATCCTCGACTTTCTCACCGATGCCGATGAAGCGCACCGGAAGCTTGAGCTCCTTGCGCAGGGCGACGACGGTGCCGCCGCGAGCGGTGCCGTCGAGCTTGGTCACGATGAGGCCGGTCACGGGGATCGCCTGCGCGAACACTTTCCCCTGTTGCACCGCATTCTGGCCCGTCGATCCGTCGAGGACCAGGAAGGTTTCGTGCGGCGCACCCGGCACCCGCTTGGCGACCACCCGCGCGATTTTGCCCAGCTCCTTCATCAGGTCGTCCTGGGTGTGCAGCCGGCCGGCGGTATCCACGATGACGGTATCGAGACCGCGCGCGATCGCGGCATCCAGCGCATCGAAGGCAACGGAAGCTGGATCCTGTCCGCTCTGGCCGCGCACACAGGGCAGCCCGATGCGCGTCGCCCATTCGTCGAGCTGTGCCACGGCGCCCGCGCGGTAGGTGTCGGCAGCGCAGAGAAGAACCTTGCGGCCTTCCTTGCCGAGGCGCTTGCCTAACTTCGCGGAGGCAGTCGTCTTCCCCGAACCGTTCACGCCGATCATCAGGATGACCGTCGGACCGGAGGTGGGCCGTGCCAGCACGCCGGGAGATGATGGCGCGCCATCGGTGAGCAAAGCGACGAGCCGATCCTGGAGTACGGCGTGGACATCATCGGCAGTCTTGAGCCGGCCGCGGCGCACTTCTTCAGTGACCGCGCCCACCAGCTCCATCGTCGCCGCCACACCCAGATCCGATTCGATGAGCGCGCGCTCGAAGGCATCGAGCTCGGCCTTGTCCATCCCGCGGACGAGGACGCGAACATCGGTGAGGGCGACGCGTTTGATCTTTGACCAGAGACCCATCGAACAGGAAAGATAGAGTGCGGATCGCGAACGAGGAGTCCCGCGACTCATGCTCGCGGCTAACGCAACCCGCGCCTTCTTCTCGCCACCCATTCGATCACCAGCGCCGCCAGGGCCACGGCGTAGAGCCATGGACTGAATCGCACCGGTTCCGGCTCGAAGAAACTCGCCGTTGCCAGCCCGGGCTGGGAATGGAGCGTCGGCGTGCGCGGCAGAAACTCGTCCTCTCCCGCCCCCAGTGAATCACGCAGCCGCGCCAGGCTGGCGGGCGCGGAGGCGTGCTCCTGGAGCAGCCAGTCGGTGAGCGATGACATCAGCGCCCGATATCCCTCGCCGGCGACGCCACCGTGGCTGGCCCAGCGCCACAGCCCGCTCGCCCCGATGGCGACGGTGCGGCGTCCGCCGGCTTCGACTCCCTGCACCACCACCCGCGAATGGCCCCGCCGGTCCAGCTGCGCAATCATGCCGGCCCAGGTCACCGTGTCGCCCTTCAGCTCGAGGACGCTCTCGAGCGGCGGCAGGCTCTCGGCGGGAACGCCGCTGAGCGCCGCCCCCACCGGCGACGCGAACTCCGGCGCGATGACGTACCAGTCGCCGGCCGCCGCGTTGTCCGACGGTCCCCCGATCGTGATCCACTGCCAGAGCGAGCGCTTCGCCATCCGGCTCACCGACGCTACGCCCTCCGAGCTGCCGTGCGCGACCACCAGCGCGGCACCGGACGCCTCGGCCCGGATCGCGGCGTCGGAAACGGCGTGCATGCTGCGCGCGTCGCGCCAGCCGCCGTTGCCAAGGTGCACAAATGCGTGGACGGGCACCCCGCTTCCAGAGGTCAGGGTGCGCACCAGCCAGCGGAAGTCCCAGTCGGGGACGTCGCTGAAGAGCGAAATGGCACTGGCCCGCGAAACCGACGCCGCGGTCTGGCGGGCGTCGTCCCGCGGCTCGGCGTCGCGCGCGAAACCGGTGAGGCGGGCCTCGTAGCGGCGCGTCTCGGGAACGCCCGAGGCCGGCGCCGGCACGAACCCGAGGTCGCGTGCGATGTTGCCGCCGGCGCCTAACGAGACGCGCACCCGCGCCACCACGTGTCCCTGCTCGCGCAGCTCGAGGGTGACGGCATCGTTCGGCGACGTGCCGGCGGCGACCAGCTCCACGTGGGCCACGGCGGTATCGCCGGCACGCAGGGCCGCCGGAAGATCGAGGCCGCTGATGCCGACGTCGGGCACCGGCGGCCGCGGCAGCACCACGATGCGCGCGGCACCGAGAAGATCGGCGGGGAGCGAGGGGGCGTCGTCCACTTCGCCATCGGTGACCACCACGATGCGGCCGCCGCGGCTCGCCGCATCACGCAGCGCGGGGAGCAGGCGGCTGGTCCGAGCGTCGGGCCTCGTGGCCGGCGTGAAGGTGGAAGGAAGATCGCCGAAGACGACGATGCGCCCGGCACTCCCCGCCGCGGCACGGGCGGTATCGGCGGCGGCGCGCCAGCGCGCATCGGATGCCGGATCGGTCATCGAAAGCGACCCGTCGATAAGAACCTGGGTGCGCGCTGCCAGCTCGCGGTGGCAGGAGGGATTGATGAGCAGCACGGCCACGGCGCCCCACGCCGCGGTGCGCAGCACGGCGAGCGGGATCGCGCCACGGCCGGCGCGCTCCAACACGAGATAGAGGACCAGCGCGGCTGCCGCCGCGACCAGCACTACGAGCGGGATAGACAGGCGAACGCCTCCTGGAGCGTGAACCGCTTCTCGAACAGCGCCCTTCCCACGATGGCGCCGGCGAGGCCGGCGGCTTCGATGCGGCGCAAATCATCCAATCCGTCCACGCCGCCCGACACCACTACGTCCATCCCCGTCTCCTGTGCCAGCGCGGCCGCTCCCCTGACGTCCGCGCCCCCGAGCCTTCCTTCGCGGCTCAATTCCGTCACCGCCAGCGTTTCGATTCCCTGGGCCGCGGCGCGTCGCGCCAGGTCCTCGGGCTTCCAGTCTCCGGCATCGGGCCAGCTTCGCGACCACACCCTTCCATCCTGGACGTCGATGGCGAGACCCAGGCAGTCGGCGGCGAACTGGTCGGCCAGCTCGCGCAGCAATTCCTCATCCTCCGCCGCCTGCGCGCCCAGGAGAACGCGCTGGACGCCCGCGTCCCTGAGCTCGGCGACGTCGTCGGAGCGCCAGAGCCCGCCGCCGAGCTGGATGGGAACGGGCGAGCGCTTCACCAGTGCGGCGACGAGCGCCGTCTGGTCGCCGACGCCGAAGGCGCGATCGAGATCGACGACGTGCACCCAGCGCGCGCCCGCGGCGACGAACTGGTCGAGGACGGCAAAGGGATCGGGATGGTACAGCGTGGCACGGCTCAGGTCGCTGCGGGATGCCCGCACGACCTTGCCTTCATGGATATCGATGGCGGGGAAGAGATCCACTGCACAGAAGGTCGACGGTCGACCGTCGACGGTCAACCGTTAACCGGTTCTAGTCTACCGAATGCACCGCAACGTTCGGGTTTTCCGGCTGCTCCATCAGCTGCAGCAGCCGCGCCTTCTCATCGAGGAACGCGGGCCGCCGCGCCGGCGCGATCGGTGCGCCGTCGCCGGTACCGAAGCTGCGGCGCGGGTTCACCGCGACGCCATTGATGCGCAGCTCGTAGTGCAGGTGCGGCCCGGTTGCGAGACCGCTGGCCCCGACGTAGCCGATGGTCTGGCCCTGCTCGACGTGCGCGCCGGCGTGAATTCCCTCGCCGAAACCGGAAAGGTGCGCATAGCGCGTCGTCGTGGTGCTGTTGTGCCGGATCTCGACGAGGTTGCCGTAGTCACCCATCCGCGCGGCCCAGGTGATTGTCCCCTTGCCGACCGAGCGCACCGGCGCGCCGTACGCGGCGCCGAAATCGATGCCGAGGTGGGGGCGGCTGTAGTGCAGCAGCGGATGATACCGGCTCCGGGAGAAGCCCGACGAGATGCGCTTGAACTCGAGGGGTGCGCGCAGCAGCTCGCGCTTCATCGAGTGGCCCTGGTCGTCGTAGAATGCCGGATTGCCGTTGGGATCGTCGAAGCGGAAGGCGTAGACGGGATGCGAGCTGATGTCGAGCCGCGCCGCGAGAATGCGGCCGTACCGGATCTCTCCCTCGCTCGACACCATCCGCTCGGCAAGCACGCGGAACCGGTCGCCGGGCTGGATGTCGCGGGAGAAGTCCACCGACCAGTCGAAGACGTCGGCGAGCGACCAGACCAGCTGGCCGCGTGACTCGTTAGGGAGCAGGTCGTCCTTGATGGCGCCGGTGATCGCGTCGCTGACCGACGACGTCACCGTTCCCTCGACCACGAACGGCTCGTCGTGCCAGGCGATCGCCTCGACGCTCGGCGTCCAGCCCGAGTCGGCGGTGCGCACCAGGGTGAGGCGCTGGTCGTACGACGCCCGCACTACCACCGCGCTCGGCGCATCCTCGCCGTGGCGCTGCCGGAAGTTGAAGACGGTGCCGGAGCGAAC
>DASXPG010000067.1:0-3102 GCA_036493755.1 Gemmatimonadales bacterium
ACCGCAGTCACCGGCGCTTGCTGTGCCGCGAGGGGACCTGCCACAACAAGCGCCGCGAGAGCGGCGCTTAGAAGCTTCTCAGTGCGGACCACGATCGAATCCTCCTCGCGGACCCTGTCCGCCCGGGCTGGTGCAGGGCCCACCGCCGCCGGGCGGCCCCTGGTCGCGCATTTTCCTCCGCTGGTCGTCATCGGCGCGGTTCATCGAATCGTACCGCACTTGCTCGGCCGGCGTCAGTAGCATGCGGACTTCGGTACGGGTCTGTGCCCGCCGGGTTTCGATCGCCGGACGGATCTGCTGGAAGAGTGAATCCATCGACGGCCGGAGCTGTTGCCGGAGCGAATCCATGACCACCATCCCGCGACACGCGATCGCGGTGATGGAATCGCGCTTCGACAGATCGAGGTTGAGCTGCAACCTGCGATCCAGGCTTGCGCCGTAGCCGTTGCCTCGGCCGATGCCGCGGTTGCCGCGCAAGATCCAGGGCGCCTTGCCACTCCGGGCTGCCATGGCGAGGCTGGCGCCGCCGACGACGAGGCCGAGAGCGAACGCGAGGCCCAGAAGCGTCATTGCCCGCGCGCGCGACGGTATCACGGCGTGTCCGCTGAGCTCATCGAGGCCAGCAGCACATTCGCGCCGGGCGTGGCACCGTCGAGCAGCTGGCTCGCAACGGAGGCGGACGCAGCGGTTTCGACCTCATCCGACCGCCCGAACGCTTTCAGGCCCCAGCCGGCCATCACTGCAACCAGCGAGGAAGCGAGCAGACCCTGCCAGAACCAGCCTGCCAGCTCCTCATCCCAGCTCCGAGGCCGCTGCTGGCGGAGCCGAGCCTGCACGCGGTTGACGAACGCCCCGCCGAACGGCGCGGGCAACGCCTCCCGGAGCGCGGCACCCAGCTGCTCGTCGGGCGCCGAATCGAACGGCGACTGTTCATTCATCCCATTCCTCCTTCACAGTGCTCAGCACGCGGCGCAGTGCGCGGCGGCCGTGGAAAACATCGGACTTGACGGTACCCTCGGGAATCCCGAGTAACGCGGCGATTTCTGCCTGGGCGTAGCCCTCGGCGTCGAACAGTACCACCGCCAACCGCTGCCGCTCCGGCAAGGTGGCCAGCGCCGCCCGTAACCGCTCACCCAGGTCGATATCCCCTGCCTCGCGGGCCGGGTTGTCCCGGGACGCGGCCGACACCGAGTCCAGCGGGTCGGCTGCCCGGACACGCCGGCGCCGCCGGAGATCGCGTGCGGCATTCACCACAATCTGCATAAGCCATGGCCGGAAGGCCTTGCTGGGATCGTACCGGGCAATCGCTCGCCAGGCAGAGAGAAACCCCTCCTGGGCGGCATCGTCGGCGTCTTCCCGATCCTCGAGAATCGCGTAGGCAACACGACGGGCCATGGCCTGATGCTTTTCGACAAGCTCCCCGAAGGCATCGGCATCGCCGCGCCCCGCACGGGACGCGAGCTCCGCCTCATCCACGCCCGTCATACGCAGCCGCTCGAAGGCACGTTGAGCATCACGCGCGATCCCGATGGCCCAGGGCCCGCACGAAGAGTGCCGCCCCGACGGCCCCGGCGACCAGTGACGAAGTCCAGGCCATCGGCTTGGGAAAGAGGGCAAAAAGCACCGCGGCCACCAGCAGGATCAGCGCCAACGGCCCGAAAATGGCCGCCCTCGCCCCCTGAACAATGCTTCCCAGTACCACGATGGCCCGAACCCGGCGCTCACGAAAAGAGCGGGCGTGCCGGGCCGGAGCCGCCTCGGCCGGCGCCTGGCGTGCCAGGGCCGGATATATCGGCCGGCCCATGACGCTCGGAATTCGCCGCGGGCGGAGCAGGACCTCGCTGGACTGCGCCAGGTCGTTCAGGAATTGCCGCTCCATGCGGTGGGCCAGCCGCTCGCCATAGACAAACATGTCGATCTCCCAGTTGGCGAGCAGACTGGAAGGATTCAGGTTACTCGAACCGATCCGCACCCAGCGGCCATCGGCCACCATCGTCTTGGCGTGCAGCATGGGCCCGTTCCACTCCCAGATCCGGACACCGGCGCGAAGCAAGCCACGGTAGCCGACCCGGGAGAGATTCCGAACCGCCCGAAGATCGCTACTTCCCGGCAGGAGCAGACGCACATCGGCGCCGTCACGGGCCGCGTCCTTGAAAGCCTGATACATGCGCTGCGGCGCCGACAGATAGGCCTCGGTCACCCATATCTTCGTGGCGCTGACACCAAGCAGCAAGTCGATGGTCCGGTAGCCGCGCTCTCTCCCGGGCTCGGTTGCAACGACTCGTACCTCGGTGTCGCCGGCGGCTGGCGGCGGCTCGTCGAGTTCGAGCCCGTCATCCGGGTTCGTCCCGCCGTTGAATGTCCAGGCGCGGCAGAAGCTGGTATCCAGCTCGCGCGCCGCGGGTCCCTCGAGCGCGACGGCGGTGTCACGCCACGGCAGTCGGCTCCTGGCGGGATCGCCCAGCCATTCGTCGCCGATGCACAGGCCGCCAGTCACCGCGCACGCGCCATCGACCACGAGCACCTTGCGATGATCGCGCGCGAAGATCAGCAGCGGGTCCTTGAGGCGAAACGGGCCGAAGCCGCGAACATCGATGCCGGCCTCCCGCAGGCGGTGCCAGAAGCGCCGCGACGTGCCGAATGAGCCGACCCAGTCATAGAGTACCCGCACCACGACACCGGCGCGCGACCGGTCGATCAGATGCTGGGCGAACTCGCGGCCGCACGCGTCATCGTGAATGATGTAGTTCTCAAGATGAATGCGACGCCGGGCCGAATCGATCTGGGCGTACATCGCCGCATAGGTGGCTGGTCCGTCGATCAGCAGGTCGACACGATTCCCTGGCGTGATAGCGGAACCGGCGGCCCGGCTGAAGGCTCGCTGCAGCGCATCCGGCGCCGCCCGGTCCACTGCTTCGGAAGGCGTCACGCGGCGCCGAGGCCCAGTTCGGATTGATGCGGACGGAGCGCCGCGATCACTTCGGCGATCAGCTCGTCGAGCGGCATCCCCAGTTCCGCCGCGCCCTGGTGCACATCCTCGCGGCTTACGCCCCGGGCAAACCCCTTGTCCTTGAGCTTCTTGATGACCGATCGCGGTTCGAG
>DASXPG010000068.1:0-7718 GCA_036493755.1 Gemmatimonadales bacterium
CTGGAGCTTGGCCGGATCGTTCTTGTAGCGGGTCTGCAGATCCTTGATGACCGGCTGGATCGCCATCATCGCGACCTGGCTCTTCATGGCGCGCTGGTTGAGCGGCCATAGCACCAGGCGTACCATCACGCCGAATATCACCAGCGCGAGGCCGTAGGAGAGATGCAGGTGCTCGTGCATCCAGATGAGGAGCCGGGTGAAGAACACGGCCACCGGCATCACCAGCGGCTTGAAGATCCAGCCGTAGGACGACGCCTTGGTGAGCTCACGGCCCAGCGGGCGCAGGCTCTGGTGGGTCTGCGGTCCGAGGTAGAACTGGTAGTGGAAGCGCCCGTCGGGTCCCACCGCCATCGTGACCCAGGTCTGCATCCGCGTCGCGGTATTGCTCTCCTTCGGCATGCCGAGGAGAATCGCGCCGCCCAGCTGCGGCCTGGTGCTGTCGCCACCGAGGAGCGCGCCGATGAAATACTTCGACTTCACCGCGACCCAGTCGAGGGGTCCATCGATGGTCCGGGTGATACCGGGATTGAGGTCCCGGAAGTTGATGTTGTCGGGTGAGGTGCGCCGGTAGGCCACACCGTACGACCGGTAGTTGTCGAGCGAATCCGCCTCGACGTTCCGGAATCCATCGCCCAAACCGACCAGCAGCAGCGCGCCACGGCCCTGGAGCCCGGAGATCTCGCCGCGCACGTCGAGCAGATAGGGATGGCCCGCGACTTCGGCATATGTCACCGACTCGGTCAGACCATGGGACTGCCCAGTCATCTCGACGGCGGGGCCCGAGCCTCGCGATGTGAAACCCACGTTGTCGAACGCTATGGTATCGCTGCCCGTGACCAGGCGCTGCGCGAGCATGCGGTCGTCGGCGCGCACCAGCTGGACGGGTGCCTTGCGATCCGGGGGATTAAAGCTCTTCAGCGCGGGGAAGACCGCCCGGTCGAGGGTCGCGCCGAGAGTCGAAAAGCGGTACGACGCCACGGGCTCGGTGAGCCAGGAGGTGTCGAAAGCCGCGGCCGGCATGGACGGCATGGGACCGGCGGCCGCGGCCGCCGAAGGTGCCGGGTGCGAGGTGTCGGAGCCGGCGGCCGGCGCGTTCGCGGTCTGCGCCGAATCGGCGACAGCGGGACGGCGCGGCGGCGCACGCTTGATGAAGAACGACGGCACCACGAGTACCGCGATCATCAGGCCGACTGCGACGAGAAAACGGCGTTCCATCGTTAGCGCTCAGGGCACCGGGTCATAGCCGCCCCGCACGAACGGGTGGCAGCGCAGGATGCGCAGCCCACCGAGCCAGGCGCCCTTGAACGCGCCATGGCGCTCGATCGCTTCCAGCGCGTAGGCGGAGCAACTCGGCGTGTACCGGCAAGGCGAGGGCAGCATCCGTCCGAACGATACCTGGTAACCCCGAATCAGCAGGATGAAGAGCTTGGCGAGGGGGGACACAGAGAACCTACGATTTCCCGACGCAAGGTTTCAAAACTGGCCTCATAGGCCGCGGGACGAGCCCGCACAGCGATATCGGTGAAGACCGCGAGCGAAGGGAGCACCTGGCGCCTTCCGATCTCCCTGATGCGGCGCCGAAGCTTGTTACGTCGCACGGCGGTGTGCTGGTGCCGCGGAACGATCACCGCGAGCCGCGAAGAGCCAACAGGGGAAGGCCGGGTGAACAGATCGAGATGATCCGTTCGGCGGCGCTTCCCCTGGGTCAGAACCGCGCGAATGTCAGCAGCGCGGGTAAGCCGTGACGACCGTGGCAGCGCTTCCGCGATCACCCGCCGTGGTGTTTGGACCCGATGGCAACGGTCAGCCGCTTGCGACCCTTCTTGCGACGGCGCGAGAGGGTTTCACGGCCCCAGCGAGTCTCCATGCGCTTGCGAAACCCATGCTTGTTGATGCGCTTCCGGTTTCGCGGGCGATACGTCGGTTTCACTGTCTCATCCTCATGCAATTCAAATGCCAGAACGTGCTTCGGAAGCCGCGAAAACTAGCCGTGGCGCGGACCTCCAGCAAGGTTGACTTTTCCACATGCGGGGGTAATTTGGCTGCGCCCTTACTACCTGCCGCAGGAAATCCAGACGCGAGTTTGATGGAGCAGTCAGCGAAAGACACCTGGAAGCGCCTGCTCGATCAGGCGCGTAGTCGCTTGCCGGAACCCACTCTCCGGACCTGGTTGGAGCCCGCGGAAGCCGTCAGCCTCGAGGACGGCAAGCTTGTCATCGCGACTCCCGACCAGTTCGCCGCCGAGTGGAACGAGTCCAAGCACGCGGCTTTTCTCTCGGACCTCTCGGCCGAGACCTTGGGGAAGCGCCTGCAAGTGAGCTTCCGGGTGCAGGAAGAGCGCGCCCGGCGCCCGCAGATGGACTTCTTCGTCGCCGCCCCGGCGCAGGCCAACCAGGCCTCTGTGGCTGGCGGTGCCGCGCCTTGGGCGCTGCCCCTCAATGAGCGATACACTTTCAGCACCTTCGTCATCGGCAAATCGAACGAGCTGGCGGCGGCGGCGGCGTATGCTGTGGCGGAAGCGCCCGGCCGCACCTACAACCCGCTCTTCATCTACGGCGCCACCGGCCTCGGCAAAACGCACCTGATGCAGGCCATCGCCCATGCCGTGCTGGGGCGCTCGCCCCTCACCCGCTGCGTCTACGTCGGTGCCGAGCAGTTCACCAACGAGGTCGTCGAAGGGATCCACTCCAACCGGATGGCGGCGGTTCGCAAGCGTTATCGCGAGGAAGTGGATCTGCTGCTGGTGGACGACGTGCATTTCCTCGAGCGCACCGAGGCGACCCAGGAAGAGTTCTTCCACACCTTCAATGCCCTCCACCAGGTGGGTAAACAGGTGGTGGTGACCTCCGACCGGCCGCCGAACGAAATCCCGGGCCTCGAGGCCCGCCTGGTCTCGCGTTTCGAGAGCGGGATGGTCGCCGATATCGGCCTCCCCGATTTCGAGCATCGGACCGCGATTCTGCGCAAGAAGGCCGAGCAGGATCATCTCGAGCTGACGATCCCCGACGACGTGCTCCAGTTCATCGCCGAGCACGTGCGCAGCTCGGTGCGCGAGCTGGAAGGGTGCATCATCAAGCTGCTGCTCTTCGCCTCGCTCAAGCACCGCGAGATCACCATCGACCTCGCGCGCGAGGCGTTATCGGACAAGATTCGGACCGCGGAAGACAAGGACGACGAGGAGAATCTGCGCCGCGGCGGCTCGCCGTCGATCGACAAGGTCCAGGAAGTGGTCGCGCGCCGCTGGGGCGTGACGCCCGAAGGGCTGCGCTCCAAGGCCCGCACCAAGCGTCTGACGGTGCCCCGACAGGTGGCGATGTACCTGGCCCGCGATCTGTTGCACATGCAGCTGGTCGAAATCGGCCAGGCGTTCGGCGGACGCGATCACTCGACGGTGATTCACAGCGTCGACAAGGTCGGCCGGCAGATCGCCCGCGATCACGCGTTCCGCGATCGCGTGGCCCAGGCCCGCACCGAGCTGGGCGTGGCGTAAAAAACGCTGTTGATGTTGGTGCGCAAATCGTGTTGGCGAAGCGGGATAATGTTGGCGGTGTGACGCGCGGCGTGGACAATCAGCGACGATCCACAGCGCCACGAATCATGCCGGACAAGCAAGTCGCAGTCGGCGTTGCGTTTCGAGAATTGGTCCACAATGTCGAATCACCTACTGCGACTACTAGATTCTATAAAGACTGTAACTAGTAGCGTCTTTTCCAGAGCAGCGAGGATTGGATGAAGTTCACGATCACCCGTGAGAAGCTGCAGGAAGGCCTCCTCGCCGTCGTCTCCAGCGTACCGGCGAAGACGACGCTACCGGTGCTATCCAACATTCTGTTGGAAGCTCGCAAGGAAGGACTGCGTCTCTCCGGCACCGACCTCGACATCGCGGTGAGCACCACGGTCCCCGCCGAAGTCGATGACGAAGGCTCGATCACCCTTCCCGCCAAGAAACTCTCCGACATCGCGCGTGAGCTGCCCGCGGCATCGGTCCGCTTCAGCTCGGCGGGTGAACAGCGCGCCCAGGTCGAATGCGGGAAGAGCAAGTTCAAGCTCCTCGGCCTTCCCAAGGATGAGTTCCCGTCCTTCCCGCAGGTAAAGTTTGATGGCGCCTGGAAGGCGCCGGCCAAGGATCTTCACCAGCTGATCTCGCACGTAGCCTTCGCGGTCTCGACCGAGGAGAGCCGCCCGATCCTCAACGGCGTCCTCTGGGAGCTGCGCAAGGACCGGATGCGGATGGTCGCCACCAACGGACACCGCCTGGCGCGGATGGAAGTCGGGCTCGCCGGCGGCAGCGCCCAGGCCGACCTCATCGTCCCCCCCAAGGCACTGGAGCAGATTCGCCGGCTCTTCGGCTCCGACGACGCCGTCGAGATTGCCAAGAGCGAGAACCACCTGGGATTCCGCTCCGGCGGCACCCAGGTCTACACCCGGCTCATCGAGGGCCCGTATCCCAACTACGAGCAGGTGATTCCGCGGGAGAACGACAAGTTCGCCACGGTGGATCGCGTTGCGATGGCCGCGGCGCTGCGCCGGATGAGCATCGTGGCAAGCGACCAGACCCATCGGATCCGGCTCGCGCTATCGGCCGGAACGCTCAAGTTCAGCGTCCAGACCCCGGACCTCGGCGAGGCGCAGGACGAGATGCCGGTGACCTATGAGGGCGATGGGCTGGAGATCGGCTTCAACGCGGCGTATCTGCTGGAGCTGCTGAAATACATGCCGACGGATGAAGTGCGCTTCACCTTCAAAGCGCCGGAACGTGCCGCCACCGCCGAGCCGGTGGGGTGGGATGATTCGGCATCGTATATGTGCCTGGTGATGCCGCTGCGGCTGGTCGACTAGCGGTCGGGAGCAGCGCTCTCGGGACTGATCGCCGGCATCGAATCGGGTGCCGGCGTTTTTTCTTCCCCTTCGTCGGATGGCACCTCGATGGTGTCGCCATGCATGCGCCGCAGAATGAGGTGCTGGCGCGCGCGGGTGCGGGCGGGATGATACCCGGGGTTGGACGTCAGCGGATGCGGCAGCGTGGCGGCCAGGAGCGCGGCTTCCTCGAGGGTCAGCGACCTCGCGCTCTTGCCGAAGTAGCGCCGGCTCGCGGCTTCCACGCCCCAGAGGTTGGGCCCGAATTCGGCGACGTTGAGATAGAGCGCGAGAATCCGGTCTTTGGACAGCGCCCATTCCAGCCGATAGGCGGTGACGGCTTCCTTCAGTTTTCGCAGCGGATTGCGTGACGGCGACAGGTAGAGGTTCTTCGCCAGCTGCTGGGTGATGGTGCTCGCGCCCCGAAGCTTATCGCTGCGCTGGGCGGCGTGTCCCAGTGCCTTTTCCATTTCGCCACGGTCGCGGGCGTTGGTCCAGTTAAACTGGTTGCGCTTGTAGCCCAGCGCCTCACGTAACGATCGCCAGTCGATCCCATGATGCTGGTAAAAGGCATCGTCTTCGCCGGTGAGTACCGCGCGCCGGATCAGGGGACTGATGTCTTCCAGCGGCACCGGCTGGTAATGGCGAACGGTATCGGCGCCTTTGGCGCTCCGCTCGCGCAGATGCATGAATGCGGTATGGTCGGGCCAATGGCTGCGATACCATGACGGCAAGGGCCAGACCGCCACCAGGTACAGCACCAGGAGCAGCACCGCGGCGCCACAGAGAAGCACGAGGCGCTTCAGCAGGCGCCGCATGACGGCTAGCCGCCGAACCGGCGCCGGCGCTGCAGCGGCGTGGAAACGGCGGCGCCCCAGAGCCCGACTTCATCGGGCGCGGCTCCGCGCTGCTGGGTGCCGAATCCGACCACGCGCGCGCCATTGCCGTTCCATCCCAGCGCGATGGAGAAGCTGCGCGAGTTGAAGCTGCCATCCATCTCGGAGCGCAGGTTGAGCATCAGGTGCATCGGCAGCTTCACGCCGGCACCGATGCGCACCGCGCTGGTGTTCCAGCCGTGGGTGACGATTTCCCAATCGGCGCCGATCTGCGCATGCGCGTTGAAGAGCTGCAGCGCCGCGCCGGGAACCATGGTGGCGTTGATCGTCCCACCGTTGATGTTCGGCGAGCCCAGGTCGCGCCACACCAGCGACAGCTCGACCGTCGGGAGTGCCTCGTAGCGTCCGCCAATGTCCCAGGAGCCGGTGTGGGTGTTGGTGCCTTTGTACCAGCGGTGATCGGCGCCGATGCCGACGCGGGGGTTTCCGGCGGCGAGCCCGACGGCGTAGGCGTTGACCGAACCGCCGTTAGGCAGACGGTCGTGTTGCCAGCCCAGTCCGAGTCCGCCGCTCGCGAGCGTCAGGCCGTACTGGCCGACCGTCGTCGTGCTGTCGTGACTGGCGGTGAGCAGGGCCGAAATCGAGGCCTCGCGCCGCCTGGTGAGGCCGGCGGGCTGAACCCAGAGCGACCGGGCATCGAAGGCGTCGGTCGTCAGGAGGTAGTATTGCGCTTGGGGGACGAACGACTGCGCGGCGGTGTATTGCGGCTGCGGCTGCTGAAGGATCTGCGCGGCGGCGCGTCCGGGATGGACGGCCGCCGCGGCGGTCAGTAAGAAGGCGAGCGCTCCGGCCCGCCGCATCGTCACGGCAGGCGGGTGACGGTGGTGTTCCGCACCTGGCGGATCGGTATTTCGACGCCGGCAGTCACCACGGCGATGCTGATGTTGGTGCTGTCGTGCGAGGTCGCGCCGAGGTAGGTGCCGTTGGCCGCAACGAAGCGGTCCGTGATTCCGGTGCCGGTGCCGGAGAGCGTGAGCGGCGTGCCGTTGGCTTCACCTTCGCCGTTGATCGTGATCGCACTGGCGGTATTGATGTGCACCGCGCGCTGTCCATCATGCTGCTCCCACCCGACGATGCGATGGGTGCGGATCGACTGGCTCCGGACGTTGATTCCCTGCGCGTTGATCGGCGGCTGGGTAAGGGTATCGACCCAGCTCATGCCATCGTTGAGCGTCCCCGCGGGAAGCACCGGCACGAACTCGCGGAAAAGATCACGCGTCTGCATCACCGCCGGGCTCGAATCAGGCGCGGTGAAGGAGATGGCCTTCCCCTGCGGGTTGAAGACGGTATGGAATGTTTTCCCCTTCAGAGCATCGAGAACCGCGGCGGTCCCCTGATTGCCCGTCATCGATACGGAGTCCACCGTGAACATCCCATCCATGCCGCCGTCCGGGGCCGCCGTCAGCGCGGCGGTGATCTGCATGGTGGTGTTCAAGTCGACATCGATGATCTGACCCATCTGATCCTGGTGGGTATGCAGGATCTGCTCAAAGCGATAGCGGCCGGTTCCGGCCGCATAACGAATCGTGTTGGCTGGCGCAGCCGCAGCGGCGGCGGGACGTGAAGCTGGAGCGGGCGCCGCTGACGGCGACGCGGTGTGGCCTGCGCAGGCTGCCAACAGAGCCGCGGTGATGAACAACAAGGGGGCGTGGCGCACGCGTCGTCTCCGGAGCTTGGGTGATCGGTCATTCGTTGTTGCCGCGGCGCCGTGCCCGGAAAGACCGGGCGCGGCACCGAGGGCGGAGCCGTAAGCCGAGTTCTGTTCGGCCCGAAGGCCGGATGGTCATCCATCTAGGATGGCGGTCGCCCGCCACCTCGAGCAGCCTACCCGCGGCTCGCCGTTTCCAGCGTTGTCGGTCCGGGCCGGACCTCGCCGCCTATTTGGCCTTGCTCCGACTGGGGGTTGCCGTGCCGCGGCCGTTGCCGGACGCGCGGTGGGCTCTTACCCCACCGTTTCACCCTTAC
>DASXPG010000069.1:0-11866 GCA_036493755.1 Gemmatimonadales bacterium
GGCAGGCGCCGCCAGGACATCGCCTCCGGATCGTGGGCGCGCGCGCCAACAACCTCCGGAACCTCACCGTCGATCTTCCGCTCGGACTGTTCGTGGCGGTGACCGGCCTCTCGGGCTCAGGGAAGTCGACGCTGGTGACCGACATTCTCTATCAGGCGCTGGCTCGCCATTTCTACCGGGCCAAGGTGGTCCCCGGCGCACACTCGGCGATCGAGGGGCTCGACAAGATCGACAAGGTCATCGACATCGACCAGAGCCCGATCGGCCGTACGCCGCGCTCGAATCCGGCCACCTACACCGGCCTCTTCACGCCGATCCGCGACATTTTCGCCGAGCTGCCCGAAGCCAAGATGCGCGGGTACGGTCCCGGGCGATTCTCCTTCAATGTGAAGGGCGGGCGGTGCGAGGCGTGCCAGGGCGACGGCCTGGTGAAAATCGAGATGCACTTTCTTCCCGACGTCTTCGTCCCCTGCGAGGTCTGCCGCGGCCGGCGCTACAACCGCGAGACCCTCGAGGTGCGCTTCAAGGGAAAGAATATCGCCGACGTGCTCGATCTGACCGTCGCCGAAGGACTCGAATTCTTCAGCAACCAGCCGCGCGCCCGGCAGAAGCTCGAAACGTTGAATGATGTCGGACTGGGTTACATCCACATCGGCCAGAGCGCGACCACGCTCTCGGGCGGCGAGGCGCAGCGCGTGAAGCTCGCCTGCGAGCTCAGCAAGCGGGACACCGGGCGGACCTTCTACATCCTCGACGAGCCGACCACCGGTCTGCATTTCGAGGACGTGCGGCTGCTGCTCGAGGTGCTCCATCGTCTCGTCGACAAGGGCAACACCGTGGTGGTGATCGAGCACAACCTCGACGTCATCAAGACCTCCGACTGGATCATCGACCTGGGACCTGAGGGCGGCGAGGCAGGTGGCAGCATCGTTGCGGAGGGGACCCCCGAGGCGGTGATGAAGTCGAAGGAGAGCCATACCGGCGGCGCGATCCGCGCCCTGCTCAAGCCCTGACGGGGTTCCCCGGCGCTAGCCGCGCCGCCCGAACACCGGCGAGATCTGCACCGACATGAGGATGCCGCTGGAGGGCGTGACGTACGGCGTTCTGGGTTTGCTCGCGATCAGCAGCCGCACGTCGGGTGTGATCCTGAGCGATCCGCGGTAGAAATTGATCGCGAAGCCGGGCGTGAGTACGAGACCGCTGCTGTGCCAGGTGTCGGATAATCGCTCGGCGCCGGTGCTCGTATCGAGTTCGCGGATACGCTGCGATGCAATGAGCGCGCCTATGCCGACGCCGGGCTCGACGCTCAGCGTGGTGAACGGAATTACGACCGCCAGATCCAGGGTCGCGAGCTGCACTCGCGAGCGACGCTCCTGGTTGAAGGTGTAATCGATGGTGTAATACGGACCCTCGGTCTGCGTCTGCCCGGATTGCCAGGTCCATCGCGCGCCGATGCGCAGGTGCCCGGTCCGCATTGCCATGCCGGCTCCGAAGCCGGCGTGGACGTCGGTGCCCCACGTGAGGATCGGCCCGATCCGCAGCGGACCCTGTGCGGCCAGCGGCGACGAAGCGCCGAAACCGGCCCAGGCCAGCAGCAGAAAAAACCCTGCGCGCATGCGCTAGACTAGCTCGCAAAGACGATGGCCGGCAAGCGCCCGTTATGCTGGCGGGGTCTGCCAAGTTGGCCTAGATTGGCAAGTTAGGCGAAACTTTCGGCCCGACGATGCGGTAGGGGTGGGTGCCGTCAACCGCCCGAAGAGGTGCGCTATCTTTACCCCTGAAGAGATGATGAAGCTGGCCGTCATCGGCGCGTCCTGTCTTGGAGGACTGTCGCTGGTGACCGCGCTTGCCCGGCGCATCGCCGGCCCGCGCTCCGGACCGGCCATGGTGCTTGGCGCGATGGCTTCGCGTGGCACCGCGCAGGATGTGGAGACGCTACGCGAAGAAGTCGAGCAGATGCGCGCCGAAATTGCTCAGTTGCGCGAACGCTCTGCCGAGCTCGATGACGTCCATAACCGCCTCGATTTCGCCGAACGCCTGCTGGCGCAGGTGCGCGAAAAACCCGCTCTCCCGGGCCCACGCTGATGGGCGGCCCCGACGCGATCGTCGGCCTCGGCTTCTGCGCGATGCTCGCCATCGTCTCGACCAACGTGGCCCGCGCCATCTCCGGCCGGGTCGGCCGCAAGGCGCACCAGCAGGAGCTGAACGCGATGCGCGACGAGATCGACCAGCTGCACACCGAGCTCGAACACGTGCAGACCCGGCTCGCCGATGTCGACGATCTCCAGGGGCGGCTCGATTTCGCCGAGCGGATGCTCGGCCAGCTCAAGAGCGGGGGCGCGCTGCCCGGAGGCCGCAGCTGATGCAGGACTTCATGATTCGCGACGTGATCGAGGGCCTCACCGTGGCCGCAACGATCATTCTCGTGGCCTACAGCCCGATCTTCCGCGCCTTCGGCAAACGCATCATGCACGGCAAGACGCCCCCCGAGGGGATGACCTTCCAGGTGGACGACGCGCGCGTCGATCACCTGTCGGGCGAGGTCGCGGCGCTGCGCCAGCACCTCGACGAAACCCTGGACCGGCTCGATTTCGCCGAGCGCATGATCGCCAAACAGCGCGAGCGGGGCCTGATCGACGCGCCGAAGAACGGCTGAGCGATGGAAGACATTCTCGCGATCATCATGATCTTCGGAACCGGCATGGTCGGGATCGTCGCCTTCAGTCCCATCGGCAGGGCCATCGCCGAGCGGCTGCGCGGCAAGCACGCCGAGGTGGCGCCGTCGGAAGAGATCGACGAGCTGCGCTCGCATCTGCAGAGCAAGCAGGAGCAACTCAGCGAGCTGGCTGAGCGCCAGGATTTCGCCGAGCGGCTGCTGGCCCAGCAGCGCGAGAAGACCGCGCTTCCCCCCGCGCCGGCCAAGGACCCGTCATAGTGCTGATCCTTCAGACGCCGCTGCCACCGGTGGATCCCAACATCATCATCCACGCACTGGTCCCGATCGTCGGGATGGCTACCGGTATCATCATCAGTGGCTTCCTCCTGCTCGGGCCGGTGGGAAGGGCGGTCGGCCAGGTGCTCAAGCATTGGCTGGGCGGCGGATCACGCGAGCAGACGGGACTCCAGTCGGGCGACCTCGACGAAGTGATGGGCCGGCTGGATACTATTCAGCATCATCTGACGGAGCTGAACGAGCGACAGGACTTTGCCGAGCGCGTGCTGGCCCAGGCGCGCAAGGACCGCGGGCTGATCGGCGGGGGCGATGTTCCCCTCTGAAACCGCCGCCACGCCCCGCGCGTACTGAGGGATACAAGGAGCAATCATGGCAACCAAGGAAGACGTCGAGGGGTTCATTGCGCGCCTCGCGACCGAAGACATTCATTCGAAAGAGATCGGCAAGGGTCTGTGGGTGCTCTCCAATGCCCCCGACAGTCCCGAGCTGGTCGTACACTTCAATCCGCCGGTACTGGTAATGCGGGTGAAGGTCATGGAGCTCGGCACTGGCAATTCCAAGGCCGACCTGTACAAGCATCTGCTGAAGCTGAACGCCACCGATCTGATCCACGGCTCCTACGGGATCGACGGCGACAATGTGGTCCTGACCGACGCGCTGGAGCTGGAGAACCTGGACTTCAGTGAATTCCAGGCCAGCTACGATTCGATGATGCTGGCACTGGCGTCGCACCTCGCGACGCTGGCCCCTTACCGCCAGGCGTGACATGGGACTCTTTGACCGTCTGACCACGATGATCCGGTCGAACATCAACGACCTGATTTCGCGCGCCGAGAATCCTGAGAAGATGTTGAACCAGCTGGTGCTCGACATGCGCAGCCAGCTGGCCAAGGCCAAGCAGCAGGTCGCGGCCGCGATCGCCGACGAGAAGCGTCTCCAGGCGCAGGCCGAGCAGGAGAAGAAGCTCGCCGATGACTGGGAAAAGCGCGCGATGCTCGCGGTGCAGGAAGGCCGTGACGACCTCGCCAAGCAGGCGCTGCTCCGTCACGCCGAGCACATGCAGAATGCCCAGCAGCTCGAGGAGACGTGGCGCAAGCATGCCGCGGAGACCGAGTCGCTGAAGAACTCACTGCGCACCCTCAACGACAAGATCGAAGAGGCGAAGCGCAAGAAGAACATCCTCATCGCGCGGCAGCGGCGCGCCGAGGCGCAGCAGCGCATCCACGAGACGATGTCGTCGATGAGCGACAAGAGCGCCTTCGAGACCTTCGAGCGGATGACCGAGCGCATCGAGAACAACGAGCGCAAGGCGCTGGCCAACGTCGAGCTCTCCGAAGAGCTCGAGGGCGACCAGCTGCAGAAGCAATTCGCGTCGCTCGAGTACAAGGCCGATGCCGACACCCAGCTGCTGCAGCTGAAGCAGAAGATGGGACTTCTCGGCTCCGGCAAGAACCAGCCGACCAAGCAGATCGGCGCCGGGCAGGGCGACGTCCACGACGCCGAGCTGGTTGACGAGGACGACGCAAAGCCCGCTTCCTGACGAATCCCGTGAGCGCGCCCGCTTCCATTCCGCGGCGCGCGCCGAACCTGGGCCCGCTGCTCATTGCAGCGGGCCTTCTCGTTCTCTTCTGGCTGGTCAAGGACCTCGCCCTGGTCGCGTTCATCGCGATCCTGCTCGCGGTGTATCTCGGCGGACTTACCGATCTCATCTGTCGCGTCACCCGCATCCCGCGTGCTCCCGCTCTGTTGCTGTCGCTGGTGCTGACCCTGGGCGCGCTCTTCGGGATCGCCATGCTGGTGCTGCCCGCGGTGTTCGCGCAGACCAGCGATCTCATCGCCGCCGTGCCGCACTACCTCGCCGCCCTCGACCGGATGGCGCAGCATCTCGCCGAGACGTCGGAGGTCTTCAGCCGGACCGCCATCGGCTCGGGGCAAAGCGGGGTGGCCACCTCGCTGCTCGACGGCGTCATGGACTTCGTGCGGCGGAGCTTCTTCATCTATGCCGCCGGGACCGGCCGGGTCCTGATCGACGGGGCCGCGGTGCTGGCGATGAGTCTCTACCTGGCGCTGGGACCGTCGGCGTACCTCGAAGGCCTGCTGCACCTGGTTCCTCCGGTGCACCGATCGATGGCCAGAGCCATGGCGGCCGACATCGGCGCGACGCTGCGGGCCTGGGTCGGCGCGCAGCTGCTGGCGATGGTGGTGCTCGCGATCGCGACGGGCATCGGCCTGCTGATCTTCGGCGTGCCGTACTGGATGGCGTTCAGCTTGCTGGCGGGAATCGCCGTGATGGTGCCCTTCTTCGGGTCGCTGACCTCCACGCTGCTGCCGGCGCTGCTGGTGCTCCCCGACCGCGGGCTCCTGGCGTCACTCGCCGTCGCCTCGGTTGGCGTCATCGTGCATATCATCGAGGCCAACGTCGTGCACCCGATCATCATGCAGCACAAGGTGTCGCTGCCGCCCGCACTCACCATCCTCGCGGTGCTGACGATGGCGGCGCTGGCCGGGCTGCTGGGGATGGTCGTGGCGGTGCCGCTGCTGGCCACGGTCATCGTGGTGGTGCGGCACGTGCTGATTTATCAGACCTACGGCGAGCGGCCCCACGGAGCGAGCGAGCACGCGGTGCTGCGCCCCAGCCAGGGCGGATTCGTTCTTACGCCGTAACGCTGGAGGGCCGTACATTCGCGGCATGAATCCCCTCCGCGCTGCCGCTCCGCTGATTCTCGCGATCCTCAGCTGTCCGGCAACGGCCGTCGCCCAGGCGCCGGTGCCGATCGACACCGCCCGGATCGATTCCTTCGTCACCGCGAACATGGCATCGCGCCATCTGATCGGCGTGTCGGTGGGACTGATGACCGGCGGGCACGCGGTGTTCGTGCGCGGCTACGGCACCGCCGACCTGGGCACCCGGCGCGCGGTGGATACGCTCACCCGCTTCGCCGTCGGATCGGTGACCAAGGAATTCACCTGCGCGGTGATTCTCCAGCTGGCGTCGGAAGGAAAGTTGTCGCTCGACGACAAGGTGGCCGCCTGGTTCCCCGACCTCACCCGCGCGGGCGACATCGCGGTGCGCGACCTGATGGGGCACGTCTCCGGTTACCCCGACTACTACCCGCTCGACTTCGTGGACCGGCGGATGCTCCACCGCATCACCGCCGACTCGCTCATCCATTGGTATGGGCGCCAGCCCCTCGATTTCGAGCCGGGGACGCGCTGGTCCTACAGCAACACCGGCTTCATCATGCTGGGCCGCATCGCCGAGCGGGTGGGCGGCAAGCCGATTGGCGAGCTGCTGCGGACCCGCATCTTCCAGCCGTTAGGCATGCGCCACTCCGAGTACGAGCCGGCCGACGAGCACGATCCCCGGGCGCAGGGCTACGCCTGGTTCGCGATGGGTGAGCCGGAGCCGGCATTGCCGGAGGCGTCGGGGTGGGCGGCGTCGGCGGGGGGCATCTGGTCCACGCCGGCGGATCTGCTGCTCTGGGACAAGGCGCTGATGGAAGGCCGCGTCGTGGGCGGCGACTGGCTGCGCCAGATGACCACGGCGCGCCGTCTCGCCAACGGTGCGAGCAGCGGCTACGGCTTCGGACTGTCGGTCGGCGTCGCGGGCGGCGACACCATCTGGTCGCACGGCGGCGCGGTGAGCGGCTTCGCGGCCCAGAACACTCTGGTGCCGTCGTCGCAGTCGGCGGTCGTGGTGTTGTCGAATGCCGAGTCGACGGTGCCGTCGTTCCCGCTGCTGCGGATGGCGGTACAGATCAGGCCGGCGACCCGCGTGATACCACGCGCACCGTACCGGCGCCGGTGGCCGATGCCCGGCCGATCCCCGAGATCCACGGCCCCGCGGCCGTCGACGCGGCACGCGAGGTGCTGCACCAGCTCCAAGCCGGCGCGATCGACCGCGGCAAGCTCGGCGACGAGTTCAGCTGGTGGCTCACCGACGCCAAGGTGCATGCCGCGGCAACCAGGCTGGCCCCACTCGGCGAGCCGACCCTCGCGACCCAGCTCTCCCGCGCCGAGCGCGGTGGGATGGAAGTCACCCTCACGCGATTCACCTTCAGGACGCGGACGATTTCGGCGCTGATGTACCGGACCCCCGACGGCAAGATCCAGGAGTACCTGGTCAGCGCCCCGTAGCACTCGCTATCAGGCATCCACCGCATCAGGCACGCCGGCGCCGGCGGTGCGTCGTCCGCTTTCATCCAGCCACCTGGCGAACATGGTCAGACTGAAGCCCACATAGACCAGGCTCGCCGGGATCCACATGATGAGCCCGCCGAGCTGCTGGTCCTCGAGGGCGTGAGCCGCTCCGCCACCCATCAGAGCATATGACGGATACCAGAGGCGCGGTGCCATCGTGAGCAACGCGCCGAGGGCGCCGGTGTGCAGGGTCGTGGCGAACAGCGAGAGTACTCCGAGTCCGGCGTCGCGGTGCGCGCGGCGACGCAGCAGCGAATGCCAGAACACCAACGCGCCGCCCAGAAAACTCGCGTGCTGGAGGATGTGCACGGCGTCGTTATGCAGCGCCGCCTCGAAGAGCGCCGGATGGTGCCAGCCCCAGAGCGTCACGGCGTGGATCATGAAGCCGCCGAAGGGAGATGATGCCCGCCGCCAGGCCAGGCGCAGCGACGGCGCCGGCCGGGGAAGGGCTCGCACCACGCTCGGCGGCAGCAGCCGGGCCACCTGCCAGAGCGGGTGCGCCAGCACCAGCAGCGGCGCGGCCACCAGCATCAGCAGCTCGTGCTGGAGCATGTGGGCCGCGAAGGAGCGTTCGGACAACTCGTGGAGAGGCGGGGCCAGTGCGACCAGCAGCACCGCCAGCCCGCCCGCCGCGCACCATAGCGACGCGCGCCGTTTCAACGGCAGGGCTCGATGATGAACATGGGAGCCATTGTGCCGCGATACCCGATCGGGGTGACCCCGTTCCATCTATCGTGTTTCCCACGAACTTCAATAGATTCCCGCCCGCATGAAACAACCCCGCTACCTCATCATCGCCGAAGGCGCCTTCGGGCCGGAAACGTCCAAGACGGCCAACTCCGCCATCCGCTACTTCCCCGGTCGCGTGGTTGGCGTCCTGGACAGCGCCAACTCCGGCAAAACCAGCCAGCAGGTGCTGGGGTTCGGCGGCGCCATCCCGGTCGTGGGGACGCTCGATGCGGGGCTCGCGCTGAAGCCCGAGGCGATCCTCATCGGAATCGCACCCGCCGGCGGACGGTTGCCGGATACCTGGCGGTCCTGGATTCTCGCCGCAATCGATGGCGGCCTGCACATCTGGAGCGGGCTCCACACGTATCTCGGCGACGACGCCGAGTTCGCCGCGCGGGCGAAGGCGAAAGGCGTGACTATTACCGACGCCAGAAAGCCGCCGGCATCGCTCCAGGTGTCCGATGGCCGGGCGCGTGAAGTGGATTCGCTGGTGGTGCTGACGGTCGGGAGTGACTGCAACGTCGGCAAGATGACGGCGCAATTGCAGTTAGTGAAGGGACTCAACGAGCGCGGGCTGCGCACCCGGTTCGCCGCGACGGGCCAGACCGGGATTCTCATCGAAGGCTGGGGCATCGCGGTCGATGCGGTGATTGCCGACTTCATCGGCGGGGCGACCGAATCGTTGGTGCTCGAGGCGTCAAAGAACGCCGATGTCGTTCTGGTCGAGGGGCAGGGGAGCCTGCTGCATCCGGCTTACTCCGGTGTGACGCTCGGCCTGCTGCACGGCTCCTGCCCGGCGGCGATGATCCTCTGCCACCAGAGCTCCCGCACCATGATCGGCGATTACGGCGGCCGCGAGCCATGGGTTCCGATTCCGGAGCTGAGCGAGCTGGTGCGAATCTACGAAGACGCCGCGCGCCCGGTGCATCCGTCGAAAGTGGTAGGCATCGCGCTCAACACCTACGACCTCGGGGACGCGGAGGCGCGCGCGTCGATCGCCAGGGCGACGCGCGAAACCGGCCTTCCCGCCACCGATCCCGTTCGTTACGACGCGGCACCTCTGATCGATGCGATCGTGACCGCCCACGGCGCACGGCGCGGGGCTTCGCGGGCGTAGAATCGCGCCGCGCCGCCGCGCGCGGATACCAGGCCAACCATCCTCCATTCCTATGTTGCCGCCGCTCCGGATCCACCGGAGCGGCGCGGCCCTCGTGCCCGCCTGCGTTCAGCCTGCGGAGGACACGATGGAACGATCCCTGACGCTCGTGCTCGTGACGCAAGGTCCGGCGCGGGAGGCCGCTCCCAAGTTGGCGGAGCGCTTTCCGCACGTACGCTGCGAGACTGGATCGGTGCTGGTCGGAATCGGCAGACGCGAGACGCCTGAGAGCGTCCTCGCGTTCTGCCGGGAACGCCGCATCGATGTGGTCGCGTCCTGCGTCGTCTCGCGGTCGGTGCATCCGCCCCACACTCCGCTTCAGGAGGTAGGGCCATGATCCGTTCCACCCGACTCGCGCTGCTCGCCGGCGCAACCCTCGCCGCGCTGGCGCTCACCGGCTGCCAGAACGACTCCGACCTCGCCGGTCCGGCGTCGGCCCGCGTCGCAACCCACACCGCCGACCCCACGCGCGTGGTGGCTCCTCCGGGCAATGCCGGCACGTTGCCGCCGCCGCCCTCCGCCCCCAGCGGGACGCAGACGCTGCGGTTCACCGATTCGTGGGGGCACACGTACGCGGCCGTGCTGAATGCCGACGGCAGCTCGGCGCATTTCGTGGATGGCGCCGAGTACGCCATGTCGACGCCGCAGGCCGGCGGCTTCAACATCGCCTACATCGCCAACGGCCTGATCGTCAGCTCGCAGTTCATGGCGATGAGCGGCCCGCAAGGTCTGCGCGGCATCGGTGATCTCATGCCCCAGCGGCCGACGACCAACACCCGCGGCCCGCAGGCGCAGCAGCTCATCCCCTGCGCCGACTTCATCGCTTCGTACATCGTCGCTTCCGGGGAGCTTCTCGCCGCCGGCCTCCCCCTGTCGTCCGGCATCCGCAATCAGACGACGATGACCCACTTCACCGCGGCAGCGGCGAAGTGGGCGATCGCCTGGGTCAACCTCTACAACTGCGAAAAGGGGTCGTACCTCACCAGCGCTCCGCCGATCGTCCACTGACGGTGTTGACCCTCCATGGCGGGCCGGGGTAATCTTGGCCCGCCATGCGATCAGTATATTTCACGGACAAATGACGTCGCCCGCCGGTTTCATCCCCTACCTACCCGAGCGCGTGCAGGGGCTCGCCACTATCGCCACGAACCTGTGGTGGAGCTGGCAGCTCGATGCGCGCGACCTTTTCCGTCAGATCGACGGCAACCTCTGGCAGCGTACGCGGCACAATCCGCTCGAGCTGCTCCAGCGCGTCGAGCCGGCCCGGCTCCAGGCCTGTTCCCGTGACGAGGGCTTCCTCGCCCTCTACGACCGGGTGCTCGGCGAATTCGAGCGCGCGCTCGGGCCGGAGGGCACCTGGTTCGCGCGCGAGCATCCCGGCGCGCTGCAGCGGCCGGTCGCCTACTTCTGCGCCGAGTTCGCGCTGCACAATTCCATCCCGGTGTACTCGGGGGGACTGGGAGTCCTGGCCGGCGATCACTGCAAGGCGGCCTCCGATCTGGGCGTGCCGATGGCCGCCGTCGGGCTCTTCTATGTGAAGGGCTATTTCGACCAGCGGCTGCGCGCCGACGGCCGCCAGGAAGACTCCGATGAGGTCATCAGCACCGCGACGACGCCGCTCACGCCGGTCCTCGGGCCGGACGGCGATCCCGCGCTGGTGACGTTACAGCTGGATGGGCGCGATTTGTACATCGGGGCGTGGCGGCTGAACGCCGGCCGCATCACCGTCTATCTCCTCGACACCGACCTCGAGCGCAACGCCGCCGCCGACCGGGAGCTGTCGCACAAGCTGTACACCGGTAACGCCGAGCTGCGGCTCAAGCAGGAGTGGATTCTCGGTGTCGCCGGGGTGCGCGTGCTGCGCGCCCTCGGCATCGACCCGTCGGTGTGGCATGCCAACGAAGGCCATGCGGCATTCATGCTCGTCGAGCGGCTGCGCGAGCTGGTCTGCAATGGCGTCTCCACCGAAGAAGCGGTGAAGCAGATCCGCGCCTCCAGCATCTTCACGACGCATACGCCGGTCGCCGCCGGCCACGACGCATTTCCCATCGCCGACGTCGAGCGAATCGCAGGACCGATATGGAACGACATGGGTATGGATCGGGATGCATTCGCGCGGCTGGGACAGAACCCCTCCGATAGCGGCCACCACTTTCACATGACGGTGGTCGCGATGAGACTCTCGGGCCGCGTCAACGGTGTGGCAGCACGGCACGAGGTGGAATCCCGCCGCATCTGGCACGACCTGTGGCGGCGCGATCCGTCGCAGGTGCCCATCGGCCATGTCACCAACGGCGTCCATCTCGGAACCTGGATGGCCCAGCGGATCCGTGTGCTGCTCAACGGACACCTTGGCGCCGATTGGGAGGAGAGGTTTGACGGACCGGAAATGTGGGAACGAGTCCTCGAGCTGGACGATGCGGCTCTCTGGCGCGCCCATGAGCGGCTCGGCCAGGTGCTGCACAGCTACATCCGCGAGGAGGCGCGCCATCGCTGGCGCGACCACTGGAAGGATCCCGCCAAGCTGGCCGTGGCCGGCACGCTGCTCAGCCCCTCGACGCTCACCATCGGGTTCGCGCGGCGCTTCGCCACCTACAAGCGCGCCGACCTGCTGCTCCGCGATGCCGACCGGCTCCGCCGGCTCCTGGTCAATCCGCGGCGCCCGGTCCAGTTCGTCTTCTCGGGGAAGGCCCATCCCGCCGACGAACCGGGGAAGGAAGTGCTCCAGCGGGTCTATCTCGCCGCGCAGGATCACAACTTCATGGGACGCATCGCCTTTCTCGAGGACTACGAGTTGCACCTCGCGCACCGGATGGTGCAAGGGGTGG
>DASXPG010000070.1:0-10603 GCA_036493755.1 Gemmatimonadales bacterium
AACGCCGAGCGGATCGAGAGCATCCTGCGCGTCAAGCAGCAGCAGAAGGAGAGCGGCGGATTCACGGCGTGGATCTGCTGGCCCCTTCAGCCCGAGCACACCGAGATGGCCGACATGCCGAAGACCGACGCGGTGACCTACCTGCGCACCCTGGCCATCGGCCGCATCGCGCTCGACAATATTCCCAATCTTCAGTCGAGCTGGGTGACGATGGGCACCAAGGTCGGACAGGTCGCGCTGCGCTTCGGGGCCAATGACTTCGGCTCGATCATGATGGAAGAGAACGTCGTCTCGGCGGCGGGCACGACCCATCGCACCAACGTCACCCAGATGGAGCAGCTCATTCGCGGCGCCGGATTCACCCCGCGCAAGCGCAAGCAGGATTACTCGCTGATTCCCGAGGTACAAGCCGCGTGAGCGACAAGAAGGTTCTCATTGTCGTCGGCTCGGACAGCGACAAGCCCCGCATCGAGCCGGCATTCAAGATCCTGGACGACGCCGGCATCGGCTACGAGTTCCATGCCTCGTCGGCGCACCGGAAGCCGAAAGAAACCGGGGCGCTCATCGAGGGCGCACGGGCTCGAGGATTTCGCGTCGTGATCGCCGGAGCGGGGCTCTCCGCGGCGTTGCCGGGCTTCGCCGCCTCGATGACCGACCTGCCGGTGATCGGCGTGCCTTTCGCCGTCGGCCCGCTCAACGGCGTCGATGCGCTCTACGCGACGGTACAGGTGCCGCCCGGCGTGCCGGTGGGCTGTGTCGGCATCGATAACGCGAAGAACGCCGCGCATCTGGCGATCCGGATACTGAAGGCATGATGCGCCGACGCGCCGACGCGCGGCGCGCATAACGAATGGCAACCCGCGTCGGTATCGGATACGACTCGCATCGATTCCAGGCCGGCATCCCGCTGCGCCTGGGCGGCGTCACCATTCCGCACACCCACGGGCTCGCCGGGCACTCCGACGCGGACGCGATTTTCCACGCGGTGACGGACGCGTTGCTGGGCGCCGCGGCGCTCGGCGACATCGGCTCCTTCTTCCCCGACACCGATCCCAAGTGGAAGGGCGCCAACTCGGCGGTCTTTCTCGGGGCGGCGGTGCAGGCGCTGGCCTCGCAGAAACTCGCGGTCGGGAACGTGGACGTCACCGTGATCACCGAGCAGCCGAAGATCGGCCCGCACGTCGAAGCGATGTGCGCCGCCACGGCGTCGGCGTTAGGCGTGAAGATCCAGTCGGTCAGCATCAAGGCCAAGACCAACGAGGGAATGGGCTGGATCGGCCGCGGTGAAGGCCTCGCGTGCATGGCGGTCGCAACGGTAGAATCGTAGGAGATGCTCGCCCTCGCCGTCGCCGCTCTTGTCGCCTTCCAGTGCCCGGACGGATCGCCGCCGCCGTGCGGCCGCAGCTCGTCGTCGATCGCCGGCCGCGTGCCGTCGCTGGCACTGAACGACAATACCTGGCTCATCCTGCCGTTCGAGAACACCGCCCGCACCGCCGATGCAGAGCTCATCAGACAGGCCAGCGTCTCGCAGCTTACCGGCGAGTTGTCGCGCTGGAATGGCGTACGCACCATCTCCGACGACCGCGTCGCCGATCTGCTTCAGCAACTTCCCGCCAGCCAGCGCGACCGGCCTGGCCTCGAGAGCGCAACGACGCTCGCGCGGCGCGTGGGCGCCGGTCGTATCGTCCTGGGCAATTACCTGGCGCTGGGCGGGAAGGCCACGATCACGGCCAAGGTCTACGAGACCAGGACCGGCCGGGAGATTCGCGTGGCGCGCGACGCGATGTCGGGATTCCAGTCTGCGGCCGCGCTCGATTCGCTCTCCGCATCCTTCGGACGGCTCGCGGGCAGCATGCTCGATGTGCCGGCCGGAAGCGGCAACGCATCGCAGGGTGTGGGCACGTCGTCGATGGAGGCCTATCGCGCCTACGTCGCCGGAATGGAAGCGGTCAACCGCATCCAGGTCGACAGCGCAGACCGAAGTTTCGATCGCGCCATTCGGCTCGACTCGAATTTTGCACTGGCTCATTTCCAGCGTTGGCGTTTTACAACCGACAGCGTGGCGCGCGCACCATACCTGGCCGCGGCAATGCGGTTGAGCGGGAGCCTGCCGGTGCGTGCGCGGGCGCTCGTCGAGGGCCTCAACGCGGCTCGCCATGGCGCTCGCGAGGAGTTGTGCACGGCGGCCAATCAGATTGTCGCCGCCGACTCGTCGGACGCCGAGGGATGGACGCTGCTTTCGACCTGCTACAAGGATCCCACGCTCCTCATCGACGGAGGCCGGCCCAGGCTGCGCAGCGGCCCGACCCGGACTCTGCGCGCGGCGGAGCGGGCCTACGCCCTCACTCCGAACTCGGTGACCAGCGCATCCGCTCTCCTCGGGGCACTCCAGCAGACCTCGTACATGCAGTGCGTTCCCGCCAACACCAGCGGCTTGTGTCCGCTCGATCAGAATTACCTGGTGTCCATCGTTCCCGCCGGCGACACGCTGGCCGCGGTCATCACTCCCTGGGCCGAGGCGCGCCATGGGTCCGCGGATGATGATCCCAATTCGGTGGAAGCGTTCGTTCAGCGGCTGAGGCGCGCCATCGCCGTCTGTCAGCGGCTGCTGGCGACATCGGACACGCGAGTCGTGCACAGGGCGATCGCCCAGTTCGCCCTGGCCATCGGCGACATCACCACCGCCCAGGACAACCTGGGCAAGGGCGCGGCGAGCCAGCTCGACTCCAACACCAACGCCATCAACGAAACGCTCCAGGCACACTTTGATCTGGCACTGGCTCAGGAGCAGCCCGCCATTTTCCAGGCCTATGCCGACAGCCTGATCGCCCGCGATGCCCTGTCGGGACCCCTTCGCTCGATGCTGGGACACCTGGGCGAGGGCAACGACACCACCGCCGCGCTGCGCCAGAACGCGCTCTGGCGGCAGATCCTCGTGGGCGTGATACCGGCGGGGTTCGATTCCCTCGAGCGCCAGATGACCGCTCGTATGACCGAGCCGGCGCGCGATGATTATCTCCAGCTGACAACGTTGGCCGGCTTTCATCTGCGCCATAACGGGCCGGCGCTCGACACGGCGGCCATCAGCCCGCTCAAGCGCTACCAGGCCTGGTTCGCGCGCGGCGACACGGCGCGAGCCCGAGTTGCTCTGAGGGAATTCGACCGGAAGCTGGTGACCCGGCACCCGGATTCGCCCGACGACGGCGGCTGGCTGTTCAGCGCCGAGTCCCACGTCGAGTTCGGTGACAGCGCCGTCGCGCTACAGAGGATGCAGGAGTTCGGGCGCCGCTGGGCGGCGGAGATTCCCTTCGCCTACATCATGGAGATGCGCTACTTCCAGTCCACCACGCCCCGGCTCTGGGGTCGCGCCTGGTTGCTCTACGGCGATCTCGCCAAGGCCCGCGGGCAGCGCGACGAAGCGAAGCGCGCCTACCGGATGGTGGTGGGCCTCTGGGAGCGCGGCGACCCCGTCGTCCAGCCCGCTGTCGCTCGCGCGAAGACCGCTCTCGCCCAGCTCGGCGGCTGAGCAGCGCGGCGTGGACGCCGATCGCGCTTTCGTGATCGAGCAGTTCGGCGACTACCTGTCGCTGGAGCGGGGCGCCTCGCCCAACACCGTCGCCGCGTACAAGCGCGACCTCGCGCACCTCGTCGAATTCCTGTCCACCAAGAAGGTCCGCGGACCATCCGGCGCCACCAGCCCGATGTTGCGCGATTTCATCTTCCATCTCAAAGACCTTGGCCTCGCCGCGACCAGCATCCGCCGCCACGTCTCGGCGGTCCGTACCTATTTCAAGTTTCTTACCGGCGAAGGACACGTGGTCCGCGATCCGAGCGAGCGGCTGGCGAGTCCCAAGCGCTGGCGCACGCTCCCCGCGGTGCTCAGCGCCGACGAGGTCGAATCGCTGCTGCACGCCGTGGATGCCGACGATCCGCTCGCCTGGCGCGACCGGGCCATCGTGGAATTCGGTTACGCCACGGGGGCGCGGGTCAGCGAGATCACCCGCGTGGAGACGAAGGATGTCCTCTTCGACGAGGGGCTGGCGCGGCTCTTCGGCAAGGGCAACAAGGAGCGGCTGGTACCGATCGGCCGAAGAGCGTTAGGCGCCATCGCCTTGTACAGCCGCGAAACCCGGCCGAAGATCGAGAAGGGCAAAGGGCAGGGGCGGCTCTTCCTCAACGCCCGCGGCGGACCCATCTCCCGCGTCGGGGTCTGGGGCATCATCAAGCGGCACGCCAGGGCCGCCGGGATCACCAAGCGAGTGACCCCTCACACTCTGAGGCATACCTTCGCCACCCATCTCCTCGAGGGCGGCGCCGACCTCCGGGCCGTCCAGGAGATGCTCGGCCATGCCGATCTGGGGACCACGCAGCTCTATACCAGGGTCGACAGGGATTACCTGAGGACGGTACACAAGACCTATCATCCGAGGGCCTAAATCACGCTGCTGTATTGCCTTATGACCGTTAGGCAGCTACATTTGATGGTCCTCCTCCAGGGTTTCTGGTCTGGCTCACTGCCCGAGTTGCGGAACCGCTTACACCGACGGCGCCGCGGCATGTCCCTCTTGCGGGCATCCGCTGACGCCGGCCGCGGGCCTGGTCGCAACAGGGGCACTGACGCCGCCCGACGGGCTGGTGCCGCACGTCCCGGGCTCTGGAGAGGTGGACCAGCTCGCCCAGCGCCTCCAGGCGGCCATCGGCGCGAACTACAAGGTCGAGAGGACATTGGGCGCCGGCGGCTTCGCCGTCGTGTACCTGGTCCGCGACCTCAACCTCAAGCGCAAGCTCGCAGTCAAGGTTCTTTCCCCCGACCTGATCACGTCGAAAACCGTCCTCGAGCGTTTCCGCCGCGAGGCCGAGACGGTCGCGCAGCTCAGCCATCCGCATATCGTCCCGCTGCATTTCATCGGCCAGAACGAGGACCTCCTCTACCTGGCGATGGAGTGCATCGACGGCGGCAGCCTGGTCGACCGGATCGAGAGGGAAGGACGACTCCCGACCGACGAGGTGGTCCGCATCGTCAAGGAAGTCGCCAGCGCGCTGGCCTACGCCCACAAGCGCGGCGTGATCCACCGCGACATCAAGCCCCACAACGTGCTGCTGGAAGAAGAGACGGGCCGCTCGCTGGTCACCGACTTCGGCATCGCGCGCACCGCCGAAGGCAGCTCGCTGACCGCCAGCGGCATGATGGTCGGGACGCCGGCGTACCTCAGCCCCGAGCAGGTGACCGGCGCGCCGAGCGACCATCGCGCCGACATCTACGCGCTGGGGGTGATGGCCTACGAGATGCTGACCGGCCAGCCGCCGTTCACCGGGCCGACGCCGACGGCGGTCCTGATGAAGCGGTTGAGCGAGCATCCGCAGCCGTTAGGCAAGCTCCGCCCCGAGACGCCGCAGGTGCTGCGCGACACCATCGACGGCATGCTGGCGCAGGACCCCGAGGAGCGCTTCCAGTCGGCGGCCGAGGTCGTGCGGGCGTTAGGCGGCGCCACGCCGGCATCGGGCGGCCATCCCACGGCCGAGTTCGTGCTCCGCAACCGCAAGAAGAAGAGCCAGCGCACCATGATGATCGGCGGCGGCGTGGTGGTCGTGGCGGCGGGCATCGCCGCGGCGCTGCTGCTGGGCCATCGCGGCCCCGGCGCCGCAGCGGCCAGTCCCGTCGATGCGGGCATGGTCATCATTCCCGCCGGCACCTATACCATCGGCGCGAACACCGGTCCGGACATCGACCAGCCGGCGCACCAGGTCACGCTCCAGTCCTTCGGCATCGACACCCTCGAAGTCAGCGTCGGCGATTACGCGAAGTTCGTCGCCACCGGCGCCCTGGCCCCCTGGGGCAACGCCGCCGAGCCCGAGGTGCGGCTGCCGGTGACGGGCGTGATGTACGCCGAGGCCGGCAATTACTGCCTGTCGCGCCACCGGGACGGCGGACGGTTGCCCACCGAAGAGGAGTGGGAGGCGGCGGCGCGCGGGAAGTCCGCTCGCGCCTATCCCTGGGGCGCGACCTTCGAGCTGGGGAAAGCGATTACCCTCTCCTCGCAGCGCGTCGGGCCGGCACCGGTCGGGTACGCGTCGGGTCGCACGCCCGAAGGGGTGCGCGATCTGATCGGCAACGTCTGGGAATGGACGTCGTCGAGGTACGCGGCCTATCCCGGCGGCAAGCCGATGCAGCTGAGCGACATCTATTACGTGGTGCGCGGCGGCGCCTACAACACCCAGGACCAGCTGGCCACCGCGACCCTCCGGGGCGCGGCGAAGCCGACCACCGACAACCGTGCCCGCGACCTGGCGCAGACGGGATTTCGCTGCGTGATGTCGCCGCGGCCCCCGGCGCCCTGATGGACCGGCTGGCGGCCGCCCTCCTCGGCGCCGGCATGTGCGCCACCGTGGCGCTGCCGCGTCCCGCTGCAGCCCAGAAGCTCCTCCTCAAGCTGCGCCCGCCTAACGGTGAAGCCATCAAGTACCGCGACCATTTCGAGTCGTGGATCAGCATCGGCTCCGAAGTCGCGCACGAGCCGGCGCTGGAGATCGAGATCTGGCGCACCGAGACGGCCACCGCCCGGCACGACACGACGACCTTCATCTCCATCGTGGACTCGGCGCATGCAGTCGCGCGGTGGGAAGGGGCGCCGCCCGAATTCGGCCAGCAGGCCCAGATGATGCGCGGAACGCGTGAGACGACGCTGCTGACGGCGCAGGGCCGCGAGATCAGCTACAGCGTGCGCGGCGTCTCCATCGACGACGTCTGGGCGATGCTCTTCGGCGGCCGGGCCGGAAAGCAGCAGACGGTTCGCGAATGGCGCACCGTCCCCGAAGACTCGGTGAGCCGCGGCGATACCTGGGACGATTCCCTCCACATCCAGGCCGATTCGCTGACCTGGCTGGGGCGGGTGCAGTATCGGCTGCGGGGAATAGAGCAGAAGCATGGCGAGTTCGTCGGACGCGTCAGCGGTTCCGGATCGATCGCCGCGCCGGGACATCCGCCGGTGCATCTCTCCAGCGAGACCGTCGTCGATGCGGAGAGCGGGCGGCTGGTCTCCGCCCAGGTGAGCCAGGAAGGCGGCATCGGGAAGGAGATCAGCATCGACATTCGCGATCGCTGGCGCACCGACCGGATACAGTAGGTCCAAGCCAGAGGGATGATGCGCGCCTACGCTTCACGCCGTAAGTTTCCCGCCATGATGCCGTCACGTCTCGCCCGGTCCCTCCCGATATTGCTCCTCGGCATGGCGCCCTTCCGCGCCGCGCTGGCCCAATGCCCCGACGGCTCGCCGCCGCCCTGCCGGGGCGCGGCCGCACCCGCGGCCGCGAGGCGGCCCAATCCGCCCCTCGATGAGCGCACCTGGATCGTCGTCCCTTTCGACAACGTCACCCGGGCCCCCGACATCGACTGGCTGAAAGTCGCCAGCGTCAACCTGCTGTACCTGGACATGTCGAAATGGAAGGACATCCGGGTGATCGACGACGAGCGCGTCGCCGATTTCATCCGCGAGGTGCCGGAAGCGCGCGGCCCGTCGCTCACCCTCCAGTCGGGGATGGCGGTGGCGCGCAGGGCGGGAGCGGGGAAGCTGGTGATGGGCGACCTGCTCAAGGTCGGCAGCCATACCCGCGTGGTGGCCAAGGTCTTCGACGTGCGCACCGGCCAGCGGGTGCGGACGGTGAACCAGGATGCCGCCAACCCCGATTCGATCATGTCGGTCTTTGGACTCCTGGCCCGCGGCGTGCTCGACGTCGAGCCGCCGGTCGGTATCAGTGTCGGCGCCATCGGCACCACGTCGGTCAGCGCCTACCAGGCCTATCTCATGGGCGTCGGCTATCTCGACCGCTGGATCCTCGATTCGGCCGAGACACAGTTCCGGTCGGCGATCGAACAGGACTCGACCTTCGCGCTGGCCCACTACCGGTTGAGCGTGGTGAAGGGCTGGCAGTCGGGCGCCACCGGGGAGGCCCTGACCCAGGCCGACATCGCCCTGCGGCTTGGCGCGTCGCTTCCGCCGCGCGAGCACGAGCTCGTCGTCGGTCATGACCTCTTCGAGAATGGCCGCTACTCCGACGCCTGCGACGTCTTCTCGCGCATGCTGCATAACGATTCCACCGACGTCGGAGCCTGGTACGAGCTCGGCGAATGCAGCTACCACGATCCGGTGGTCATCTGGGTCGGCGGCGACAGCACCAGGCCCGCCTTCCGCAGCAGCTGGAACACGATGCTCCATGCCTTCCACCGGACGCTGGAGATCGATCCGACGTTTCATCTCGCCTTCCAGCACATCCAGGACGCGCTGCTGAGCGGTGCGCGCAGCGGTTGCCGGCTCCAGGCGGGGCACGACACCTGCAACCCGCAGAGCGGGGAGTACCAGAGCGCCCTGCGTCGCTCCGGCGATACGCTGGTCACCGTTCCGGCCGCGCTTCCCGGCGATCTCCCCGGTCTGCTCCAGCAGCAGCTCGCAGCGGTGCGCGAGCACTCCCGCCGCGAGAACCTCCTCCAGGCGCGTCGCGAAGTCGAAAACTGGCTGTCCGCCGGCCCGAACGAGGTGCGGCCTCGCATGGCGTACGCGCGGATCCTCCTGGAGAGCGGCCAGATCCGTGCCGCCGACTCGGTGGCGCGCGGAGTCGGGACCATCCGCGGCTCGCGCATCGACGTCAGCACCTTCGCGACGTACCGGCTGGAGATCGCGCTCAAGAGTGGCAACGTGTCCGAAGCGGTCCGGCTCGGCGACTCGCTGCGGGGTGTCACCGATACCATTCCCGGCGCTCGGTTCCTTGGCATCATCGGCCAATCGGTTTTCGGGCACCCGCAAGCTCTCCAGGCATTTATCCTGACGCAGATCCAGGGGCCACCGTTCGTCGGCAAGTACTTCGCCGCCGCCGCCAAGGTGACGCTGGGAATCCCGGTGGACAGCGTGTTGTCCATCGAAGCGGCCTTCCTCGGACCCATTACCGCCTCCCAGGGCGTCGGCCGCGCCACCACGCTCGGGACGCCGATTCTGGTCTGGCTCGATCCAGCGGTGCGCGCCGGGCACTGGCCCGCCATGGACAGTGCCGCCGTCGATCCACGTCTCAAGCTGTTCGGCGCGCTGGCGAGCGGAGATTCGGCGCGCATGCACCTCGCGGTCAGGCGGTTCGATTCCCTGGTTACCAGCCTCGCCGAAGAACCCGACGCCGGATTCGCATTGGCCCGCGCCAACGCCCACCTCATCCTCGGCGACTCGGCGGGCGCGCTGGCGGCCATGCGTCTCTTCCGCGATTCTACTTTCGTCCATTCACCGCTTCTCTCGCAGATCTCCCCCGGCTTCACCTTCGAGGGGATGGTGTGGGCCCGCTCCTTCCTGCTCCTCGGCGATCTTGCCGCGGCGGCGGGGCAGCGGGACGAGGCGCGCCGGGCGTACCAGATGTTCGTCGCCATGTGGCAGGGCGGCGACGACGAGGTCCAACCCCTGGTCCGCCGCGCCCGCGAGTCGTTAGGCCGGCTGGGCGGCTGAGCCGCAGTATCGATGAACTACGCACTTCACCTGTTGGAGGAATGCATGCGCCGTAGCCTGATCGTTGCCGGTTTGCTGATGGCCACCGTTGTCGCCGGCGCCCGCGGGCAGGAGGTTCTGCTTCGCATCGGGGGCCAGCAGGGTCAGTCGATGAAGTACCAGACCGTGATGGAAATGTGGATGAGCGGCGGGGCGATGCCGCCCGGGATGACGATGGACACCACGCAGCCCTTCATGCGTCGCACCGCGTTCCAGACGCGCACCGTCACCGCCGTGACCGGCGATACCCTCACCATGACCGAGGTGACCGACTCGACCCACGTCGAGACCCCGGCGATGCCGCAGATGGCGGGGATGATGCAGGCAATGGCGCAGATGACTCCGACCGTCACGACCAGGATGAACGATCGCGGCGTCATCTACTCGACCAGCGTCGACATGGGCGCGGCCGGTGCCGGCGGAGGCGGGATGGCCGGCATGGGCGGCGGCGGTGCAATGGGCGGCGGCCGCGGTGGCCGGGGTGGTCCCGGCGGGATGGCAGGCCTGGGCCGCAACCAGCGCACTTTCTTCGAGCTGCCCAGGGCCGCGGTGCACGTCGGCGACAGCTGGGTCGACACGATGAACGTCGCCGGCGCGACTCCTGAAGAACCCACCACCAACATGGTCGCGACGTACAACCTCAAGCGCGTGGATCAGCGCGGCGGGGCGCGGATCGCGGTCGTCGGGATGACCGGCACCCTCAGCACCAGCGGCGGGACACAGCCGCCTCAGCAGATGGCGATGAACGGCGAATTCCAGCTCGATGTCAGCGGCCGTAAGCTCGCCGGCATGAACATGGCGATGAACGGCACGGTGCAAACCCCGCGCGGTACGACGCCGGTGAAGATGAACATGACCATGACGCCGCTGCCCTGAACGGGCCGGTGAAGTCGGCGGTCTCTACGCTTCTCCTGCTGGGCCTCGCCGCAACCGCGGCGCGGGCCCAGCAGGCTCCGGTTCAACTACGCTATTCGACGGCCGGCGGCAGGAGTCTCCGTTACCGCACCGACGTCGACGCCTGGCTCCGCTCGCCGATGATTCCGTCGGTCGACACCGTGCAGCCCACCGTTCGCATCACGCTGTAC
>DASXPG010000071.1:0-7183 GCA_036493755.1 Gemmatimonadales bacterium
GGCGAGATCGGCCATGGTGGCGCGGAGCGCTTCCTGCTCGTCGGCCCGCGCGCGCTCGGCGCGCAGCAACCGGGCGCGGCCGATGGCGATGCCGGCCTGGTTGGCCGCCGCGGTCAGCACCTTGAAATCGCCGTCGTCGAACGCATCGGGCCGGTTGCTCTCGACCACCAGCACCCCGACCAGCGCCCGGTTGGCGAGCAGCGGCACGTCAACCTCGGACCCCTCGTTGCGGGTGGGGAGGTAGCGCGTTTCCTTGGTCACCCGCGGCGTATAGTGGATGCGGCCGTCGAGCAGCGGGCGCTCGCTCAACCCCTGGCCCGGACGGATCCGCAGGCCGGCGGGCGCCTGCTTCCACCCCGCGCTGGCCACGAGCACGCGGTCGCCGGTCGCCTGGTCGACCAGCAGCACGGCGACGAAGTCGTAGCCTAACGTCTCGACGAAGAGACCCTCGACCACCGCGCGGCACACCTCGTTCTCGCTCTCGGCCTCGGCGATGCCCGTACTGAGCCGGAGCAGCGCATCCTGCCGCGACGCCGCAGCCGGCCGCTTTACCTTCTGTACCTGCCTCACCTTCCTCACCTGTTTCACCTTCTTCACCTTCTTCACCTTCTTGTTCACGCCTCCTCCTGCGCGGGCGCCGTCACCGGCAGGCGGACGGTGAAGGTGCTGCCCTTCCCCGGCTCGCTGGCGACCGTGACGTCGCCGCCCATCAACCGGCAGAGCTTGCGCGAGATCGCCAGCCCCAGGCCCGTGCCCCCGAAGCGCGCCGCGATGGTGGCGTCGGCCTGCACGAAGGCTTCGAAGAGCCGGGACGCCTGGTCCGGCGACATCCCGATGCCGGTGTCGCTGACCGCGAAGATCATCCAGCCGTCTTCGCGCGTGACGCCTAACGATATGGTTCCCTTCTCGGTGAACTTCGAGGCATTCGAGAGGAGGTTGAAGAGCACCTGGCGGATGCGCATCTCGTCGGAGTGCATGTCGCCCAGCGCGGCGGCGCGCACTTCGAGCTTGTTGCCCCGCCTGGCGACCAGCGGCTCGACGGTCGCGGTGACTTCGGCGATGGCGCGCTCGAGGGGAAAGGGCGCGGGGCTGATCTCGACCTTTCCCGCTTCGATCTTGGAGAGGTCGAGGACGTCATTGATGAGCATCAGCAGGTGCCGGCCGGCGCCGCGGATCTTGTCGAGGTCGCCGGTGAAACCGGGCAGCTGCCGCTCCTCGGCCTCCTCGCGCAGCAGCTCGCTGTAGCCGATGATCGCATTGAGCGGCGTGCGCAGCTCGTGGCTCATGCTGGCCAGGAACTGCGACTTGGCGCGGTCGGCGGCCTCGGCATCCTGGCGCGCCTTGAGCAGCTCGGTGACGTCGTGGTAGAGCGCCATCAGCCCGACGCGCTCCCCCTTCACGACCACCGGCACCGCCAGAATCTCCACATCCACCAGCGTGCGATCCTTGCGCACCCGCCGCCCGACGCCGTGGATCGCCCGGTCGGTGGCCTGCTGGGTGTAGGCCTCGGCCTCCCGGCGCGTCTCTTCGGTGGTGATGAGCGGGTCCAGCTCCTGGTTCTGCACTTCGGCGGCGGAGTAGCCGAAGAGCTCCTCGAAAGCGGGGTTGCACAGCGTGATGCAGCCGTGTTTGTCGAGGGCCACGATCGACACCGGGCTCTCCCGCACCAGCGACGCGAAGTAGGCCTGCTCGCGCTGGATGTTGGAGAAGAGCCGCGCGTTTTCGATCGCCACCGCCACCTGCGGGGCGAAGAGATTCAGGAGCCGCAGGTCTTCGTTGTTGAAGATGCGCTTGGGATCGGAATGCAGGGCCGCGATCACGCCGACCATCCGCTCGCCGATCATGAGCGGCGCGACCATCACCGAGTGCACCGCGATGTCGTCGTACTTGGCCGACTGGCCGATCCACTCTCTATAGGAAGGGATGATGAGCGGCTCGCGGGTCTGGGCCACCTTGCCCATCGCTCCCTCGCCGATCTTGAGCCGGGTGCCGGTCGAGTCCTTGCCGATGTTGCTGCTGGCCAGGATCTCCAGCTCGCCGGCCGCCTCGTCCACGATGGCGACCTCGCCGCCGGTCACGCCGAGGAGCTGGACCGCGCGCTGCAGCACCATCTGGAGCACCCGCTCGATCTCGAGGTCGCCGGCGAGCGCGGCCATCGAATCGAGGAGCGCGGCGTGCTCGTCGGCGCGGCGCCGCTCTTCGGCCAGGAGCCGGGTGCGGGCGATGGCGATGCCGGCCTGGTCGGCGGCGGCGGTCAGGATCTCGAAATCGTACTCGGCGAAAGCGTCGGGCTCGTTACTCTCGACCACCAGCACGCCCAACGTGTTGCCGTCCACCACCAGCGGGACGTCGACCTCGGAGCCGCTGGAGAGCGAGGCGATGTAGCTGGCGTCGCGGGTGACGTCGGGGGTGTAGTGGAGCTTGCCGTCGGCGATGGCGCGGGCCGAGATGCCGGCCCCGGCGGGAACGCGATAGTTCTCGGGCGCCTGCGACCAGCCGATCGAGGAGCGCAGCACCCGCTCGCCGTTGGCCGCGTCAATGAGGAAGAGGCCGAGGAAGTTGTAACCGAGGGCCTCATCGTGAAGGCCGTTCACCACGGCGGCGCAAATGGCCCCTTCATTGTGGGCCGCGGCGATACCCGTGGACAGCCGCAACAGCGCGGCCTGTCGGCGGGCAAGGTTGTTCAGCAGTGGGGCTCGGGGAGAACTCAAGACAACTAAAGTATTCCGTATCCGGCGATCCCGTAACAGCAGGCGATATTCTCCAGGCGAACCGAGCGCCCCTGTCCGGCACGGGCGCGGGGAGATGCGCGTAGTTGCCGATCGTAACTTCCGTCCTGATCTTCATACGTATGACCGAAAGAGCCGCATGACAGAGCGCCGCTACAGCGAAGAGGAAGTCAGCACCATCTTCGAGCGGGCCGCCGAGGCGCAGCAGGCGGTCCGGCGGCAACTGCCGGCCGGCGGCGAAGGGATGACCCTCGCGGAACTGCGAACCATCGGCAATGAGGTGGGGATTCCCGCCGAGCTGGTGGACCAGGCGGCGCTGTCGGTGGATCAGACGGGGCGCGATGCGTCGCGCACCTTCCTCGGTCTCCCGATCGGCGTCGGCCGCACCGTGCAGCTCAGCCGCCGGCTGACCGACGACGAGTGGGAGCGGCTGGTGGTGGATCTGCGCGAGACCTTCGATGCGCGGGGCCGGGTCCAGATCGACGGCTCGCTCAAAACCTGGAACAATGGCAACCTCCAGGCGCTCCTCGAGCCGACCGCGACGGGAAGCCGGGTGCGGCTCAAGACGCTGATGAGCGGCGCGCAGGCGAGTATGACCCTGGGTATCGGCCTGGTCGGCGTCAGCGCCGCCGTCGTCGTGGGAGCGGCGGTATCCGGCCATATCGCGCAGGCACTGGCCGCGACCGGCTCGATGTGGATCATCGGTGCAGGGTTGTTCACCATGGGCGCGGCGCGCTTGCCCCGCTGGTCGAAGCTGCGGCGGAAGCAGATGGAAGGCGTCGCGGCACGGCTGGCGCTGGCGACGGAATCACCGAAGGAGCTCACAGCGGGGGAGTAGCGTCCGGTAATGTTGCTTGCGCCTCTGCTTCTACTGATTCTCCCTCCTGTTGATCAGGATACCGCGCTGGACGCGCCGGCCATCGTCGCGCGAGCGATCGCGCGCCGGGAGCAAGTCCCCGGCTCGCTCCGCAGCGCGCGGTACGACGCATGGATGAAGTTCACGGCCCGCGACATCGAGCTCCCCGAAGACTCGTCGGCATCGGTTCTGGTTCTCAGCCAGACCCATAGCGCAGCGTATTGGGAGCCCTCCGACACCTACCTCGAGACCATCAGCGCCCGACGCCAAGTCCATGGACGCGGCAGCGGCGGCGGACTGGTCATGGTGAGCGAGATCGCCGACGCGTTGCGGGACGACATCGTCCTCACGGAATACGCCGGCGCTGCCCGCGGCACGCAGGCAGCCTCTGGCCGCGGACGCGGCGGCAGCCGCTCGCAGACGGCCTTCCACCTCATCTCGCCCGTGGCCCGCGACGCGCCGACGTTCTACGACTATGCCATCCAGGACACACTGGTGACCCAGGGCCGCCGCGTCCTCCGGATCGCCGTTGAACCGAAGTCGGAAGCGCTGCCGCTGTTCCGCGGCACCATGGACATTGCCGACTCGACCTTCGATCTCCTCGCCCTCGACCTCTCGGTCAACGGTGCAGTCCAGTTCGCCACCATCGATTCGCTGCGTTATGCCGTGCACTTCACCGGTGATGCGGAAGGCCGGTGGCTTCCCGACCAGGTGCGCCTGACCGGTGAGCTGCACCCGCGCGTCACATCATCGAAGATTCCACGATCGGTGCTGGGGTTCCGGCTCGACATGGTGCCGCGGCAGATCGCCTTCGAGCAGGTCGCCTCGTTAGGCAAGTGGCGGCTCGACGCCGGCCCCCGGCCGAACGACGCGGGCGAATATCGCGTGGTCGTGCTCGAGGCTGCCGATCGCCAGGACAGCACCCTCGACCATGCGCCGGACGGCGCGGCGCTCACCGCGGCGCAGGAAACCGTGATGCTCCACTCCGACTCGCTCCAGCACCACCCGCACGGCGTTCGCCACCTCGCGCAGGATGTCGGCGACGCCCTGCGCCTGGCCGAAGACCCGGGCTTTTTCCACGATAATCGCGTGGACGGCCTCTACCTCGGCGCAGCCCACGACTGGCACGTCACCCCCGCGCTCAGCGTCCTGACCAAAGCGGGGTACGGATTCGGGAGCGAGACCTGGCAGTACCGGCTCGGCGGCCAGCTGCGGCTCGCCGAGTCGCGGCGGGTCTGGGTCGGCGGCTGGTATCATGACGAGACGGTGAGCCGGCCGACGCTCACCTCCTACGGCTACAATCCCGTGAACCGCGCCTTCTTCGCCCGCAGCGATCCCCTCGACTACTACCGCGAGCGCGGCGCGACCCTGGCGCTCGGCGCGCGTCTTCCCGGCCGCATCAGCATGCAGGTGGGTTACGACGACGTCCGCCAATCGACCCTCGACACCATCCCCGGGTTCGCGCCGCGCAACTTCCGCACCCCGCCGCGCGACAACCCCGCCATCGTGGACGGCACCCTGCGGGATGTCTCGCTGGTGCTGACCTGGGACTCGCGCCAGATGATCCGCACCCGCGGCATCGACACCCGGATCAACGGCTCCGACTGGACCCGCATCTCGTTAGGTACGGAGATCGCAGAGCCGTCGGTGATCCCCGATGACTTCACCTATCGCCGGTACACCGTCGCGATCCAGCACCAGCAGCGCACCTTCGGCATCGGCAACACCACGATTTCGCTCGCCGCCGGCACGGCGTCGGACCGGGTACCGCCCCAGCGCTATTTTACGGTGGATTTCGGCAGAGGCGTGCTGACCAGCGACGGCGCGGCATTCAATACCCTCTCCCGGCTCAACTTCTACGGGAACTCCGCCGCGATGCTGGTGCTGCGCCATGATTTCGGCCACGTCCCCTTCGCGCGAAGCGGCATCGGGTTGCTACGGCGGCTGCCATTTACCGTGAGTATCAACGGCGGCGCCTTCTGGACCGACTTCACCGATCACACCGCCGACAAGGGTGATTCGCTGCTGCAGACCGCGCCGCACCCGTACACCGAGGCCGGTTTCTCGCTCGGCAACCTGACCCCGTTCTTGTCGCCCTTCGACTTGTCAGCCCGGTTCTCGTGGCAACTGTCGGACTATCCGACCCACCGATTCCGCTTCGAATTCGGCTTCAGCGAGCGCTGGTGAAACACGCCATCCTGGGAGCCGGCGGTGTCGGCGGCCTGATCGGAGCCGTCCTCGCCCACGCCGGCCACGACGTCATCCTGCTGCTCCGGCCGGAAACATCACGCATTCATCCCGATTCGCTGAGCCTCGAGAGTCCCCTCGGCAAGATCACCGCACCAGTGTCGCGCGCCATCGCACTGGAGAGCGACGTCGACGTGCTGTGGGCCACCGTGAAGGCGACGCAGCTCGGCGCCGCGCTGGCCGCGGTGCCGCCGGCCCGCGTCGGCGTCGTGGTACCGCTGCTGAACGGCGTCGATCACATGGCGGTGCTGCGGGAGCGGTTCGGCCAGCGGGTGGTCGCCGGGACATTTGCCGGCGAGGCCGAGCGGGTGGCGCCGGGGAGGATCGTCCATAACTCGCCATGGGCGCGGTTTGTTTTCCACGCCAGCGGCAAATCCGCGCTGGAGCCGGCCGCCCAGGCGCTCACGTCGTTCGGCTGCAACGTGGCCTTCGACGACAACGAAGCGACCATGCTCTGGAAGAAGCTGGTGATTCTCGCGCCCTTTGCGCTCACCACCACAGGGCTGGGCGGACCCATCGGCGAGGTGCGCGAGTCGGCGGAATGGCGGCCGCGGCTGCTGGCCTGCGCCCGCGAGGCCTGCCAGGTGGCGCGGGGCAGCGGCGCGACGGTCGACGAAGCGGCGATCCTCAAGGCCTTCGACACCTTCCCGGCCGGAATGCGCAGCTCGATGCAGAAAGATGTGGCGGCGGGTCGCCCGCCCGAGGTCGATGCGATCGCAGGACCGATCCTGCGCGGCGCGGCGAAGCTGGGGATAAAGTCGCTCGTCACCGCCGAGCTCGCGGCGCGCGTCGCCGGTCTCGCTCGTTCTCCCGCGGGCTGAGAGCCCGCTCTCGGCCAACCAGGCCCTGAAGGGCCCGACAGATCAATCTTGTCGCGATGGCGCTTCAGCGCCTGGTACGCCGAGTGCGCCCTCTCAGGGCGCGGCTCGTAGCCCGCTCCCGGCTGGCAGTGCGCGTTCCCCGCGGGCTGAGAGCCCGCTCTCGGCTGACCAGGCGCTGAAGCGCCTAACTCGCTCGCTCCAGATATGCCGGCTCCGCTGAGAAGCGCCTGACCCACAGCAATCGGTGCTTTGATGCCTGGCTATCGAAGTAGGCTCTGATTCTCGGGAGGCTCCGCCTTCCAACTGTGCGCGCGTCATAACCCCTCGCCCAGTGCAGTAGCTCGGTCGGCTCTAACTGTCGGTTGAGCAATCGGGCGGAGGCGCCCTTGAGGCGCTGCGCGATGCGGGGAATGTCTGGAGCGCTTTGGGTGCGTAGGACGATGTGCACATGGGTCGAGACGACAGCAGCCTCCAGAACCCTTGCACTTTCGGTAAGAGCCAATCCTGGTAGCAGCTCGATCAGCCCGTCC
>DASXPG010000072.1:0-24167 GCA_036493755.1 Gemmatimonadales bacterium
GAGCACGATCCCCGGCTCGTCGTCGAAGCGGCGACCGGTCCGCTGGCCGCCGCCGTGGGCACCGTGGTGCCGCGCGAGGGGACGATGGCGGGCTGGGTCATCGGCCACGGCCAGCCGCTGGTGCTGAACGATCCCTCGGCCAACCCGGCGTACAAGAGCCTCCACGAACGGATCGGGCTGAAGCGCGCCGTGATGCTGCCGCTGATCGCGCGCGGCCGCTGCGTCGGAGCGCTGGGCGTCGACAATCCCCGCGATGGGCGGCCCTTCGGACCCGCCGACATCGCCCAGCTGCGCGACCTCGCCGATTACGCGGCGCTCACCATCGAGGCCATCCAGGCGATCGAAGAGTTGGAGCGAGCCAACCGGATGAAGGCGCAGTTCCTCGCCAACATGTCGCACGAGCTGCGCACCCCGCTCAACTCGGTCATCGGTTTTTCCGAGATTCTCCTCGCCGGCACCGCCAACCTCAACGCCGACCAGAACGAGGCGCTCCAGACCATCGCGCGCAACGGGCGCCACCTCCTGGGCCTCGTCAACGACATCCTGGACATCGCCAAGGTGGACGCCGGGCGGATGGACCTGCACCTGGGCCCGGTTGACCTGCGGTTGCTCGTGCCGGGCGTGCTGGGTGAGATGGAGACGCTGGTCCACGACAAAGGCCACAGGCTCCAGGTCGATCTCGGGCAGGATTTCCTGCTGGTGCTGGCTGACGAGATCCGCGCCCGGCAGGTGCTCCAGAACCTGATGAGCAACGCCATCAAGTTCACCGGGCCGGGCGGCACGATCACCGTCACCGCGATGCGCCTGCGCGCCGCCGCGCCTGACGAGCGGGATAACGTACGACTCGCCATCGCCGACACGGGGATCGGCATCGCCGCGCACGACCTGCCGCGGCTCTTCAGCGAGTTCACCCAGGTGGATGCATCGTACGCCCGGCGCTACGAAGGCACCGGACTCGGACTCGCGCTCTGCAAGCGGTTCATGGAGATGCACGGCGGCCGGATCGGCGTGGAAAGCGTCGCCGGGCGCGGCTCAACGTTCTGGGTAGAGTTCCCGGTCGGGGGTCCGACCGGGAGCTAGACTGCGGCCAGCTTCGTCTTCTTCTCGTCGATGGTCTTCAGCAGCGAATCGAAGCTCTCCGAAAACTTCTTGACGCCCTCCTCGACCAGCGTATCGGTGACGTCCTTGAGCGTGATGCCTAACGCTTCGATCGCGGCGATCTGGTGGTGCGCCTGGTCCACGTCCTGGTCCACGGTGCGGGCCACGGTGCCATGATCGGCGAAGGCCTCGAGGGTGGCGGGAGGCATGGTGTTGACGGTATCGGGGCCGATGAGATCGTCCACGTACATGGTGTCGGGGTACTTGGGATTCTTGGTGCCGGTGCTGGCCCAGAGGGGCCGCTGCACCGCGCCGCCCTTGGCCATCAATGCCCGGAAACGCGGGCCCTCGAAGTGCTGGGTGTACTTCTCGTAGGCGATCTTGGCGTTGGCCACCGCCGCCTTGCCCATCAACGGCGCCGTCTGCACCGGCTTGTTGAGCTTCTCCAGCCGCTTGTCGGTCTCGGTGTCGACGCGGCTGACGAAGAAGCTCGCCACCGAACGAAGCGTGGCGATGTCCTTCTTGGCCGCGATCCGGTCTTCCAGCGCGGCGAGGTAGGCGCCGATCACCGCCTCGTACATGTCGACCGCGAAGAGCAGCGTGATGTTGATGTTGATCCCGTCGGCCAGGCACTGGCGGATCGCCGGTACACCCTGCACGGTGCCGGGAATCTTGATCATGACGTTGGGCCGGTTGATGGCCGCGTGGAGCCGCCGCGCTTCGGCGATCGTTCCCGCGGTATCGCCGGCCAGCAGGGGCGAGACTTCCATCGACACGAAGCCGTCGTTCCCCTCGGCCATCTCGAAGATCGGCCGGAACTGGTCGCAGGCCGCCTGGATGTCGGCGATGGCGAGGGCCTCGTAGACCCCCACCCGATCGGTCCCCTTCGCCGCGAGCTGGCCGATGGCGTCGTCGTAGGCATCGCTCTTGCCGATGGCCGCCTCGAAGATCGTCGGGTTGCTGGTCGCGCCGCGCACGCCGCGCGCTTCGATCAGCGACTTCAGCTCGCCGTTCTTCAGCATGGTGCGGTGCATGTAGTCGAGCCAGATGCTCTGCCGCTCGCGGGCGAGCAGCGAGATCGGGCTGGCGGGATTGGACGCGCGCATCGTCATGACGACTCCTGCGTGACCAGGGCGCGCACGCGCTCGGCCACCTTCTCGGAAGTGAGCCCGAACTCCTGGTAGATCTTCTCGTACGGCGCCGAGGCGCCGAAGTGCTCGATACCGACCATCGCGCCCCTGCCGCCGATCCACTTCTCCCAGCCCATGCCGACGCCGGCTTCCACCGCGACCCGCGCCGTCACCGACGGCGGCAGGACGGTGTCGCGGTAGGTCGCGGCCTGCTTCTCGAAATATTCCACGCAGGGCATCGAGACGACCCGCGTGGCGATGCCGTCTTTCTCCAGCAGCTCGCGGGCGCCTAACGCGATGGTGACTTCGCTGCCGGTGCCGATGATGAGCGCGGCGGGCTTGCCCCCCGTCGCCTCGGCGAGCACGTAGCCGCCCCGCGTCAGGCCCGACGCCGGTCCCATCACCGTGCGGTCGAGGTTGGGCAGCTTCTGGCGGGTGAGCGCCAGGATGACCGGGCCGGTGGTCTGCTTGAGCGCCGCTTCCCACGCCGCCGCGGTCTCGGCGCCGTCGCAGGGGCGGATCACCGTCATGTTGGGGATCGCGCGCAACGCGGCGAGGTGCTCGATCGGCTGGTGGGTCGGGCCGTCCTCGCCCAGGCCGATGCTGTCGTGGGTCATCACCCAGATCGGCGCGATGCCCATGATCGCCGCGAGCCGCAGCGCCGGCCGCGCGTAATCGGTGAAGACCAGGAAGGTCGCGCCGTAGGGCCGCAGCCCGCCGTGGAGGTACATCCCGTTGAGCGCCGCGCTCATCCCCAGCTCGCGGATGCCGAAGTGCATGTTGCGGCCGGCGGGTGTGCCGGGCTCGAAGTCGGGGTCGCCCTTGATCAGCGTCAGCGTCGACTCGGCGAGATCGGCCGAGCCGCCCATGAGCGTCTTGATCACCGGCGCCAGCGCGTTGATCACCTTCTGCGACGCGGCGCGGGTGGCCATCGGCTCATCCTGGGCGGTGAACTGCGGCAGCGCCTTCTCCCAGCCGTCGGGGAGCTGGCCGGACCAGGCGGCGCGCAGCTGCTGGGCCAGGTCGGGATGGGCCTTCGAGTAGGCCGCCATTTTCGCGTCCCATTCGGCCTGGAGCTTGCGGCCGCGGTCGACCGCCAGCCGCGCATGGTCGAGCGCGTCGGCGGGCACGCGGAAGGTCTCGTTTTCGGGCCAGCCGTAGAACTTCTTGGCGCCGGCGATCTCGTCCTTGCCTAACGGTGAGCCGTGGGCCGAGGCGGTGTCGTGCTTGGTCGGCGCGCCGTAGGCGATGTGCGAGCGGACGATGACCAGCGACGGCTTCCCGGTCTCGGCCTTGGCGGCCTGGGCCGCGCGTTCCAGCGCGCCGAGGTCGTTGGCATCGGGGACGCGCAACACCTGCCAGCCGTAGGCTTCGAAACGCTTGCCGGTGTCGTCGGTGAAGGCGAGGTCGGTCGAGCCTTCGATGGTGATGTGGTTGTCGTCGTAGAAGAAGATCAGCTTGCCGAGCTTGAGATGTCCGGCCAGGGAGGCCGCCTCGTGGCTCATCCCTTCCATCAGGTCACCGTCGGAGCAGATGCCGATGGTGAAATGATTCACGACATCGTGGCCGGGCTGGTTGAACGTGGCCGCGAGGTGGGCTTCGGCGATCGCCATGCCGACGGCATTCGCGATGCCCTGGCCGAGGGGGCCGGTCGTCGTCTCGACGCCGGGGGTGTGGCCGTGCTCCGGATGGCCCGGGGTCCGGCTGCCCCATTGGCGGAACTGCTTCAGGTCGTCGAGCGAGAGGCCATAGCCAAACAGGAATAACGACGAATACAGCAGCATCGACGCGTGACCGCAGGAGAGCACGAAGCGGTCGCGATCGGGCCAGTTGGGGTCGCCGGGATTGTGCTTGAGCACCTTGGAGTACAGCAGGTACGCCAGCGGCGCGAGCGCCATCGGCGTGCCGGGGTGTCCGCTCTTGGCCTTCTCCACCGCATCCATGGCGAGGGTGCGGATGGTGTTGATGCAGAGCTGGTCGAGATCGGTGGAGGCGGAAGTTCGCGTGGCTGCGGTCATTTGCGGAATCTACCTTAGCCCCTATCCGGTCGACAGTCGACAGTCATGGGTCGACAGAAAGGCCGCTGAGGGCATTATTCCGTACACCCACGCGCCGATCTGATACCAAACAGGGGGACGCATGTTATAGGGTACGATCATGCAGCGATTCCGCGATCTGCTGGTCTGGCAGAAGAGTCGAGAATTGACCAAACGCGTCTATGAACTCACGCGGAATTTTCCAGCTTCTGAGCGCTTTGGGCTTGTGTCGCAGCTTCGTCGCGCGGCAGTCTCGATCATGTCCAACATTGCAGAAGGCTCTAGGCGTCTAACGCCCAGAGACTATGCGCATTTCCTGAACATCGCAGAGGGTTCCGCCGCAGAGATCGAGCCGCTAATGGTGACGTCGCAAGATCAAGGCTGCCTCGATGATGCCTCATCCGTCGAGTTGTCGGTTGTCGACTGTTAGCTGTCGACTGTTGACTCGCTTACCACCGCACCGCCGCGCTCCCCCATGTCAGGCCGGCGCCGAATGCGGCGAAGACCACGAGATCGCCGCGCTCGATCAGCCCAGCTTCGACGGCTTCGTGCAGCGCGATCGGAATCGACGCCGCCGTGGTGTTGCCGTACTTCTGGATGTTGTTGAAGACCTGGTCGTCGCGAAGGTTCAGCGCCTTCTGGACCATTTCCGAAATGCGCAAGTTGGCCTGATGCGGAATCAGCACCTTGATCTGGTCGGCGGTGACGCCATTCGCGGCGAGGCACTGCCGCACCGCCTCCGGCATCCGCGTGCTGGCCAGCTTGAAAACCTCACGCCCCTGCATCAGCGGCCACTGGAGCCCTTCGTCGAGCAATTCCTTGGTCAATCTCGGCGTATGGGCGCAGCCGCCAAGGTCGCAGAAGAGGATCCCGGCGTACGCGCCGTCAGCGAACAGATGCGTCGAGAGGACACCGCGCGAATCGTCTTCGGTCGATCCCAGCACCGCGGCGCCGGCGCCGTCCGCGAAGATCACGCCCATGTCGCGGCCTTGGGTCGACATGTCGATCCCGGCCGACTGCAGCTCGGAGCCGACCAGCAGAACCTTTCGGTACATCCCCGAGCGAATCCAAGCGTCGGCGATCTGGAGGCCGTAGAGAAAGCCGGTGCACTGGTTGCGTACGTCGAGGCACGGAATCGAGTTGAGGCCGAGCTTGGTCTGGAGGTAGACGCCGCCGCCGGGGAAGAAATAGTCGGGAGACACGGTGGCGTAGATGATGGCGTCGAGATCCTTCGCCTCGAGCCCGGCCCGCGCCAGCGCCATCTTCGACGCCTCGAGGGCGAGGTCGCTGCCCAGCTTCCCGTCGCCGACCCAGCGCCGCTCGCGGATACCGGTGCGGGTGCGGATCCACTCGTCCGAGGTATCCATCAGCGTGGTGAGATCGTCGTTGGTGACCACGCGATCGGGGACGTAGAAGCCGGTGCCCAGGAATTCAGTGCGCATAGGTGATAGAGGATAGAGGCGAGGGGAGAGTGTGCGCTACTCTCCTCCTTCCCCTATCCTCCATCACATGGACACCTTCGACGCTATCGCACGGCGGACCTCGACGCGCACCTTCCGCGCGGCGCCCCTGCCCCGTCACGTGATCGAGCGACTGCTGGCTTCGGCGGTTCGCGCACCCAACCACAAGCTCACCGAGCCCTGGCGCTTCGCGGTGCTGACGGGCGCGAGCAAGAGCCGCTACGCCGAGATCCGCGCCGCCTGGCGGGCGGTGAAATTCGAGGGGCAGCCGGATGAGCAGACGAAGCGGGCCGACAAGGCGCGGCGAGAAGCGCTCGACACGCCGGCCTTCGTCGCGGTGATGTGCGCCGAGTCGCAGGATCCGGTGCGGCGCGAAGAGGACTACGGCGCGGTGATGATGGCGGTGGAGAATCTGCTGGTCGCCGCCGCCGCCGACGGCATCGGCAGCTTTCTGCGCACCGGCGGCATCATGGAACAGCCCGAGGTTCGGGAGCTGGTGCACCTGCCGGCGGGCTATCGCATGGCCGGCATCATCTCGCTGGGATACCTGGCGACGGAGCCCGAGCCGACGCCGCGCAAGAAGCCGCTCAACGAAGTCGTCGAGTGGCTGGAATGACGATCGCCTAACGAACCACGACCCGCCCCGTCATCGCGGCGCCATGGAGAATGCAGCGGTAGGTGTAGGTCCCCGGCGCCGGGAAGGCGAAGATCGACGGCGTCGTTGACTGTGGCATTGCGGCCGCTGGTGAAGAAGTCGTCGGTGATCGTGACGGCCCCTTGGGGCGGGATAGCCGGCTGGCCGCTGACGAGGACGCTCGCCGAGTCGAGGCCGTCAGGCACGAGACCCGCCGTGGTGACCAGGAAGGCCGAGCCGATGGCGCCGAAGGTCACCAGCGATGGTGACACGGGGATACTCGCCGGCGGCAGCGCCGAGGTTGGTGTTCCCCCGTCACCGCCGCCGCAAGATGTTGCTACGAGCCCCGCCATGATCGCCAGCAACGAGCCAGCCCGCGGGCTAAGCCGGCACTGCATGGGGACTACCTCACCACGACGGTGCCCGTCATGAGACTGCCGTGGACGATGCAGTCATACTGATAGACGCCGACCGTGGAAAAAGTCTGCGAATGGGTACCGGTAATCTGGGCCGACACCTGGCTGGTGAAACTCGGTGTGCCGGTTGAGCCGATCCCGTGCGCCGCGGCCCCGGTGAAGGTCCACGTCACTGTGCCGCCCGCCGCGATGGTATCCACGGCCGGGTTCTGCGTGGTGTTGTGAACGCTCTTGAAGAAGAAGTCGCCCACAGTTACCGAGGCGGTGCCCGGAATGAGAGGCTGTCCGCTCACCGTGATGGTCGACGAATCGAGTCCGGTTGGCGTGCTCGGAATGGTCATCACCAGGGACGCGGTTCCGTTGCCGACCCCGACGATGCTGGTGCTCGTCGCGTTGGCACCCGAAGTGATGAAGATCGAGGCACTGCGCGACACGAAGGTCAGCGGAATCGCCGAGCCGTTGCTGTCGGTCGCGATGCCGTTGAACGGGCCGGCGGAACCGCCGCTCACCGTGATGGTGCCGGTGCCCGGAAGCAGGCTGTGGGTCTGGGCCAGGCGCCGGACGATGATCGGCCGGCTGGCGACGGCGGTGCCTGCGGCGGCCTGGATACTCGAGTTGCCGTCGGCCACGGCCGTGACCAGGCCCGACGCCGCATTCACGGTCGCGACGGTCGTGGTGCCGCTGCTCCACACGATCGCCGGCGACGAGATCGCATTGTTGTTGGAATCCTTCGCCACGGCGCTGAACTGACGGGTGCGCGTCGCGGCGAAGAGCGTATCGGGCGTACTGATGGTTGATGTGACGACGAGGCTCGCCGGAATCTGGGTGACGAAGATCGGCGCCTTGGCGGTGAGGCCGTTGCCGCTGGCGATCACCGTGTCGCCCTGCCCCGCGCCGACCGCCGTGACCAGGCCCGCCGTCGTGACGCTGGCTACCGCGCCCGATCCGCCGAGGGCGAAGGTCACCGCGCTCCCCGCTACTGTCGTGCCGTTGGCGTCCTTGTAGATCGTCGTCATCTGCTTGGTGGAGCCGACGGCGCCGATGTTCACCGCCGTGGGCGAAATGACCAGGCTCGCGGGGGGAAGGTTCGCGGTGGTACCGCCACCGTCACCACCGCCGCCGCCGCAACCAAGGAGTATCGAGGTCAGAACAATCGCCGCAAACCGCTTGGACGAAAAAGAAGGCATGAAGTCCACTTGTTGAAGGAAAGCGCACCATAGCCAATCCGCGGACGAGGCGTCAAGGGACGGCATCACAGGCGCTTGGGCCGGTCCGACCTCGGCAGGTGACACCATGCGGCAAACTGTCCCAACGAGGCGACAGGTGCGAATCCTTTTCGCGGCTGGTATCGTACTGAAACCATGTTCGCAATCATCAGCATGGCCGCGGCCGCGGCCGCCGGCATCGGCGGCTACCTGACCTCGAAGGACTTCACCCAGAAGCGCTTGCGCTTCGTGGATGCGGCGCACAAGCCCGGCGCGCCGATCGTCGCGGGCCTGGTCGCGGCGGTGATCGCCGCTCCCGTGGTCGCGTTTCTGCCGATCGTCGGCGCCGGAACCGCGATCATCCTCGGCGCGGGCGTCGCGTTAGGCGTGAAGTCGGCGCAGCGGGACAGGAATCTGCTACCCTGAAGAGGTCAACAGACCATGCTCATACTTGCCCTCTTGCTCGCCGCACAGAATCCCGAATACCGCTCCCCCGCCGGCGTCACCTATATCTCGCAGCCCGATACCGGCGCCGTCGCACGCGCCCAGGCCGCGGTGCACCGGCATCCCCGCGATGCCGACACGCTGCTCGCCCTGGGGCTGGCCCAGTCGGGCATCCGCCAATATCGCGAAGCGATCGCGACGCTCACGCGCGCCATCGCCATCGCACCGCGGAATTCCGTGCTCTATCGCTGGCGCGGACATCGCGAGCTGTCGATTCGCCGCCTGGACCAGGCGGCCACGGACCTGACCCGCGGCGCCGGCCTCGACAGCATGGTTTACGGCAACTGGTACCACCTGGGTGTGGTGCGATTCGTCCGCGGCGACTTCGCCGCCGCCGCCGATGCCTTCACCCACGCCCGGCCCAAGGCCCCCGACGACAACGAGTACACCGGCTCCAGCGACTGGCTCTGGATGTCGGCCATGCGCGCCGGAAAGCCCGACGTCGCCCGCCAGGCACTGGCGACGATGCGCGACTCGCTGCACGTCACCAGTGCCGCCGCGTACGCGCGAAGAATTCGGCTCTATCGCGGAGAGATTGGACCGGAGCAGCTCATCACTTCGGCCGACACCGAGGACATCCAGGTCGCCACGCTCGCCTACGGACTGGGCAACTGGTACCTGGTGCAGGGCGACACCACGAAAGCGCGCGCCGCCTTCGAGCGCTCGATCGCGTCGGGGGGATGGCCGGCCTTTGGATTTATTGCGAGTGAGGCGGAGTTGCGGAGACTGAAATAGAGCCAGGGACTTCCTACTTTTGCGCCTTCCCCTGCGCCGCCACAGCCTCCTGCGCCGCCGCGACCACTGCCGGATCGCCGAGATAGAATCGCGTAACCGGTTTCAACGAGTCGTCGAGTTCGTAGACCAGCGGAATGCCGGTCGGGATGTTCAGCTCCACAATAGCCGAATCGCCCACCTTGTCCAGGTACTTCACCAGTGCGCGCAGGCTGTTGCCGTGTGCCGCGATGAGCACCCGCTTCCCCTGTTTGATCGCCGGCGCGATGGCCGATTCGAAGTAGGGCACCACCCGCGCGACGGTGTCCTTCAGGCATTCAGTGAGCGGCAGGCTCGCCGGCGGCACGCTGCGGTAACGCGGATCGAGCGACGGGGCGCGCGGGTCGCCCGATTCGAGCGGCGGCGGCGGCGTGTCGTAGCTGCGCCGCCAGATCTTGACCTGTGCGTCGCCGTATTGCGCCGCCGTCTCGGCCTTGTTGAGTCCCTGGAGCGCGCCGTAATGACGCTCGTTCAGCTTCCAGCTGCGCTCCACGGGAATCCACATCAGGTCCATCTCTTCCATGACGATCCACAGCGTCTTGATCGCCCGTTTCAGGACCGAGGTATAGGCGACGTCGAAGCTATAGCCACCCTCCCTGAGCCATTTCGCGCCCGCGCGCGCTTCTTCCGCTCCCTTGGGCGACAAGTCCACATCGGTCCAGCCGGTGAAGCGATTCTCCTTGTTCCAGACGCTCTCACCATGGCGGAGCAGTACCAGCTTCGACGTCACGCGATTCCCGCGAGCTGGCGCAGCACGAATTCCAGGATGCCGCCGTGCCGGTAGTACTGCACTTCCTTGGGCGTGTCGATGCGCACGATGGCGTGAAACGTCGCGCTCTTGCCGTCGGCCCCCGTCGCCATCACGGTGACGTCCCGCGAGCCATCCAGCGCCGCGGCGACTCCCGTGACCGCGAAAATCTCCTCACCCGTCAGGCCTAACGACTCGGCGGTCTGCCCCGGCTTGAACTGGAGCGGCAGTATGCCCATCCCCACCAGATTGCTCCGGTGGATCCGCTCGTAGCTTTCGGCGATCACCACCCGGATGCCCAGGAGACGCGGGCCCTTTGCGGCCCAGTCGCGCGAGCTGCCGGAGCCGTACTCCTTGCCGGCCAGCACCACCGTCGGCACGCCATCCTGCCGGTAGCGCATCGCGGCGTCGTAGATGCTCATCCCCTCGCCGCCGGGGAGATGACGCGTGACGCCGCCCTCGGTGCCCGGCGCCAGCTTGTTCTTGATCCGCACGTTGGCGAAGGTGCCCCGCACCATGACCTCGTCCTGGCCCCGGCGCGAGCCGTAGGAATTGAAGCCGCGCGGCTCGACGCCATGCGCGATCAGCCACTTCCCCGCCGGCCCGTCTTTCTTGATCGAACCGGCCGGCGAAATGTGATCGGTAGTGATGCTGTCGCCGAGAAAGGCGAGGACGCGGGCGTTGGCGATATCAACCACCGGCGCCGGCGTCTTCGGCATCCCGTCGAAGTAGGGGGCGCGCTTGATGTAGGTGCTTTGTTCGTCCCAGACATAACGATCACCGGTCGGAATCGAGAGACCGTTCCAGCGCTCGTCACCGTCGAACACAGCGCCATAGCTCTTGGTGAACATCTCGGATCGTACCGATGCCAGCAGGCAGTCCGCGATTTCCTTGCTCGACGGCCAGATGTCCTTCAGGTAGACGCTCTTGCCGGTGGCATCCTTGCCCAGCGGATCGCGGACCAGGTCGACGTTCATTCGTCCGGCGAGGGCGTAGGCCACGACCAGCGGCGGGCTCATCAGGTAGTTGGCGCGCACATCCTGCTGCACCCGGCCCTCGAAGTTCCGGTTGCCGGAGAGCACCGAGCAGACCACCAGCTCGCCGTCCTTGATCGCCGCCGAGATGGCATCGGGAAGCGGTCCGCTGTTGCCGATGCAGGTGGTGCAGCCGTAACCCACCAGGTTGAATCCGAGAGCTTCGAGCGGCGTCATCAGTCCCGCCGCCTCGAGATACTCGGACACCACCTTCGATCCCGGCGCCAGCGATGTCTTCACCCACGGCTTGCTCTTGAGTCCGCGGGCCACCGCCTTCTTCGCCAGCAGACCCGCGGCGATCATCACCGACGGGTTGGAAGTATTGGTGCAGCTGGTGATCGCCGCGATTACCACCGAGCCGTGGTGGATCCGGCACGCTTCGCCGCCCAGCATCGCCTCGACGAAGGTGGGCGGTGCGTCGCTGAGGACCGCCTTGCTGTCGCGCTTGTAGGCGACCCCGCCTTCGCTCTCGAAGTGATCGCGGACGGCTGGCGGAGGCCCGACCGGTGAGCCGCTGGGAATCAGCGAGGGCAGCGATTGCATGAAGGACGCCCGCGCCATGCTGAGTTTCACCCGGTCCTGCGGGCGTTTGGGCCCGGCGACGCTGGGCTCCACCGTGCCGAGGTCGAGCGAGAGGGTGTCGCTGAAGACCGGCTCAGGGCTCGACGGCGTGTGAAAGAGTCCCTGCTCTTTCATGTAGGCCTCGACCAGCTGCACCCGCCAAGCCGGCCGGCCGGTAAATTTCAGATAGCGCAACGTCTCGGCATCCACCGGAAAAATGCCGCAGGTCGCACCGTATTCGGGTGCCATGTTGGCGATCGTCGCGCGGTCGGCGATGGGCAGATTGCCGACCCCCGGCCCGAAGAACTCGACGAATTTTCCCACCACGCCCTGCTTGCGCAGCATTTCGGTCACGGTGAGGACCAGGTCGGTCGCGGTGGCACCTTCGGGGAGCTGGCCGCTGAGCCGGAAGCCGACGACGTGCGGAATGAGCATCGACATCGGCTGGCCCAGCATCGCCGCTTCGGCTTCGATGCCGCCGACGCCCCAGCCGAGGACGCCGAGACCATTGACCATCGTGGTATGGGAGTCGGTGCCGACCAGCGTGTCGGGATAGGCCATCGCTGCGTCGCCTTCGGTCGTGAAGACGACGCGCGCCAGGTACTCGAGATTCACCTGGTGGCAGATGCCGGTATCGGGCGGGACCACGGCAAAATTGCGGAAGGCCACCTGACCCCAGCGCAGAAACGCGTAGCGCTCCATGTTGCGCTCGAATTCGAGGACCGCGTTTTCCTTGAACGCCTCCGCCGTTCCGAAGGCATCTACCTGCACCGAGTGGTCGATCACCAGCTCGGCGGGGAGGAGCGGGTTGATCTTCGCCGGATCGCCGCCCAGCGCCTGCATCGCGTCGCGCATGGAGGCGAGGTCCACCACCGCCGGAACGCCGGTGAAGTCCTGCATCAGCACCCGTGCGGGCATGAAGGCGATTTCATGCGACGGCGCCGCCTTGGGGTCCCACGTGGCGATCGCTTCAATGTCCTGCCGGCGCACCGAGACGCCGTCTTCGCAGCGCAGCAGGTTCTCGAGCAACACCCGCATCGAAAACGGCAGTCGCGACGGATCCATTCCGGCCTTGGCGAGAGCATCGAGCCGGAACATGGAGTAGTGCCGATCGGCGACGGTCAGCGCGGACTTGCTGCCGAAGGAATTCGCGGTCATCCGCCGGGTCCTCTCCAGCCTGATCCTAGGGAACCGAACACGAGCAGGTCGATGAGCAGAAACATGACGACGGCAATGATCTTCCAGCGGTGTCGTCGCCAGACGCGGACCAGCAGCGAATCGTGCGCGGGAACACTGCAGGCTATCAGGGAACGGCGCGCGCCTTCATGCAGGGCGCGGTTCACCTCATCGCGTGGCGGCATGACACAAGAATGATGGTGAAGCCCCGCTCGTCGCGCTACCTTTTCCCCTTATGGCTGAGATTCCCGCCCGCTATGCTCCCCTCATCGATCAAGCCGAATTCATCCGGGAACCCGGATCGGGCCCTGATGACCGCATCGACGTCGGCGTCCTTTTCGTCGGCGGCGGACCGGCCGGCCTGGCCGGCGCCATCCGCCTGGCCCAGCTGCTCGCGCTGTCGCCCGAGCTGAAGGAAAAGCTGGGCGACGTGCCGATCGCCGTCGTCGAAAAGGGAAAGTATCCCGGCGCGCATCTGGTCTCGGGCGCGGTGGTGAATCCCCTCGCTTTCCGGCGGCTCTTCCCCGAGATGGCGGAGAGCGATTTTCCCTTTCGCGGGCCGGTGAGCGGCGAAGCGGTCTATTTCCTCACCGAGTCCGGCCAGATCCGCATGCCCACCCCGCCGACGATGCGTAACCACGGCTACTTCAGCGCGTCGATCAGCGAGATCGGCCGCTGGCTCGGCGAGCGCGCCGAGGCGCTCGGCGTGATGATGCTCAACGAGACCACCGCCCAGACGCTGCTGATGAAGGACGGCGCGGTCCATGGCATTCGCACCGGCGACAAGGGGCTGGGCAGGGGCGGCGAGCCCCTCTCCAACCACGAGCCGGGCGCCGAAATCCACGCGCAGGCGACGGTGCTGAGCGAGGGAGTGATCGGCCACCTGACGATGGCGCTCACCCAGAAGCTGGGGATCGGCGGCGCGAACCCGCAGTGCTACGCCCTGGGGGTGAAGGAAGTCTGGGACGTTCCCAAACCGCTGGACCGCGTCATCCACACCATGGGCTGGCCGCTGCGGGGCTCGAAGACGGCGCGGGAATTCGGCGGGAGCTTCATCTACCCGTTAGGCAGCTCGCAGGTCGCGCTGGGCCTGGTCATCGGTCTCGACTATGCCGATGCGTCGCTGTCGGTGCACGATCTGCTCCAGGACCTCAAGCGCCATCCCCTGGTACGGGGCATCCTCGAAGGCGGCAGCCGCAACGAGCGCGGCTGGGGCGCCAAGACGATTCCCGAGGGCGGATTCTATTCGCTGCCCCGCCGCCTCGCGGTGCCGGGAGCGCTGCTCACCGGGGACGCCGCGGGCTTCGTGAACGTGCCGGCGCTGAAGGGCATCCACTACGCGATGATGTCGGGGATCATGGCCGCCGAGGCGATCGTCGCGGCCCTCAAGGCAGGACGCGGATTGCGGGACGCCGGCGCCCTGGATGTCTACGAGACCGCGGTGAAGGAATCCTTCATCTGGAAGGATCTGCACGCGGTGCGCAACATGCGCGCCGCCTTCGGGTCGGGCTTCGTTCCGGGCGCGGCGATGGCCGGCCTGATGACGGTGACTGGGGGCGCGTTCCCCGGCTGGCGCCTCGATTCCGGCGCCGATGCGGAGCATCCCGTCGTCGCCGGGAGTCGCCACTATGACGCCCCAGATGGAAAGCTGACCTTCGACAAGCTCTCCAGCGTCTACGCCAGCGGCAATCGCACCCGCGACACCCAGCCCAATCATCTGAAGGTGCGCACCGACGTTCCGAAAGAGGTCGGCGATGCATGGATCGCGATGTGCCCGGCTGCGGTGTACGAATGGGGAGAAAAGGGAGAAAAGGGAGAAAGGGCGCTCCTCGTCAACGCGCCGAATTGTGTGCAGTGCGGCGCGATCACCGCGAAGGGCGGGCGGTTTACGCCTCCCGAGGGCGGCAGCGGCCCGGAGTACACGCTGACATGATGTCGACTGTCGACTGGAAGCTGTCGACCGGTTTCTAATGGCTCGCATCGTCATCATCGGCGGCGGCTTCGGCGGCTTCTACACGGCGCTGGGCCTCGAGAAACAACTCTCGCGGCAGCGCCACGAGCTGATCCTCGTCTCCAACGAGAACTACCTCCTCTACACACCGCTGCTCCCCGAGGCCGCGAGCGGCGCCCTCGAACCCCGGCACCTGGTCGTGCCGCTGCGCACCGCGCTCAAATGGACCCGCATCATCATCGCCTCGGTGACCGACGTCGACATCGCCGGCCGGAGCATCACCATCTGCCCCGCCGACGGCGCGCCGCGGCCGCTGCCCTACGACCAGCTGGTCTTCGCGTTAGGCAGCACCACGCGGATGCCCGCGGCGGTCCCCGGCCTGGCCGAGCGGGCGATCGGCTTCAAGACCCTCGCCGAGGCCATCGCGCTGCGCAACCGGCTGCTGGGCAATCTCGAAATCGCCGACGCCACCGGCGACGACGCGCTGCGGCGCCGGCTGCTGACCTTCGTCTTCGTGGGCGGCGGCTACGCCGGCACCGAGACCGCCGCCGAGATCCAGTCCACGGCGCTCGATGCCCTGCGGTACTACCCCCGGCTCGAACCCGCCATGGTGCGCGTCGTTCTCCTCGAGGCAGCGCCGATGATTTTGCGCGACCTCGGCGACGACTTCGCGACCCAGGTCCAGCAGGGGCTGATCGAGAAGGGGATCGAGATCCGCGTCGCGACCACCTTGAAGGAAGTGCGCGAGGGGGTGGTGATTCTCGCCAGCGGCGAGCCGATCCCGACCGAGACCGTGGTCTGGACGGCGGGCGTCGTGGCGCACCCGCTGGCCCGGAAGCTCGGCGCCGTGGACAACAAGGGCCGCGTCATCACGACGCCGGCAATGCGCATCGCAGGCCACGACGAGATCTGGGCCCTGGGCGACAGCGCCGCCGTGCCGGACGCCAAGACCGGCGGCGAGAGCGCCCCGCCGACGGCGCAACACGTCCTCCGCCAGGCGCGCACTCTCTCCCGCAACATCACGGCCGCGCTGGAGGGCGGGCACCTCCGGCCATTCTCCCACGGCAACCTGGGCATGCTCGCCGGGCTCGGCGAGCACGACGGCGCCGGCCGGCTCCTCGGCATTCCGGTGCGCGGCTTCTTCGCCTGGTGGATCGTGCGGACCTATCACCTGCTCCAGCTGCCGACCATGTCGCGGAAAATTCGCGTCGTTCTCGATTGGACCATCGCCCTCTTCTTCAGGCGCGACATCGCCCAGCTCGGCAGCTTGCAGGGCACCACGGCCTTTGCGCGTGGGGCGATGGCAGGCAGTCGGCCGATGGCCGTCGGCCGCACACAGCCTGCCGCCAGCGGCCAACCGCCAGCGGACAGCGGCCAACTACCAGCGGCCAGCGGCCGCCCATGAACGAGCCCCAGCTTCCTGCCCAGCTCCCCACCCCCGAGCGGCGCGATGCCGTGGTGGCGAAGCTCTCCTCGGCCTTCGCGTCGGGGCGGATCGAGATGGAGGACTTCGAGCTGCGCACCGAGCGGGCGATGCGCGCGCAGACGGCTCAGGACCTGGAGGCGGCGCTCGACGGTTTGGTGAGTCTCGCGCCCGCGCCGGTGCAGAACTCCGGCGAATTCGTGATCGACAAGCCGCGGCGCCGCACCTCGCGGCTCACCGTCAGCGTCATGAGCGGCACCGATCGCAAGGGAAAATGGACGCCGGCCAGGCGTCACATCGCCCTGGCGTGGATGGGTGGCGCGCATCTCGATTTCCGCGAAGCGCTGCTGCTCCCCGGCGAGACCGACATCTACTGTCTGGCGACCTGGGGCGGTATCGAGATCGCGGTGCCGCCGGGAATCGACGTCGAGGTCAGCGGCATGGCGATCATGGGCGGACTGTCACGGGTGGCGCAGCAGGGTGCCTCGACGGATCCACGCCGGCCACGCCTGCACATTCATGCTCTGGCGGTGATGGGCGGAATCGAGATCCGGGTGATGAAGCCGGGCGATCGGTGGCTGGAAGACGAAGCGGAAGCCGAAGAAGACGGCGACGAATAGCGGTTAGCGCCGCAGCACCTCGGAGAGGAAGCCGGCACCGGCGCGGTAAGCCGCCAGCCAGTTCGCATGCCGCAGGAAATCGTGAATCTCATCAGGAAAGACCAGCTCTTCGACGCGAACGCCTTCGCGGCGCAGCCGGAGCGCGAGATCGACCGTCTGCTGGAACTGCACGTTGCGGTCGTCGTCTCCCTGGACCAGCAGCACCGGCGATCGCCATGTCGCCACATCGCCGATGGCTGACGCCCGCCGCATCGCCGCGATCGCCGAATCGCTGACGCCGAAACGGTGGGTCGACTCCGACTCCTCGGCGTAGTCGTGCACGCCGTGGAGATCGAATCCCGCCGCGAACCAGTCCGAATTGCGCGCCAGGCCCAGTGCCGTCATGTAGCCGCCATAAGAGCCGCCCCAGAGCCCGATGCGCGACGTGTCCACGTCGGGCCGGGCCCGCAGCCACGTCGCCGCGGCCACCAAATCCTGGTATTCGGACGCGCCGTTGCGGCCGCGTCCCGACGCCTGGCGGAAGGCGCGGCCATACCCCACGCCGCCCCGGTAATTGACCGACAGCACCGTGAAGCCGCGGCTGGCCAGGTACTGGTTGAAGGCGTAGGCGTTGCTGTAGTAGTGCATGAAATGAAAACCCAGCACCATCTCGCGCGACGGCCCGCCATGGAAGAACATGACCGCCGGGTGCTTCTCGTTAGGCGCCGGGTTGGGCGGCAGGAAGAGCTGGCAATGGATGACGGTGGAATCGGCGGCGGTGACCAGGACCTGGGTCGGCGTCACCAGCTGGCCCGCCGGGAACGCCTCGGGCATCGGCCAGCCTTCGAGCACGTGAAGTGAATCGCCACGGGTAAGTGCCGGCGCCCCGGGATGCTGCGCGTCACTGCGAAGCAGCGCTACCAGCGAATCGCCCAGTGGCTGCGGCTTCCACTCGATGCCGCTCCCCGACGTGAGCTCGCGAGGTGTACCACCCAGGACGTGCACGCTCTGGACGTGGTGCCGCTCGATGTCGCCGCAATTGGAATCGTAGACGATCGACTCGCGATCCCGCGCCATCGCGACGTTGTAGACCTCGCAGCCGGTCGGCGTGAGGCGGGTCGCCTCGCCACCCTCGGCGTTCACGCTGTACATCCCGATCCAGCCGGTCTGCTCCGATGCGAACACGATCCGGTTACTGCCGGCCCACATCAGTCCCCAGTCGTCGGCGGGATCGGGCCAATCGCCGTCGGCATTGCTGGGGGAGCGCCAAACATCGTGAGAGGCGAGGGACGCCGGATCGCCGCTGCGCACTGTAAACGGGGCGTAGGTCGTGGAATTGCTGTCGACGTGCGGCAGGCGCTCGCCGCGGCGGTACGCCGCGCCGTTGCGGCGAAGGAACGCGATTGCCTTGCCATCCGGCGACCAGCGCGGCATTTCGTCGTCGAAGGTCCCGGGCGACATCCAGCGCACTTCGCGCCTGGCGAAATCGTAGAGCCCGATGAAGGCGTGGTCGCCGCGATCGCTGACGAACGCCAGGGTGCGGCCGTCGGGGGAGAAGGCCTGCTGGCTCGAGGTGCCCCGCTCCTTCAACAGGATCGACGGGGCGCCGCCGGCGATGGGCGCGTAGCGCAGTGTGTCACGGAGAATCCAGACCACCCGGTCCGCACGGGGCGACGCGACGGGGTGGAAGCCTTGGCCGAGCCGCCGGGCGGCCGCGCCCGCGCGTAACGGCGCGATCCAGACCGACTGGTCGGTGCCGCGTGGATCGGAGGTCGGATTGACGGGATCGTGATCGTTATGATTGGCGCCGGAATCGCCGCCCCGGACCACCAGCAACGCGCGCGAATCGGGAGTCCAGCTCAGCTCGGAAAGATCCTGCCCATCGTCGGCGAGCCACCGGGTCAGCCGCCACGCCCGCCACGCCGGAGCCTCGGCGACCCAGATATTCCGCTTCCCCTCTTCGTAACCAATCCACGCGATCGCCCGGCCGTCGGGCGCCGCGATGAGATCCGACGGAAACGGGGCCGACATGATGTCGGTGATGGAAAATGTTTCGCTCGCCGTCTCAGCGCGTTGCTGCGCTGAAGCCGGGACACCGATCACTACTGCGGCGACTGTGGCGAGTGCGGCGACTCTTGCGACCGTCCTCACTGCACCGTCAGGGTCAGTGCCCGCTCGTTCAAGCCATTCCCGGTCGCCACCCGGAAGGTCGCGGTGAAGGCGCCCGTATCAGCGGGCGTGCCCGTGATGGCGCCCGTCTGAAGTCCCAGGGACAGTCCCGGGGGCAGCGCGCCGGAGGTGATCGTGTAGGCGTACGGAAGGATGCCACCAGTCACCGTCAAGGAGACGGAGTACGGCTGTCCCGCTGTTGCCGCCGGCAGGGACGTGGTGGTGATCATCGGAAGCTGCGGCACCGGCGCGGGTGAGCTGGGGGGCGCGTAGGTCTTCGCACTGTTGCTGGTCGGGTAGTCGCAGCCAGCGCCCAACAGCAGCGCCGCCGTGGCGATCGCCGGCCTCGCGCGCCGGAAACCCGCTCGGCAGGTCATCATCATGATGCCCCTCCCTCAGTCCTCGATGTGCTTCAGGAAAGTCATGTCGTGCCCCTTGGCCTTGAGCTGCCCTTCGAAGCCGGCCTTATCCACCGACTTCATCCACGCTTCTTTGGGCTCGACCAGCTTCTTCTCGACCACGTCGAGCAGGGCGTCGTTCATCAGCACCATGCCCACCTTCTTGTTGGTCTGCATCATCGACGGGATCTGGAAGGTCTTCCCCTCACGGATGAGGTTGGCGATCGCGGGAACGACGATGAGAATCTCCCGGACCGCTACCCGTCCCCCGCCGATCTTCTTGCACAGCACCTGCGCCACCACGCCCTTCAGGGACTCGGAGAGCATCACGCGGATCTGGCTCTGCCGGTCGGCCGGGAACTGGTCGATGATGCGATCGATGGTGGACGCGGCCGTCGTGGTGTGCAGCGTGCCGAAAACCAGGTGGCCGGTCTCGGCGGTCTCGATCGCGATCGCCACCGTCTCGAGGTCGCGCATCTCGCCCACCAGCACGATGTCGGGGTCCTCGCGCAGCGCGGCGCGCAGCGCCCGCTTGAAGCCCTCGGTATGGAGGTGCACCTGCCGCTGGGTGATCACGCAACTCTTGTTGGTGTGCACGAACTCGATCGGGTCCTCGATGGTGATGATGTGGTCGGTGCGCTTCCGGTTCATCAGGTCCACCATCGCGGCCAGCGTGGTGGACTTGCCCGACCCGGTCGGGCCGGTCACCACCACCAGTCCCTTGGTCTGGAAGCACAGCTTCTGCACGTCTTCGGAGACGGCCAGGTCCTCGACCGAAAGGATCTTGGTCGGGATGACCCGGAATACCGCCGCCGGTCCTTTCCGCTCGCGCAGCACGTTGGCGCGGAAGCGCGCCAGGTCGAGAATCTCGTAGGCGAAGTCGCTGTCGTTGTCGGCCGCGTATTCCTTCTTGTTGCGCTCCGGCATGATCGACTGGATCAGCGCCATCACCTCGTCCGCGGTCAGCGGCTCATAGCCCTCGAGGCGGATCATCTCGCCCGACTTGCGGATGATCGGCGGTTCGCCGACGCGCAGATGGAGGTCCGACGAGCCGGAGCTGACCAGCTTGTGCAGCATTTCCTGGATCCGCTCTTCCGCGGCGCTGGCGGCCTGGACCTGCGCGGTGGTCGGCGCTCGCGGCGCCTCGGCGGCCGGCGCGGCGGCGTCGCCGCCCATGCGGGCTTCCATCGGCATCGAAATCGCCGCCGAGGAGCGCCGCGCGCGCGCCGGCGCGAGCGTCACCGTCACGCCGTCGCCGACGTGCAGGATCTCGACGTCGATGCGTTTGCTGTCCGCCAGGTAGCCGAATGCCATCCGCGACTCGGCGTCGAGGTGATCGCGCATCCCCTCGGGCGCGATTTCCCGCACCAGCTGCATGATCTTGGGCTTGGTGAGCGGCTCGCGGGTGACCGGGCGTTGCGCGCCGTTCACCTCCATCGACGCGTTTTGTCCGCTTTGCAGCTTGAGCTGGGTCCCCGAGCTGTCGAACATCGCCTGGATGAACTTGTCGAGCACCGCCATCAGTGACCGCCCTCCGGAGTTGCGTCTTGTGCCTTCGCCCGTGCCACCGCCTTCTCGCCCAGCATCACCCGTTCGGCTTCGGCTCGCGCGCGGACATCGGCATCGACCGCCGCCTTCATCATCCGCTCGATGAGGACCTTGAAGTTGATGAGCCCCTCGCGCATGACGCGCGACCGCTGCATCTGGCTGCCGCGCCCGCACAGGATGCTCAGCGTTCCCGCCGCGTCGGCCAGCGGGCCGAGGTTCTTCTGCATGGCCTGCTGGCGGAACTGGCTGAGGTGGCGGACGATCGGCTGGGTCATGCCGTCCGCCGCCTTGGTCTTGCAGTTCGCGTATTCCTCGACTTTGCGGGTGAGGCCGTCGCATTGGAGCAGCATATGCTCCATGAACACGATTTCTTCCTCGGTTTTCGCCGAGAGCTTCTGACCGGCCATCGAATGCCTCGCCTGGGAGAAAGCAGCTGCAACAGCAGACGGTAGACGATAGACCAGGAACACCCTGGCGTCTACCGCCTACCGTCAATTTACGATCTGCGACGATCGCGACCTAGCGTTCGCCTGCCACCGCTTCCCGCAACGCCCGACCCTGCACGGCGGGATCGGGGACCACGCCAAGAATGGCGGCCAGTGTCGGGGCAATATCCACGACTCCAACGCGCCCGGTATAGCGGCCGGTCCGGATGCCGCGGCCCCAGAAGAGGAGCGGCACGTGGGTGTCGTCCTCGCTGGGCTGGCCATGCTGCGCGCTGCCGCCGCTCCCCCATACCATGTTCTGCTTGAGGGTCACCATCAGCTCGGCCGGAAGGCCAGGCGGAATCAGGTGAATCCAGCGGCGCGCAACGTCGTCGGTGGCGGTATCGGCGCGGGCCAGCGATCCCGGCGTATCGATCCGCTGGACCTGGGGCATCGCCCGCAACTCGACCGCGATCTTCTGGACCAGCGAATCGACGTCCATTCCCCTGGCCTCGAGCTGCTGCCGCTCGACGACCAGCAGGCCGATCTCGAAATAGCGGATCCCGTTGCGAACGCCGGTCTGATTCTGGAGCTCGGTGTTCACCTGGCGGACCAGGCCGCTGACGCTGAGCGCCTGGGCGCCGTGATCGCCCCTGATGTTGCTCGCCTCGGGGTACGACGTCACGCCATGATCCGCGGTCAGTACGGCGACGATCCGCCGGCCCGGCACCAGCTTCGCCAGGGAATCGAAGAAGACGCCGAGGTTGCGGTCGAGGTGCAGGATCTGGTCGTGCATCTCGCGCGAGTCGGGACCCCAGGCATGGCCGATGTAGTCGGTCGCCGAGAGGCCGAGGACCAGCAGATCGGCGCCCGGACCACGGCCGAGTCCCAGCTGGCCCACGCCGCGCAACGCCAGCGCCATCGTCAACGAATCCATTCCCGGCGAGGCGATCAACGCGTTGGTCGCGGCGTTGGTATCGGCGGGGAGCACGTGCGGGAAGACCAGGTCGCGCCCGCCGTTTTCGTAGGTCATCGAATCGGATTCGGGATATTGCGATGGAGCGAGCAGCAGATTCCAGCTGCGCCCCGGCCACCGCGCGGCCAGCGCCTCACGATCGAATTCCCGCACCCAGTCGGGGAGCGCATCGGCATAGTAGCGGCTGGTGGTGAACATCCCGCCCTGGTACCAGTAGACGTCGCCCTTCGCTTTCCCGACCATCAGAATCGCCGCGCGATCCTTGCGCGATACCGAGAGGACCCGGGAGCGCGGCCAGCACGAATGCATCCAGTCGAAGAGCTCGGTGCCGTGGAAGCGGTTGGGCGACGCTCCTTCGCCGGCGACCTCGAGCAGCGGCGTCGAATCGTTGACGCCTTCGCTGTTGCGGACGATGTGCGTGGAATTCGGCCAACGCCCCGAGAGGATGCTGGCGTGTCCCGGCGCGGTCTCGGACATGGCGTGATCCTGGTAAGCGCGCATGAATCGCGCGCCATCCACCGCCATGCGATGCAAGCCACCGTCGAGCTGGGCGCCGAAACGATCGAGATAATCGGCGCGCATCTGGTCCACCGAAATCGCCACCACCAGTGTCGGGCGGCGGTCGGCGGCGGCGCTCCCGCCCCGGGTCACGCACTGGGTCCAGCGGCCATACGTCGGATTGGGGATGATGAAGAAGCGGCTGCCGAAGGCCGAATCCTGGCCGGCCGCGCCATCGCTCTCGCCGGTGCCCGGAAAGTCGGCGGTCGAGTCGTCCGGAAACGCCTTGAGCTGGTCGCCGAAATAGCCGAGGACCTGCATCGGGCGTCCGGCCCACGAACAGGCGCCCTCCCCCGCCATCACCGCGCGGCGGCGCGCCGCCTTGGGATCCCGCACCGGGTCGGTGCGCACGCAGAGGCGATCGTCGTCGCTCCAGAGCCCCAGGGTGCGCAGGTTCTCGCGGGTGTCTTCCCGGGCGGGAGTGTCACGGTCGGTGATCCAGGCGATATGACCGCCCAGCCGCCGCATTTCGGCGATGAAGCCCTGGACACCGGGCACGGCCAGCGCGGCGCGCTTCGCCGTCCACTCGGACCAGGACTGCGGCGTGAAGGGACCGATGCGGTCGCGCTCGAAGTCCGAGTTGTCCAGCGTCGTCTCGTCGAGATCGAGGACCACCGCCCAGCGTCCGCGGGGCGCACGCCGCGCCGATTCGCGCACCGCGCGCGCCGCCTCGCGATAGACCATCCGGGTCAGCGCCGCGTACTCCTCGCTCGACTGGACGTACGTGACCTGGAGGGGCGTCTGCTGGGCCGGCGCCAGCGGCGCGACCGAGAGCATCAACAGGGGAATCAGGAACATTCGAGGCACCTGGAAAACTCCGCGGCCATGGAGGGAAGCAAAAATATCATCACCGGCCGTGCCCGCCGCCAATGACGGTTACAGCTTCGTGACCACGATGTTGCCGAAGCGAGTTAGTGGCCCGACGCGGTCGCCGTGATCGTGACGTTGCTGTACGAGAAGAAGGCGAAGATCGAGGCGTACCAGAGTCCCGGCGCCGGCGAGTGGAAGGCGCACACCTCGTTGTTGCCGGCGAGGTTGGGGAAGCAGTCGAAGATCCCGTTCTCGATATCCGGGGCCGCGCCGAAACGGACCAGCAGGTCGGCGTCGCCGTTGCCCGTGGTGGGGCCCGACAGGGTGACGGTGAGAATGGTGTCGCCCGGAAGCACGCGGAACACCAGTGATTGCGCCGAGTTCACCGACCCGTTGAGGTTGGGGACCGGCACCGAGTCGGCCATCAGCGTCGCGACGATCGTCGAATCGGTCGCCGTGCGGACCGGCAGCGACGTCGCCGTGAACAGCAGCTTGTAAACTCCCGTATTGTGAATCCCCAGGCCGGAGAAGGTGGCG
>DASXPG010000073.1:0-10683 GCA_036493755.1 Gemmatimonadales bacterium
AGCGACGGCGAGGATCTGTCGACAGCGGATCTATTGCGCCGGACCGCGGCGGCGCTGGGCGTGCGCGCACGCCTCATCCCGGTTCCGTTAGGCATTCTCGCCGCCGGGGCCAGGCTGGCGGGCCGCGGCGACGTGTTGCGCCGGCTGTGCGGAACCCTCCAGGTGGACAGCTCAAAGGCACGGCGCGTTCTTGGCTGGACGCCGCCTCTGTCGGTCGATGAAGGACTTCGCCGAGCCGTGGCCAATCGTGGAGCCGCCGGGGCATGATCGGGCTCGTCGCCGGCTGTCTGGGTGCGGGATTCGTCGCCGGCTGGGCTCTCACCGGTGCGGCGCGCCGCTACGCGCTGACCCGCGCCATCTTCGACACGCCGAATGAGCGAAGCTCCCACAAGCATCCCGTGCCGCTCGGCGGCGGCTGGGGAATTGCAACACCGGCGCTGGCGGCGGTGGCAATGGCCTGGTCGGCGGGACTGCTGGATCGCGCCGCGGCGATGGGTCTTCTGGGCGGCGGTGCCGCCGTCGCCATCGTCGGCTGGATCGACGACCGGGTTCGCCTGTCCGCTCGGGTCCGGCTGCTGGTGCAAGTCGCGGCTGCCGCGTGGCTGGTGGGATGGCTTGGTGGCTACGACAGCCTCGATGCCGGAACGGCGCGGATCAATCTGGGCGCGATCACCAACGCCATCGTGGTGCTCACGATTGTCTGGTGCACCAACCTCTACAACTTCATGGACGGTATCGACGGTATCGCCGGCATGGAGGCGGTATTCGTCGGACTGGCCGGTGGAGTGTTCCTGCTGGCGTCGGGCGCCATCGGTCTCGCGGTGGTCGCGCTCGTGGTAGCGGCTGCCAGCGGCGGATTTCTGGTTTGGAACCGCTCTCCCGCGCGCATCTTCATGGGCGATGCCGGAGCGGGATTGCTGGGTTTTCTGCTCGCGGGGCTGGCGGCGTGCAGCGAAGTTGAGCGGGCCGTCCCCGCGCTGATCTGGGCTGTGCTTCTCGGTACCTTCATCGCCGATGCCACGATCGTGCTGTGCCGGCGCATCGCGCGCGGCGAGCGCTGGTACAGCGCCCATCGGGGGCATCTGTACCAGCGACTGGTTCAGTCGGGCTGGACCCATGGCCAGGTGGATGGCGTCGTTGCGATCATCAACGTGGTGTTGGTGGGACTCGCCGCAGCGGCCTGGCGCTGGCGTGGCGCGCTGCCGATGGCGCTGGGCGTGGCAACGCTGGGACTCCTGGTGCTGTATCGCGCGGGAGATCGGTATCTGGCGCGGGCCGGGGGCGACGTCACACCGGCGGCGCCGCCGGCTGCCTAATCTGCCTAACGAACTGCCGTGCCCTCGACGGCGGGGAAGGCGGCGCCCCAATGATGGTGGAGGGCGTCGAAGCGCAGCGTGATCTGGATGCCGGCGATCGCGCTCGTACCTCCGGGCCGTTGCCGTGCTCCCAGTTCTCCCGTCATCGCCACGCCATTGCGCGGCTCCAGGGTCATGGTAGCGCGGACCGCGGCGCTGTGCTGCACCGGGGCGACAAGAAATCCCTGGCCGGGTAGCGCCAGAACCGAATCGGCCGGGAACGGATTACGGAAGTCTCCGGAGCCCTGCCGCAAATACGAAACGTCCATGCCCACCAGGATCCGGGGTGACGCCCACATCTCCAGGCGCACCAGGGCCTGGTCGTAGTCGCTGAAGTTACGGGCGAGCCCCACACCGATCAGATCGTAGGTATCCCCCGGGTCGAAGCTGTTCCGGTAGGTCAGGCTGCGGACCATGGTGTAGCCCGCCGCGGCATGGATGGGCAGGCCGGGGAGCGATCCGCGTAGCACGGCCGTGTAGCCGCCGGACCAGGGCCGGGTGTGCCCGGTCAGGGTGTCGCGCTCGATCTGGATGTCGTCCACCATCAGCTCGCCGTCGAAGGAAATCCGCCGGCCCAGCGGCGCGTGCATCGCCGCACCCCAGAGAACGTCGACGCTCTTTCCCTCGTTGAATTCCGACAGCACGGCCGGGTTGACCGGCGAAAGAAATGCCGGCTCGAAGCCGCGGCCCGGTCCTCCGTAGATCCCCGTCTCGGTAACGGCAAGCCAGGTCCGGCTCGCAAGGCGCACGCTCAGCCGGTGCGCAAAGAAGTAGCGGTTTACCGGAACCGAGAGGGTGGTATCGTCGTCATCCAGTCGCTGGGCCATCGTGGTCAGCGCGAAGCGTCCCTCCCGCAGCGTCCCCTCGAGCATGTCGCTGGCATATGCCGAGGGCGACACCTGGAGTCCGTCGAAGAGATCCGGGCCCCAGGCGTGGCTCATTCGTCCGAAGATGAGGTCGCCGCGCTCGCCCGTGAGTGCGACATAGCCGCTCTGAAGCCGGCCGGCGATGGCCCGATCCTTCTTCCCGGTGAATTCGGGATCGTCCTTCAGTCGATTATCGAACGCAGGGTTGAAGACGCCGACGAACGGCCCCCTCGTGAGGCCCAGCCAGATGCCGCCTTCCGGTCCGCTTCCGGCGCTGCCCCCGCCGCGGAAGCTGTCGCGCCTGCCGTTACGCCAGGCTTCGCCGCCGAACTCCGCGACAATGGCGGTCGAGTCCGCGACTCCCTCGAGCTCGGCCATGAGCCAGCGAAAGGCCTGGCGGCCGGCGGCAGCGAGAACCGTCGTGTCCTGCTTCTGAGCGGCGTTGCGGAGCGCGGCAAGACGAAAGGGGCGGGTGAGGGCATCGACCGTGGACAAGCCGCCATCGGCGATGACCCACAAGGTCAGGCGATCGAGGCGGGAGCCGATCGGGACCCAGGGGCCCGGGCTCGGGGATTGCGCGTGGAGCTCAGCGACGGCCGCGAGCGCGAGCCAGACCAGGCACGCCGCGGCCGCGCGCCGCCGCATCACTACAGCTGCTTGCTCAGCACGATGATCGAGAGCAGGCTCGCGAGGAGCGTCCCGGTCGTCGTCACGATCTGCGGCCAGTTGGTTCGCTGGGCGTCAAGCGGCCGGTCCGGAACCACGACACGCGCGCCCGGGTCCACACGGTTGCTGCGGCGGTCCACGGTGCCGTTCTGCTGAACGATATAGGTCTTGTTCTTCTCGGCATTGTGGCTGAACCCGCCGGCGCGATCCACGTAATAGTCCGCGGAGTGTCCCGGGACGAACGAGACGGCGACGGGGCTGTTCACCGCGCCTTCGACCTGGACCACCGGCTGGTATTCCGGCACGAAAATGGAGTCGCCGGCCAACAGAATCAGATTGTCCCGGTACGCCGGATCGTGCACGATGTGTTCGAAGTCGATGCCGACCCGTCCCGCCCGGTTCTGGGCCCGGAAGAACTGGCTGCCCCTCAAATAGCCGGCTTCGGTGAGGCCGCCGGCTCGCGTCAGGAGGTCGGTGATCCGCTCGTTGGTGTGGGTGATGGTATAGCGCCCGGGGAAGCGCACCTCGCCGCTCACGATCACGTTCCGCTGGAGCGTGTAGTTAGGCAGGCGGCGGATGAAGACGTTGTCGAAGGGCTGGAGCACCGGGCTCGGTGTCCGCTGCCCGACCCCGCGCAGAAGATAGGCAGTGGGATCCAGTACGTACGAGGAGTCCAGCGGCACCTGGAGGACCAGCGCGAGGGTGTCGCCGCCGATGACCTGGGGAACACGCGAGACCTCGGCCTGCTCGAGGAAGGCTTCATCGCGCAACCCGCCGGCCAGGATGACGGCGTCGCGCAAAGTCATGGAATCGCGAAAGGTATAGACGCCCGGATGCTGGACACTGCCGTAGACGGCGATCTGGCGCGAGGGCCGGAACTCGGTTCGGGAGTAGATGATCAGCTCGTCGAACTCCTGAAGCTCCGGATCGCGAGCCGGCTGGCCGGCCGCGGGCCCTAACCTGCGTCCCGAGCCGCTATCGGGCAGTGCTACGCCGCGCAGGTCCACGCCAATCATGCGACGCGTCGAGTCGGGCATGAGCCTGAGAATGTGTGCGCGGTCGAGGTAGGTGTCGGTGCGAAGTCCGCCCGCGGCGGCAATCGCGCCCGAGAGCCGCATGCCCGGCGTCAGCGCCACTTCGCCGGGTTGCCAGACGTTGCCCCTCACCACGACGCGGTTGCGCAGCGGCTGCGAGATCGCCAGGACACGGACCCGATCTTCGGCGGCCAATGGAACCGGCGCGCCACTCCTGCTGAACAGGGAATCCAGCGGCACGTCGAGGACCTGCCGGTCGCGGCCCGTGCCCTGGCGTTCGCCCGGCGGCAGAATCCGCTCGATGGTGACCCGGCCGGTGTAGGCATCAGGTTGGAGGCCCCCGGCCATCGCGATCAGATCCTTGAGGGTCTGGCCTTCCTTCAACTCGTAGATCGCCGGCCGCAGCACGCGTCCTTCGATCGTGACTCGCGGCCCGTGGGGCGGCACGAAGATCACGTCGCCGCTCTGAAGGCGCGTCGCATCCCCGGCGCCGCCGCCGAGCAGGTAGTCGTAGAGGTCCAACGTGGCGGTCTGTTGTCCGCCCCGCATGATGCGGAGTTGCCGGAAGCTGCCCCGATCGGTGGGCCCGCCAGCCTGGTACAGCGCGTTGAGTACCGTACCGATCGCGCTGACGGCGTAGGCACCCGGACGTGCCACATCGCCGGTCACGTAGATCTGATTCACGCGCAAGCGTGTGACGGTAATGTCGAAGTGCGTCGTCGGATTGTTCGAGCGCACGCCGGAGTACACGCGGCCCAGCCGCTGCTGGAGGACCTGGCGCAGCTGACCGAGCGTGAGATTCGCCACCTCGATCTGGCCCACCTGGGGAATTACGATGTAACCCTCGCGGGTCACCGCGAGCTGGTGAACCTGCTCGACATCGCCGGTGAGGATCAGCAGCAGCTCGTCGCCGGGGCCAAGCTGGTAGCTCGGATCGACGGGTCCCGACGTCGCGACGTTGAACTGCGTGGTCGCGTGGCGGAAGACATCGAGGCCGAAGACCCGAGGCTGGCGCAGTCGCTCCGCCAGCATTCGAACCCGCGCGCTGTCGACACGGAGAACGCCCAGCGAGTCGCGCCGGGTTGGAATGGAGTCGCGGCCGATCACCAGGTCGAGAGTATCGAGCAGGAAGGAATCGGCCCGGGTGAGCTGGATCGAATCGCGGAGGGCGCGCAGCGTATCGGACACCGTGAAGTCGGCGAGGCCGAGGGCTGCCGCCGCGCGCAACATCTCGGCGCTGGGCGTGGGAGCGGCCTGGCCCGGCGTCCCAGGGGTAAGGTACGCGTCGATCAGATTGTCGCTATAGCCCGCGGCACGCAGCCGGGCCCGGACCTGGTCGGAGGTCAGACCGCTTTGCTGGATCCGCTGGCGCAGCTGGTCGCCGAGACCGCGTTGCTGGATGGCGGCCTGGATCTGCGCGTCGCTCATCCCCTGGGGACGCTGGGGAATGTCCTGCGCGAAAGCCCGAGCGGGGAGCAGGACGGCGAAAGTCAGCGCGGCACTGATGGCGAGGCGATTGAGACAGCGCACGAAAAGCGGCTCCAGATGTTGGGTACTCTGCGCGACAAAGTTAGTCGTATCACAAAGCAGAAATCAAGTCGAATGAAGTGCGTAAATGTCGTGGAGACAATGGCTTTCGTCAATTAATCTGGTCTCAGCATTTGACGCATGACAGGTTCGCTCCCATTCTTCGTCATGTCGGTTGAAATCGTCAGCCATGAGGCCCAACAACTGGCAGTAATCCTCCGGGTGAGCGAAAGCGAGCCGGGAACTCGGTTTGTCACCGGCCCCGACGCCCCGCTCCAGCTGGGCGAGATCAACCGGCCGGCGGGTCACAAGATTCCGCCCCACGCCCACAACCTCGGCGTGCGGACCATCACCCAGACCCATGAATTCCTGCACGTCCTCTCCGGGCGGCTGAAGGTCGATCTCTTCGCCGACGGAGGGAAGCTGGTCGCTACCCGCTTCCTGACCGCGGGAGACACCATTCTCCTCACCGGCGGTGCCCATGGTTTCGAATTCCTCACCGCCTGCCACCTCATCGAGGTGAAGCAGGGCCCCTACCTCGGCGAGCAGGACAAGACCTACCTGTGATCGGCATCGCCGCACCCGACATCGGCCCGCGCGAGCGGGACTATGTCGCGGAGGCGGCCCAATCCGGCTGGCTCTCATCGCGCGGCGCTTTCGTCCCCCGGTTCGAAGACGGCTTCGCGCGTTTCTGCGGCGCGACCAACGGCATCGCCTGTTCCAGCGGCACCTCGGCGGTGCACCTGGCGCTCGCCGCGCTGGGTGTTGGTCCCGGCGATGAAGTCATCGTCCCGGCATTCACCATGATCGGCTCGGTGAACCCGGTTCGGTATCTCGGTGCGACGCCGGTAGTCTGCGATGCGCTTCCGGATGTCTGGTCGCTCGATCCGGCGCGGGTCGTGGCGGCGCTGACGCCGCGAACGAAGGCGATCGTGGTGACCCACATCTATGGCCATCCCGCCGATGTCGATGTCATCCGCTCGGTGGCTCCGGGGATTCCGATCGTCGAGGACGCCGCCGAAGCGCATGGCGCGCAGCGCGGCGAGCGCCGGGCAGGCTCGTTAGGCGACATCGCCGCCTTTTCATTTTATGCCAACAAGATCCTGACCACCGGCGAGGGCGGCATGGTGGTCACCTCCGACCCCGCGCTGGCCAGCCGCTGCCGCGCGCTCCGCGATCACGCGTTCGGCGGCGACGAGTCGCGCTACCGGCACGTCGAGGTCGGCTTCAGCTACCGGATGTCGAATCTCCAGGCCGCCGTGGGCGTGGCGCAGACCGAGCGTGCGGCGGAGCTGGTCGCGGCGTCGCGGCGGGTCGGCGCACGCTATCGCGCCGGACTCGCCGACGTATCGGGGATTCAGCTCCAGGCGCTGGAAGCCGGGACGGTGAATGTCTGCTGGGTCTTCGGACTGGTGGTCGAGGAAGGGTCGGCCCCCTCGCGCGATGAGCTACGGGCCGGCTTGAAGGAGCAGGGAATCGAGTCGCGCGATTTTTTCTACCCGGTGCATCGGCAGCCCGCCTACTCGGAGCTGGCATCGACCAGCTGCCCGGTGGCCGAGCGGCTGGGGGCGCGCGGCCTTTACCTGCCGAGCGGGCCCGCGAGGAAGGACGACGAGATCGACGCCGTCTGCGCCGCGGTGAAGTCGCTCATGCGGTAAGGAACTTCCGCAGCTCGCGGGCGACCCGCTCGCCCGCATGCCCATCCCAATGGGCCGCCTTCAGCACCGGATTCTCCCCGATCGGCGGATACTGCCGGTCCATCAGCTTCGCCGCCGCGCCGTAGAGATCACCGCTGCAATCCGGTTCGAGGATGTTGGTTCCAGCGTCGACGGTGATCGGCCGCTCGGTGGTGGAGCGCAGCGTGAGGCAGGGAACGCCGAGGTAGGCCGACTCCTCCTGGATGCCGCCGCTGTCGGTGACGATCAGCGACGCCTCGGTCATCTTCATCACGAAGTCGCGATAGCGCAGCGGCTCGACCAGGCTGATGGCCCTGGTGAGGCGGGTGCCTAACGCGCTCGCTTCGATCTGCTTGCGCGTCCTGGGGTGAACCGGAAAGAGCAGGTCGAATTCTTTCGACAGCGACTCCAGGAAGGATGCGATCTCCGCGAACCGGCGGGCATCGTCGACGTTCGAGGGCCGGTGCAGGGTGATGAGCACCAGGCCGCGGCCGGCGCGCGGCCGGCGCGCGGTGATCTGTTCGCGCTCCAGCAGGCCGGCGAGGCTGTCGATCATGCAGTTGCCGGTGTCGACGATGGCCTCGGGCGCGACGCCCTCGGCTTCGAGATTGCGGCGTCCCGACGGTTCGGTGACCAGCAGCAGGTTTGCCAGCCGGTCGGTGACGATGCGATTGATTTCTTCGGGCATCGCGCGGTCGCCGCTCCGCAGCCCCGCCTCGACATGCGCCACCGCGATGCCCTGTTTGGCGCAGACCAGCGCGGCGGCCATCGTCGAATTCACGTCGCCGTAGACCACGACCAGGTCGGGCCGCTCGGTGGTGACGTGTTTCTCGAAGGCGGTCATGATGCCGGCGGTCTGCTCGGCATGCGTCCCCGAGCCGACGCCGAGCGAAATGTCGGGAAGCGGGAGATGCAGGTCCTCGAAGAAGACGTCGCTCATCAGCCGGTCGTAGTGCTGGCCGGTGTGGAGGATGTGCGACTGCATGCGCGGGTACGCGCCGAGGGCGCGATGGACGGGCGCCATCTTCATGAAGTTCGGCCGGGCCCCGACGACATGGAGGATGCGCATGATCGCCGTGCCGTTGGGAGTCAGTCTGGGCATGGGGTCGCTAATCTAATGGGTGTAGACCTGAGCAGCGGCTATCAGCCGCCGGGAGACGCTCGAGGCGATTATCAGCGCGCCGCTTCCCTCAGGATCCGCGCAACCTCGGTCGCGTACCGTTCGGCGCTGAACTGCGTCTCGGCGCGGGCTCGCGCGGCGGCGCGCATCGCCGCGCTGGCCGGTGTGCCCGCCTCGCGTAGCGCATGCACCATCGCCGCTGACATCGCCGTCACGTCGCCGGGCTCGACCAGCCAGCCGGTCACGCCATCCTCGACGATTTCCAGCGGGCCCCCAGCGCGAGCGGCAATGACGGGCACTCCCGACGCCAGCGCTTCGGCGACCACGCGTCCAAAAGGCTCCGGGCGCGTCGAGAAGTGCACGACGACGTCGAACTCGGGATATAGCTTCCACGGCTCGGCGCTGTGCTTGAGGAAATGGATCCGGTCGCTGAGCCGCGAGCCGCCGCCTCCGACCGATGCGCGTCCGACCCGCCGGACCAGCTCTTCGGCAAAGCCCCGCTCGGCGCTGGTATCATAGATGGCGCCGCCCACGAGGACGAGATGCGCGTCGGGGAAATCGGCGGCAGCGTGTTCGAAGGCCTCGACGACCTGGAGGTGTCCTTTCCATTTCGCGAAAATCGCCGGCATGCCGATGAGCCTCGTGCTCCGGTCCAGGCCGAGCTGCGCGTGGATCCACCCCGACCGCGGCATCGGGTGAAAGCGAACCAGGTCCACGCCGTTATGCACCACTTCGGGCGGCTTGAAACCGGCCATGCGCCAGGCATCGGCGACGGCGCGTGAGTTGGCGATGCTCACCGTCGGCAGCGCGCCGACCAGCAGCTTCCAGACGTTCTGGGTCCGTTCGGGGGGAAATTCGCGGAGATGCCACGCCCGCTTGGGCCCGCGCACCAGCGAGGCCGCCAGGTGGGGCTTGAATCCGTTGGTATAAAGCACCTGCGGCGGCGCACCGAAGAGTTTCCGGCCGGCCGCCGCGATGGCTCGCGACCAGGTGGCGAGCCCGGCGGTGAGCGTAAAGAGTCCGGCGATGGTGAGCATCTCACGCTGCGAGAGGGCGAGGAGCGACTCGGCCGCGGGAGCGACGGCGTACCGCACATTGGCGCGCTTCAGTTCTTCGGCGAGAGGGCCCTCTTTCGGGAGCACGACACCGGCGTCGATCCCCTTCGCCGCGGCGAGTCGCACGAAGTCGAGGAGGCTCCACTCCGAGCCGCCGAGTGCGGATGAGACGGAGATGCACGAAACCGTTAGGGGTGTGGGGGACATCCGTCAGTAATCTATCCCGAGCGCGCCCACTTCAGGACCTGCTTGTAGTCCCATCCCGCCTTGAGCGCCTCCGGCATTGGTCCGCGATAGCAGATCGTATTGGCGTCCTCGACCGTGGCGGGATCCGTGATGAGCCCGCTCAGCGCCGGCGTGGATCCGATGCGCCAGACCTGGTAGCCAAGCTCGGCCGTGATGTGGCGCCACAGGTCCTCGACGCTCGCGCCCGCCCGGCGCGCGGCGCCCCTGCTCAGCTCCACGAGCATCAGCGGACTGTCCTGGTCGATCGTGCGGCGCATCCCGTGGAGCGCCGCGAGCTCGCTGCCCTCGACGTCGAGCTTGATGAAGTCGACGGACCCCGCGACGCCGAGGTCATCGAACGCCACGGCCTCGATGGTTTCGTGATCCCTCGTCCGCGCGACGCCGGCACCCCACGTGCCTGCGTTGTCGGCGTGGTCGTCGGGCCGTCCGAATTCGAGCGTCGCGGCGCCGCTCCACAGCGCCTTCCGCACGAGCGTCACGTTGCCGAGCTGGTTGAGGCGTACGTGGTGTTCGAGCGCGGCGAAATTTGTGGTGATGGGCTCGAAGGCGATGACGCGGCCGGTGGGACCGACGAGTCGCGAGGTGTGGAGCGTCCAGACGCCCTGGTTCGCGCCCCCATCGATGACCGTCATGCCCGGCGCGAGGAGCCGGCCGACGAGGCACATCTCGATCGGTTCGAAGGCGCCCTGGAAGTAGGTGAAGCGACCGATGAAATCGCCCAGGTCGGCGTCGAACGCGAGCCCGCCCGGCAGCGTCGTCCGCAGCGCGTGATCCTCGGCGAGGCGCGCACCCCAGCGCTCGACGACCTGGTAACGCCAGCCCGACGCGGCGCCGAGCGCGCCCCAGCCCTGGAGCAGCGCCCGTCCGAGCCGGCGCAGTGGCGCAGGGACAGCGCCGGTCGCGGCCAGGCTAGGACCGGAGGCGGTGGTAGATCGCGAGCGTGGCATCGGCCGCGGCCTCCCAGTTGAAACGGCCGGCATCCTCCCGCGCCCGCGCGCCGCGCCCCGAGTCCCGAAGCAGCTCGGCCACCGCATCCCGGAATGCCGCGGGATCGCGAGGATCGACCAGGATTCCGCCGCCGTGTACCACTTCGGGCGCCGCGCCCCAGGCACTGGCAACAACGGCAACGCCGCGCGTC